>NZ_JANIJZ010000030.1:0-19017 GCF_024580675.1 Brevibacterium sp. 50QC2O2
AGTACGTTGAAAACGAGCTCAATGATCGGCCGAGGAAGACGCTAGAATGGCGTACGCCCGCGGAGCGGATGCGGGAGGTCCTTGAGGCCTGAGCACACCGGTGTTGCAACCACCCCCTGAAACCGCCCGAATGGCCCAATCTGAAACACATGGCCCAGAGATTCCAGGGGCGCGACCTCAGGGAAATGCGACGGCCATGCGCGGGGCCGGGCTGCGGCGGGCGCGCAGCACCACGCAGGCGGTGATGACCGCGGCCGGCAGCAGCACCAGGTGCGGCAGGGAGATCACCCAGTTGCCAGTGACCAGCCCGTAGGTCAACCAGCAGGTGCTGGCCGCGGCGGTGAACCACTGCATTGCCACCGACACCCCGCTGGAGCGCTCGGGGGCGGCCAGCACGCGGAACAGCTGCGGCAGGGAGGCGATGGCCGCGATCCCCACGGCCAGCACGGTGAAGATCACGGGGCTGATCATGACGATCACCGAGGACACCGCGACGGCCACCACCAGGCCCGTCCACATGGTCCAGGCCGCCCGGCGGGAGACATGGCGCCGATCCCGGGAGACGAAGAATGCGACGGCCAGCAGTCCCAGACCGGCCGGCGCCTGGCCGATGAACAGGGTCGGGTCGTGCAGGCGCACCGCATAGGCCGACCACAGGGCGCGCGCCAGGAAGCCGATCAGCACGGTGCCGATCGCAACGCCCTCGGCGCCCACGCGCGCGGCGCGCCACACCTGGGGCCAGGCCAGAAAGACATTGAAGATGATTCCAAGGGTGCCCAGCACCATTGCCAGAAGCCACATATGGCAAATATAAGCGAGATATGAAATTTCCGGTAGGCCGTGTCCGGCGCTCAGGACCGGAGCTCGCCCCTGAATCTCGCGACCAGGGCTCAGCCGTGCTCCACAGAACCGCAGATTCAGGGTAGCCTGTGCTGCATGGTGAATGTCGATCGCGTAATCACGAAGCTGTGGCGGATCAAAGACCACCCCGTCGTGGTGGAGTCCATCGAGTACCTCAACGACTACTACCTGCGCATCCGATTCCACGCGCCGGACCTCGTGGCGGACCTCGACGTGTTCCCCACCGCCTGGTTCCGCCTCTGGGCCCCACGACAGGAGGACACCAGCCAGGACACGATGCGCGCCTATACCTTCTCCGCGGTGGACCGGGCCGCCGGCACCTTCGACGCCGACTTCGTGCTGCACGCCACCGGTGCGGCCACCGACTGGGCCAAGCACGCCCAACCGGGCCAGGAGTCCCTTGTGGCACTCACCCCGGCACAGCCCAAGGTCCCGGCGGGGACCTCGGCGTATGTGCTGGTGGGAGACCTGACTGCGCTGCCGGCGATCAACACGTGGATCGCGGATACCCCGGCCGACCAGGCGATCACGGTGGCGATCGAGGACGATCACGCCGATCGCACCGGCCTGCCCATCGCCACTCACCCGCGCCTCGACCTGCACTGGATCGAACCGGCCGCGAACGAGCCCAAGGGCACAGAACTGGCAGCGTGGCTGCGCACCCTGCCGACCCCGCAGCCGGACACCTATGTGTGGGGCGCCGGGGAACGCGCCCTGGTCCGCGCGGTCAAGCAGCACGCCAAGGAGACCTGGGGCATGCCGCGCGGCACCTACTTCACGCAGTACTACTGGATCGAGGGCAAGGCCGGGCACTGATCCGCGCCGGCCCAGCCCCCGCTCAGGCGACCGGGAGCGAGGTCCGGACCGCCGTCGAGGCGAGCGCCCGAGCCTGACGGTGGTACCACTTGCGCTCGGTGGCACGAGATGCGCGCGCATCTGCTGCCACTGTGCGCAAGTGGTACCACCCGCGCACTCGCCCCTGCCACCGCCCGGCGCTGTCACCCATCCGTTACCCGCACCCGGTAGCCTGGCCTGCATGAAGACCGTAGCCAGCATGACCGCATTCGCCCCCGACCGCCCGCTCGAGAAGTCCACCGTGGACCGCCGCGACCTGCGCGCCCACGATGTCATGATCGCCATCGAGTACTCCGGCATCTGCCACTCCGACATCCACACCGTGCGCGACGAATGGGGCGGCTGCCGCTATCCCATGACGCCGGGCCACGAGATCGTCGGCCGGATCAGCGAAATCGGCCCGGCCGTCACCGATTTCGCGGTGGGCGACAGGGTGGGCGTCGGCTGCCTGGTCGACTCGTGCGGGGAGTGCGAGTTCTGCCTGGCCGGGCAGGAGGAGAACTGCTCGGGCGGCAAGGCCGGCACCTACAACTCGGTGGACCTGGTCGACGGCTCGATCACCCAGGGCGGCTACTCCACCCACATCCCGGTCAAGGACGACTTCCTCATCCGCATCCCGGAATCGCTGGACCCCGCAGCCGCGACTCCCCTGCTGTGCGCCGGGATCACCACGTACAAGCCGCTGGCGCGCTGGGGCGCGGGACCGGGCAAGCGGGTCGCGGTGGTGGGCCTGGGAGGGCTGGGCCATGTGGCGCTCAAGCTGGCCGTCGCCATGGGCGCCGAGGTCTGGGTCGTCTCCCACTCCCATGCCAAGGACGACGATGCGCTGCGGTTCGGGGCGGCGGGCCTGATCCACACCGGGGACGACCCCGCGGCCCTGCGGGCGCACCCATCGGAGTTCGACCTCATCATCAACACGATCTCCGCACAGTTCGAACCGGCCGACTATATGCGGATGCTGGGGCCCAATGGCGCGATGGTGCTGGTAGGGCTGCCCCCGGAGGACCTGCCGGTGCCGGCCGGATCCCTGACCGGCGGTTCGAAGGTCCTGGCGGGCTCGAACATCGGCGGGATCAAGGAGACCCAGGAGATGATCGACTTCTGCGCCGCCCACGGGGTCACCGCGGAGATCGAACTGATCAACGCCGACCAGATCAACGAGGCCTACGACAGGGTCGTCGCCTCCGATGTGCGCTACCGCTTCGTGATCGACGCCGCGACGTTCTAAGACGGTCACGGACGGTGGCTCCACAAATGCACGCGTGGCTTGAAAACTCACGATTTTTCGAGCCACAGATACATTTGTGGAGCCACTCCGGCATGGCGCAGGCACCCAACCCGAGGCGCACCCGACTTGCGAGAGCCACTCCGGCAAGGCGCGGGCACCCAAGGAAGTACGGCTAGAGCTCCGGTTTGCGCGCGGTCGCCGTCGAACCCACGCTGGCGCCCACCACCAGGGCGATCGCCGCCAGACCCAGTACGCCGATGCTCTGGCCCAGCAACAACCAACCGGCCAGGGCCGCGATCGCGGGTTCCACGCTCAGCAGCACCCCGAACGCGGCCTTGGGCAGCCTGCGCATGGCGGAGAACTCGAGCGAATAGGGCAGCACCGAACTCATCACCGCCACGGCCAGGGCCATGAGCAGCAATTTCGGATCGGCGCTCAGATGGGGCACGGTGGCGGGCACGAACGGCAGGCTGAGCGCCCCGCCGATGCTCACGCCCACCGCCAGACCCGCCTTGCCGGGCACCACGCGGGATGTCTTCTCCCCCACCAGCACGTACATCGCCCAGAAGCCGCCGGCCACCAGCACCAAGACGACGCCGATCGGGTCCAGCGCCTTGCCTGCGCCCGCGTGCACCCCGGAGACGGCCAGCAGGTCGCGCACGAAGAACAAGGCGATACCCGCCAGGGCCAGGCCGGTCCAGGCGAAGTCGGCGGCCCTGCGGGACAGGCAGGCCGCCAGGACCAGGGGACCCAGGAATTCGATCGCCACGGCCACACCCAGGTCCAAACGGGCCAGGGCCGCGTAGAAGAAGCCATTCATCCCCGCCAGCACCAGGCCGTAGAGGACGACCGCACGCCACTGTTGCCCGGTGAATCGCCAGAACTTGGGCCGGAAGACCAGCAACAGGATCAGCCCGGCCAGGCCCAGCCGCAGCCCTGTGGTCCCCCAGCTGCCCAGCACCGGGAACAGTTGCACGGCGAAGGCCGCGCCGAACTGCAGGGACAGACACGACCCAAGGACGAACAGCGCACCCTGTACGGGGCGGTGGCGGGGGCCGAGCGCGCCGGGGCCCGGAGCGGTGCCCAGCGCAGTACCGGACGCACCAGAGACACCACTGGCACCGACGATTCCAGTGTTTCCGGCGCCGGCGGGAACGATGGGCAAAGAGGCCGTAGAGGGCCCGGGGACTTCAAAAGAGGAGGTGGTCACGAATCAATATTCGCGCTCGTAAACGGATAAATCTAGTTAACGTTTATGATGCGAATAGGTGATCTTCACTAATGTTTCCAGGAGGCCCCGTGCTCAACCTCAAACACCTGCGGGTGCTCCACGAACTGGCCCGGCAGGGCACCTTGGCCAAGACCGCCCAGTCCCTGCACTTCACGCCGTCCGCGGTGTCCCAACAGCTCTCCGCCCTGCAGCGCGAGGCCGGGGTGCCGCTGCTGGAACATGTCGGCCGCCGAGTGCAGCTGACGCCGGCGGCCCAGCAGTTGGTGGAGCACACCCAGGCCGTGTTCGACCGTTTGGCCCTGGCCGAGTCCGAACTCGCCGCAGCGCAGGACCGCCCACGCGGCAAGATCCGCGTAGCGTCCTTCCACACCGTGCTCCTGGAGATCGCCCCGCTGGCCCTGTCGAAGCTGGCCAGGTCCGCACCGGAGCTCGACGTCCAGCTGATCCACCAGGAGGTCGAGGCCGGGCACTCCGGTCTCTTGGCCCACGACTTCGACCTGGTCCTGGGCGAGGAATACCCCGGTCTGCCGGTACCGGCGCAGCCGGGGGTGCACCGCGAGGACTTCTACACCGACCCGCTGCGCCTGGTCGTGCCGGCACGCGGCATCCCGGGGCCCGCGCCCGCGGACGAGGCCGGCCAGGACCTCGGCGGCGGAGAGGATGCTGTCCCGGATGCCCCGCGGACCCTGGCGGATCTGGCGCAGGCGGCCTGGGCCTTCGAGCCGCCGGGCACGCGGATCTACGAGTGGGCGGCGACGCAGTGCCGCACCGCGGGGTTCCATCCCCGGGTGCTGTTCGAGACCCCGGATCCGCTGCTGCACCTGCAGTTGGTGCGCCGCGGCCACGCGGTCGCCTTCGTGCCGGCGCTGCTGGGCGATGTGCACCTGGCCGGGGTGGTGCCCCTGGACCTGCCGGGACATCCTGCGCGCACCCTGTTCACCGAGGTGCGCGCGGGCAGACAGTCCCATCCTGCGCTGTTGGCGGTGCGCCAGGCCTTCCAACAGGCGGCCGAGGCGCTGACCCGCTCCCCCGCCTCGCGCACCCTGGACGCCTGAACCCGCGGTGGCTCCACAAATGCACGGGTGGCTCGAAAACTCACGACTTTTCGAGCCACTGATGCATTTGTGGAGCCACTCCGGCAAAGCGCGGGCGCCCAACAGGTTAGAGCTCCAGTTTGCGCAGGACGCCGCGCTGGACCTTGCCCGATTCGGTCTTGGGCAGCTGGTCGACGAAGTGCACGCAGCGCGGATAGGCGTGGGCCGAGTAGTTCTCCTTGACCAGCAGCTTGAGCTCGGTGGCCAGGGCGTCCGAGCCGGCGACCCCCGGGGCCAAGACGACGAAGGCCTCGGCCAGTTCGCCGCGCACGCCCGAGGGGTCGGGACGGCCAACCACCGCCACATCGGCCACCGCGGGATGGTTGATGATGACGCTTTCGACGTCGAAGGGCCCGATCCGGTAGCCGGCCATCAGGATGATGTCGTCATCGCGGCTGATGTAGTAGAAGTAGCCGTCCTCGTCCGTCCGGCCCAGGTCGCCGGTCAAGTACCACTGGCCGTCCGCGGTGTAGCGCGTGGCGGTCTTGGCCGGGTCGTCGGCGTAACCCATGAACCACAGCATGGGGCTGTCGGCGGCGAATGAGATGACCCCGTCGCGGATCGTGCCCTCGATACCGGGCAGCGGCGTGCCCATGGACATCGGCTTGACCTGGGTTTCGGCGACCGGGTTCCAGTGCGTGCAGATGAGCATGCCGGTCTCGGTCTGGCCGTAGTGATCGCGCACCTCGGACCCGAGGACGCGCTGCGACCATTCGGTCACATCGGCCGTCAGCGGCTCACCGGCCGAGGACGCGACCCGCAGCCGGGCGGTGGTCGGCAGGCCCGACTTCGACAGCGCTCGGTACACCGTGGGCGCCGAGGCGAAGTTCGTCACCTGGAACTTCTCCATCACCGCGAAGGTCGATTCGGGGGTGAAGTGCATATGGTGCAGGATGTTCTTCAGCCCGCGGATCAGTGGGCCGACGATCCCGTAGTACAGGCCGTAGGCCCAGCCGGGATCGGCGTTGTTCCAGAACACGTCGTCGGCCCGCTGGTCCAGGCTGACCTCGTGATAGGCGTGGAAGGCGGCCATCGCGCGGATCGGCACCGGCACGCCCTTCGGGCTGCCGGTCGTGCCGGAGGTGTAGAGCTGCAGGAACGGGGCATCGGGCCCCAGCGACGCCGAGGTCTCCAGCGGTTCCGCGGCCTCCGCGGCTGCGAAATCCGGGCCGGCCACGAGTTTCTGGATGTCCGGCAGACCGGCGAGCTTCTCCACCTGGCCGGGTTCGGTGACGACGAGCTTGGCGCCGGCGGCCTGCATCCGCATCTCGACCGCACCGTGGGCGAAGGCGGTGAACAGGGGGATGTAGACCGCGCCGACCCGGGCCAGGGCCAGCAGGGTCACGGGCAGTTCCGCGCGCTTGGTCAGCAGCACGCCCACCCGGTCACCGACCCCGATCCCGCGCTCGTGCAGGGTGGTGGCCAGCCGGGCCGAGCGGTCGTGGAGTTCGCCGAAGGTCATCTCGCGGCTGGACAGATCGTCGTCGACCAGGGTGAAGGCGACGGTGGCCGGATCGTGCCGGTCGCACATGAGGTACGCGGCATTGGCGTCGGGGCCCGCGTACTGGGCCAGGAGGGAATCGACATAATCGGGCGCAATCGCCATGGGGACCTTCTCGCATACTGTCGGTGGGCCCCGCCGGGGCGTAGGTGCCCCGAACGGCCCACCGACCGGTTCGATGTTCCCTGCCATGGTGGCACCCGGGGCCCGGAAATGCGCCGAACGTCCACATGGGGATATTTCGGTAACGGACCCGGTAACCGGGGCCTGCAGCGGGTACTCCGCGTGTCCTGGGTCTCAGGAAACGGCCCCTGTTCGCGGGTGGGGCCTCGCTGTAGGATACAAGGAATCCTGCCGTAAAGGACATGTTGGGAGGACACCATGCGGGATATCATCCTCGCATTCGCCCTGGGCATCGGTTTCGCCTGCAGCGTGCTGGCGGGCACGTCCGGACCCGGCTTCGGTCCGCGGGTGATACTGCTGGTCGTCGTCTTCCCGGCGGTCGCTCTGACCGGAATCATCGTCCTCGCAGTGCAGCACAGACGGGCGGGCGACCGGCGATGAAACAGGACTTCCGACCGCTGTGAACCAACGCTTCACCGCCACGCCTCACAACCCCTCGGGCGAACCCTCCGGGGCGACGGCCGAGACCGAGAGCCTGCGGATCCCGCCCAGTTCCCACTCCTTGAAGATCTCCGCGGTGTCCGCGTCATCGCCCAACAGCACGATGCCGCAGTCCCCGCCGCCGGCGCCGGACGGCTTGGCCGCCCCGCCATGACGTTCCGCGGTCTCGCACAGGGCCTCGAGTTCGGCTGTCTCGATGCTCGAACCGGCCGCCTTGCCCAGGCCCTGCAGCAGCAGGCGGGCGCGGCGGATGCCGGCCAGGACCTCGGCGGTGCCGGCGGTATCCCCGGCCTCCCAGGCGGCGATCAGGTCCGCGACGCAGGCGCGGGTCTCGTCGAGGAAGGTCGCATAGCTCGCGGCGAATTCGGGCTCGGCCTTCTTCACCCGCGTGACCAGGCGCTCGGTCGAGGCCGGGGATCCGGTCCACCCCACCAGCAGGCGCAGGCCGGGCGGATGCGGCAGGCGGCGCACCTTGCACAGGTCCCATTCCGAAGCCGTCAGGGCCTCGCGCACGGTGGACACGGCCGCCCGCAGGCGCAGAGCCTCGCGGTCGGGCGAGGTGTAGGCGATCCAGCCGCCGAAGGTGCTGGTCGCGACGTCCCCGCCGCTGGCCGCCGGAGCCACCTGGATCGTGGTGAGCATCGCCAGTTTGAAGCGCTCCACGCGGGACAGACCCATTTCGTAGAACTCCTCGATCGCGGCGATCACCGCAACGGCTACGGCGGCCGAGGACCCCAGGCCGAACTTCCGCCCGGACTTGTCGTCCAACTCGCTTTCGATCGCGATGTCGAAGTAGCGCGGCTCGAGGTTCAGCTCCGCGCGCAGCCGCTCCATCAGGTTGATCGCCGCGACCACATAGTCATAGGGATTGTGTTCGAGGATGATCCCGTCGCCGTTGGGGTCGCGCTCCCACACCAGCGGCGCGCGGCCGTACTCGCTGGAGATGACGCGGCCCTGATCGGCCGTGCCAGGGGTCAGGCGCACGGTCAGGTAGCGGTTGACGGCCACCAGCAGAGCGGTGTGGCCCGGTTCCACCACGGCGTATTCGCCTGCGATGTACAGTTTGCCCGGCGCGCGGGTCTCGATCACGGCCGAGCTCATTTCGTTCCCTCCGCAGTCGCTTGCGCAATCGTCGTTTGCGCGCTTGTCCCCGCGTCCGAGGCGGCCGCTCCGGCGCTCCCCGCGCCGGCTGTCCCCACGGCGGCCAGCGCCTCCTCCAGCGTCGTGGCGTCGACCAGCGCTGCGCCGGGGCCGGGGCCCACCACGCGCACTGCCCCGGCGTCGCCGATCACGGCGGTCGCGGCCTCGGCCACGGCAGCGGCATCCTCCGGGGTGGTCAGGATCGCGACGTTCGGGCCCGCGTCCGCGGTGCCCCAGGCCTGCAGCCCGGCCGCGCGCAGGCGAGCGCACTCGTCGAACAGCGCGATGGACGCCGGCTGCAGGTAGCGGATCGGCGGTTCGCAGGACTGGATGAGCGCGTGCATACGCATCGCGTGGGTCTCTGTGAGCGCTCCGATGCGTTCGAAGTCTCCGGCGGCGCAGGCGGCCTGCATATCCTGCAGGCTCTGTTCGGTCGAGGTGATCCAGGCGGGGTAGAACGGGCTGGTCGCAGCGGTCGCGCGCATCGCAGTGCGGCTGGACACGGCCTTGGTGCGCCCATCGACGGTGACGATGACCAGGCGCATGTCCGGAGCAGCCAGGGCCTCGGCGAAACAGCCTGCGTCGGCGGCCCGACCCATGCCCTCGCCCGCGTGCCAGATCGCGGTGCCAGGGATGATCGAGCGGCTCGCCGAGCCGGAGCCGCGGCGGGCCAGGCGGGACAGTGCCGCGGAGTCCAGCTCGAGGCCATAGGCGGCCGAGGCGGCGGTGGCCAGCGCTGCGAATCCGGCGGCCGAGGACGCGAGTCCGGCACCGGTGGGAGCCTCATTGTGGCTGCGCACCCGGGCGGCGCGGCCGGCGGTGGGCAGTCCGGCCTCGGCGGCCAGGGCGCGCACCACGTCGAGGAACGCGGTGACGCGAGCGGTCGCCTTGGCGTCGGCGGGCGCCCCGCCCAGTTCGAAGGTGTCGGCGGGCGAGGAGGAGGTGCCGTCGGGCACAGCGGCTGTGGGCACAGCGTCGGCGAGCGTCACCTCGGTCGTGGTGGCGAAACCGTCCAGAGTCAGCGACATTGAGCCGGCCACCGGCAGCATCCAGGCCTCGTCGCGCTTACCCCAGTACTTGATGAGTGCGATGTTCGGATGCGCCCGTGCGATCGCGTGGCCCGGCGTCGCGTCTCCCGGCGCAGCCTTTTCCGGCGCGACATCTCCCGGCGCAGCCTTTTCCGCCGCGGAGTCTCCCGGTACCGCGTGCCCGGCCGCAGTCGTCGTGCTCGTCATATCGCGTTCACCGTCGTCTTCCAGGTTCGTGCGGCGCCGGCGCGCAGCAATGCGGTTTCGATCGTGCGGGCGGAATCGTCCTGCGCGGCATCCGTGTCCCCGGCTGCCAACGCGACAATGCAGCCGCCGCGGCCCCCGCCGGTCAGCTTGGCGCCCAGCGCACCGGCGTCCTGCGCGCAGCCGACCAGGGTGTCAAGGCCCGGGGTGCTGATACCCAGACCCGCCAACAGGGAGTGCACCCGGGTCATCCGGGTACCCAGGCGGACGTCATTGCCCTGGCCCAGGTCCCCAGCTGCGGCGTACGCGTGTTCGGTCAGTGCACCCAGAGTCTTGTCGAAGAACGACGGGTCGGCATCGTGGCGGGCGCGTACCTGGGCGACCGCGGTGGAGGTGGAGCCGGGCACGCCGGAGTCGGCCAGCACGAAGGTCAGCGGCCTGCCCACCCGCAGTGGCGAGGCGACGCGGTTCTGGAAGCTGATGGGACCCTCGGACACCACGGTGTTGGGGTCCAGGCCCGAGGACGAGCCGTGCGCCACGCATTCGGCCTGGCGGATGATCTCGAGGAACTCGGGCCGGTCCAGGGAGTCCTCGGAGGTCTCCGTCAAGTCCATGAAGGCGCGCACGATCGCGGCCCCCACCGCCGCCGAGGACCCCAATCCGCGCTCATAGGGCACTGAGGAGTCGATCCGTAGAGTCATATCCGCATCCAGCACCGACACGTGGCGGGAAGCGGTGTTCGGTGCCAGGCGCTTGCCCGCGATCCGCAGGGCGGTGAGCACCGGGGCCAGACGCTCGGGGGCGTCCTTGGCCTCGCCGGTGTAGAGCTCGCATTCCAGGGCCAGGCCGGCCCCGGGCTCGCGCGAGGTGATGCTGGCGGTGGCCGCCAGGGCGCGCACGGGGATGGCGATGGCCGGCGCCCCGTAGTTCACGGCGTGTTCGCCGAACAGAATGGCCTTGGCGTGCGCGCGGCCGCGCGCGGGAAAGTGCAGCAGATCGCCCTGCAGGACCGAGGTCCGAGCCGGGTCGGAGCCGGTGAACCCGGTGGCAGCCGGCGGAGCCGCCGACGGGTCTGCGGGCACAGCGCGTCCCTCCGCTTGCATATCCGACCCCATCCGGCCCTTTCCTTCCAACTGCGGTCTGGGCCCGAGCCCAGGGCGACAGACGACTGGTTCTTCAACTGTCCCAGTGTACGCACCGGCCCTGAACCCTCCCTGCGGCTGTCCAAGAGGCCTTCATCACAGGCGGCCCTGGCGGGTACCGCTACGCAGCGCGGCACAGACAGCGCCCGGACACCGTAAACACCACTTCAGCGCGCGAATGACTTGCTGCAGCAGGTAATCCGCGCGCCAAGGTGGTGTCTATGGACGTGCTTCAGTCCGCCCGCCTCAGTCCGCCAGGGTCTCGCGGGTCGCCGGACGCTCCACCACGGTGCCCGGATCGAACTCGCCCTTCGCGTGGCGGCCGGACAGCAGCCCCGTCAGCGCCACGATGATGGAGACGGCCATGATGATGGCCAGCGGCAGGGTGGATTCGCCGGCGATGCCCACCAGGCCTGATGCCACACCGGCGATGACGAACTGCAGCAGCCCCAACAGGGCCGAGGCCATTCCAGTGGACCCGGCGGGGACCTCTCCCATGGCCAGTGCCGTGGAGTTGCCCAGCACCAGACCCAGCGGAGCGATTGCGACGAACAGCGGGACGATGAGCGTCACGGCCGGCGCACCCACCACTGTCAGAACGACGACGGCCAGGATGCCCACGGCGCTGATGAGCTCGCCGATCAGCGTGACGCGGCGCAACGGGAACTTCCCGGCCAGCTTGCCGGCGATCGCCCCGCCGATCATCATGCCCACAGCGTTGACCGCGAACATCAGGCCGTAGGCGACATGCCCCATGCCGATCATCTGCTGGTAGATGAACGGGGAGGCGGAGATATAGCCCATGAGCACGCCCATCGCGAAGCCGAAGGACAGCAGATTGCCCACGAAGTGACGCCGACCCAGGGCCTTCGAGGCGCCCGGCTGCTTGTTCGCCAGGCGCTCGGCCCGGACCTCGGCCGGCAGGGATTCGCGCAGGAACGCGAAGGTCATGATGAGCACGACGGCGGCCAGCGCCGCGACGATCGCCAGCAGGCCGCGCCAGCCCAGGGAAGCGGCCAGGGTGGACCCCAGCAGCGGGGCGATGACGGGGGCCACCCCGCCGATCAGGACCATGACGTTGAGCGCCTTGGCAGCGGCAGCACCGGTCTGGAGGTCGAGGATCATCGCACGGCCGATCACCATGCCGGACGAGGCGCCGATGCCCTGCAGGAGGCGCGCGATGACGAGCACGGCCACGCTGGGCGCGCACACCGACACGATGCTGGCGACCAGGTAGAGCACCAGGCCGGAGACCAGCGGGACCATCCTGCCCTTGCGGTCCGACCACGGTCCGAAGATCACCTGGCCCACGCCGGAGCCCAGCAGGAATGCGGTCAGGGACAGCTGCGCGCCAGTCGTGGTGGTGTGCAGATCGGTGACCATATCCGGCAGGGCGGACAGGTAGAGGTCGGTGCTCAGGGGCGCGGCCGCGTTGAGGACGGCCAGGGTGATCAGGCCGATGACGCTGAGCCGGGTCACAGTCCCGGACGCCGTGGTGGGGTGGTTCATGATGCCTTTCGACGGTGTTCCGTCGGATGCGGCGGATGAGAGAGCGCGTGGGAGCCACTGCAGGAGTCGGCAGTGGGAATCACGCTAGATGGTTATGGTTTAACAACCAATTCAAGCTTAGAATCTAACACATGAACACGCAGCGCGTAAGCGGAAGTGACCCAGCCGACGCCACGGGAGCAACGGGAGCTGGGACCGCCTCGGCCCCTCACGCAGAGTCGGCTGAGGACGCCTCTGCTCTGGTCGACATCGCCGAGGCCGTGCAGCACCTGGCGCGCAAACTCTCCGCCCGGGTGCCGGCCGACGACGGGCTGGACCCGCTGACGCCCCTGGAGACCCTGGTGCTGCAGAGCATTCAGCGCAACCCGGGCATCGCGCCCTCGGCCCTGGCCCAGAATCTGCGGATCCAGCGCTCGAACACCTCGGTGGCTGTGCGCAGGCTCGAAGAGCTGGGCCTGGTCGTGCGGGCCAGGGATCCGCAGGACGGCCGGAGGATCGGGCTGGAGCTGACGGACAAGGCGCGGACCAATCTGCGCCGCATCCAAGCAGCCTGGCAACACCTGCTGGGAACAGGTGAAGGCGCAGGTGCCGGACCCAGCCCCGCCGACCTCCTGACCACCGCCCGCACCCTGCAAGCCCTGGATGCACGCCTGGCCGAAACGCATTTTGTACCCCCAGTCCCTTAACACCGCTGAGTTCAGGGGTGTTAAGGGACTGGGGGTACAAAATGCGGAATCGTTACCCGCGCGCCGCGCGCCAGCGGGTGGCCACGCCGCCGGCCACCCGCCGCCAGCTGACGTCGCGGATGAAGATCGAGTCGATCGCGATCATCGCCAGGGAGAACCAGGGCAGACCCATGAGCACGCCGATGGCCACATGGAAGAACATGATGTCCGCCAATCCGACCAGCCGAGTGGGGCGCGAGAGCAGTGCCAGCAGGAAGGTCATCTGCAGGATGATCGAGCCCCAGGTCGCCGCCGCCACCGCGGGTCCCCAGGCGGTGGCCAGATCGGACAGCACCGGCCAGGTGCCGAACCGCGCGGTGTGTAGCGGGTTGTACACGGCATAGCCCTGCTGCCACGGCGCGCCCTCGGCCTTGTACAGGGCACCCGAGGCGTAGACGAAGGCCACCTGCAGGGTCAGCGCCACCAAGGTCAGATTGTGCAGAACCGTGCCGATCTGGTTTCCGGAACTCCCCTCGTCGCTCCAGGCGCGCCGCCAGGCGGGAACCCGGGAGCGGTCCGCGGCCTCGCGCGCCCGGCGCCGGGCATCGAGCGACCAGCGGGCGGCCGGGTCTGCGAAGAACAACAGGATCAGCGCGATGCGGAACATATTGTCACCCTGATCGCCGACCATATCGTTCATCTCGATGAAGCCGATCCACAGTACGAAGAAGATCGGGTGCACGATCCGGAAGCGCCAGCCCAGTACGAACAGCACGGCTAGAACCGTCAGGACCAGATACCAGAAGGTCAGCCAGAAGTCCGAGCCAGCAACATTGTGGAACAGACTGAACAGCCAGATCTTGGGGAAATCACTGACCGGCTGGCGCATTTCGCCGTTCCAGGCCGAGCCGGAGCCGAAGGTGTAGAGCCGGGTGTTCCAGTTCGTCGCCAGGATCCCCAGGGCCGTCAGGCCGAACAGGATACGGGTCACGGCCAGGCCGTACAGGGCCTTCTTACCGGTGAAGAGCCAATCCTCGACGAAGGCCACGATCCGGCCCACGGTCTCACGGAAGGCCCGCCAGAGTCCTGCGATCAGACTGCCGATGAAGGTCGCGATGGATGACAACAGGTTCACTTCGACATCCTCTCGTAGGCACGCACGAAGGTCTTGCGGAAGTTCTCGTCATTCTGTCCCTGCTCGACGACCGGTGCCCTCCAGCCGGGCAGCACCACCACGGGATCTGGCCGCTTGGCATCCGGATCGTGCCGCTTCTCGAAGGGCACCACGTTCTGCCGTGACACCCGGTACTGCACACGCTTGACGTCCTCGCCCCAGATCGCCCTGGCCACCTGCGTGGCATAGGCGGTGGAGCGGTGCTCCTGCGCGGCCAGTTCTGTGCGCTTGGCGGCCGGGGACTGGCGGGTGGATTTTCCACTGTCGGCCGCAGGGGCCGCGCCCGGTTTGGCTGCCAGCGCCGCCTCCAGCCCCACTTCCCAGTTCGAGGCGGTGAAGTCCCCGCGCACAATCGCCTTCTCCCTGTCCGTCAGCCCGTCGAAGGAATCCTTGTACGCCGAGGCCAGCTCATTGGACTGGATACCGGCCCGCGGCGGAGCCAGGTTGTAGCGGATCATGGAGATCTCCACGTCGGTGGCGCTGACCCAACCGGTGGTGGTGTCCTTGCCATCGGCGCCGGGGACGATCGCGCGGACGTTGAAGTGATAGTCGCCGTTGATCGGCTCGGGGGCGAAGACCGACCAGGACTGCCCGAAGAACGGCAGCATGTACTTGCTCAGCGTATTGCCAGGGACGACCTCGCGCGCGCTGGAGGAATAGGGGGCGATCCACAGGAAGGACGCCAGGATGTGCCAGGCCGTCAGAAGCACCGCGAGCCAGGCGACGATGCGGACCCAGGTCTTGCGGCGCGGGGCCGGGTCGCCGGGACCATCTGCCGCGGTCGCAGTCGCGGTTGCGACTGCGGTCGCAGTCGCAGTCGCTTCGGCCGTGTCATCTGCAGCCGCTGCAGTCTGGGCCCCGCTGGACTCACCGGGCCGAGCGGACTCCGGCTGTTCTGAGTTCACTGCGCTTCTCCTCAAGGACATGTGATGAACACTGGACGCCATCGGCTTGCACGTTACACGGCCCGGTGGCACCCCGGCGCGGACGCGGGACGCGGACCGGACGAGGGTCAGACGCAGGCCGGGTGAACTTCGCGCTCCGGGGCCCGGCATCCACTAGGTTAGACACCATGGTAGATAACGCCGCGGTCGTCGGCGCCGGGCCCAATGGCCTGGCAGCCGCCGTCACCCTGGCCCGCGCCGGGGTGCCGGTGACCGTCTTCGAAACCGCCGACACGATCGGCGGCGGCACCCGGACCAGGGAGCTCGTGGCACCGGGGGTGCTCCACGATGTGTGCTCGGCGATCCACCCGATGGCGCTGGCCACAGGATTCTTCCGCGCCTTCGAGCTGACCCGCCGGATGGACTTCGCGGTCCCCGTCGCCTCCTACGCCAATCCCCTGGACGATAGCCCGGGCCGAGCCGCGGCGCGCGGGGCGGGTCGGCCCGCCGCGATCGCCTACCGGGACCTCGGCCGCACGGTGGCGGAACTGGGCGTCGACGGCCCCTCCTACGCCCGCTATTACCGGCCCCTGCTGGAACATCTGGAAGAAGTGCTGGACTTCGGACTGGGCGGCTCGATGCTGCGGATCCCGGGCACCGGGCCCGGCCCCGCACACCTCCGCCTGCCCGGGACGGAGGGCTCGGACCCGAGCGTGGGCGGAGGGCTCGGCGCTGCTGCCGTGAACCTTGGGTCCGGCATCCGCGGGGCCGCGGCCGGAACCCTGGCGACCGGGCTGCGCACGCTCGAACAGGGCACCCACCTGTGGAACCTGCGCTTCGCCGAGGACGCGGCGCCGGCGCTGATCTCCGGAGTCGCGACCCACAGCATCGGGACCATGCCGTCCCTGGCCACCGCGGCCGTGGGCGTGATGCTCGGCGCACTGGGGCACGCGAGCGGCTGGCCGGTGCCCATCGGCGGCTCCCGCGCGATCACCGACGCCCTGGCCGCCGACCTGCTGGCCCACGGCGGGGTGATCGAGACCGGCCACCAGGTGACCGGATTGGACGAACTGGCCGGTTTCCACGTCAAGGTGTTCGACACCTCGGCCGCCGGGCTCGAGGCCATCGCCGGGGACGCGCTGCCGGCCGGCTACCGGCGCGCGCTGCGGCGCCAGCGCTTCGGCAACGGGGCGACGAAGGTCGACTTCGTGCTCGACGGGCCGATCCCCTGGGCCGATGAGCGGGTGCACCAGGCGCCCACGGTGCACCTGGGCGGCACCCGCGCCGAGGCCGCCACGGCCGAGCGCACCGTGGCCCGCGGCCGCCACCCGGGCCGGCCCTATGTGCTGCTGGCCCAGCCAACGGCCTTCGATCCGGGGCGCAATCCGGCCGGGGTGCACGCGGTATGGAGCTATACGCACGTGCCGGCCGGGTCCATGGTGGACGTGTCGCGGCAGGTGGTGGCGCAGATCGAGCGCTTCGCCCCCGGGTTCACCGACCGCATCGTGGACATGCGGGTGACGACCGCCGCCGAGCTCGAGGCCTATAACGAGAACTACGTGGGCGGGGACTTCAGCGCCGGTGCCGTGACCATGCGCCAACTGCTGGCCCGTCCGGTGCTCTCCGGGGACCCCTGGCGCATACCTGCCCGGGGTGGTGGCTTGGGCGCGAGTTCGGGCGCGGGTATCTACCTGGGATCCTCGGCCACGCCCCCGGGCCCCGGGGTGACGGG
Organism: Brevibacterium sp. 50QC2O2; assembly: GCF_024580675.1. NCBI lineage: Bacteria > Bacillati > Actinomycetota > Actinomycetes > Micrococcales > Brevibacteriaceae > Brevibacterium > Brevibacterium sp. 50QC2O2. Next base: position 16,873 of record NZ_JANIJZ010000030.1, read on the forward strand.
CCTGCCCGGTTGGTACGCGGCCCTGTCCGCGCTGGAGCACGACTACCACCTCCCCACCCCCCACCTCGGTCTCTGAGGGCGGGTGCGCGAGGATGGGTCCATGAGCGAGATCATCGATGCGGGAACCGGCTCGACCGGCGAGGTCCAGATCGACAATGAGAGGTTCCGCGCCACGCGCTGGACGATCGAACCGGGCGGGCACATCCCCATGCACCTGCACGAGTTCGACTACGTCGTGGTGCCCGTCAACGCCGCCACCATGCACGTCACCCAGGCCGACGGCACCGAACTGGACGCCGTGATGGAACCCGGCGTGAGCTACACGCGGACCGCCGGCCAGGAACACATGTGCGCGAACCCCGGCGGGCCGGGCGATCCGGACGTCGTCTTCGTCGAGGTCGAACGACTGAGCTGAAGAACCGAGCGGGACGGCTGAACGCGGCGGTGGACACCGACAAGACGCCTTGTTAGCGTGGATGGCGTTTCAGCACGCAGGACCCGTGCCACGGCCGGCTCCTGGCGATCGCCTGGACACGGTCGCCCCGCGTCGGCCCCGCCCGGGTTCGAACTCCACGACAGGAGGTTCGGACACAATGACATCGGCTTCACAGACCTCACCCGGTCCCCACAACCCAACAGGGCCCGCACCCGCGCCACCCACCGGACCCGATCCGGCCACGGTGCGCAAGGCGACTGCCGCCTCGGCCATCGGAAACGCCACGGAGTGGTTCGACTACAGCCTGTTCGCGGTGTCCGTCGCCTACATCACCCCGCACTTCTTCCCCGGGGCCTACGGCACCGTCCTGACCCTGTTGACCTTTGCATTCTCCTTCGTCGTCCGTCCCCTGGGCGGCGTGTTCTGGGGCCCGATGGGCGATAGGATCGGGCGGCGACACGTACTGTCGCTGACCATCCTGCTGATGGCCGGCTCCACCTTCTGCATCGGCCTGCTGCCGACCCACGACACGGTCGGCATCTGGGCGCCCATCCTGCTGGTCGTCCTGCGCATCGTCCAGGGCTTCTCCTCGGGCGGGGAATACGGGGGCGCCGCGACCTTCATGGCCGAATACGCCCCGAAGCGGCGCCGCGGCTTCTTCGGCAGTTTCCTGGAGTTCGGCACCCTGGCCGGGATGGCCCTGGGCTCGCTCATCGTGCTGCTCGGCGAGCTGACGATCGGCAACGAGGCGATGATGGCCTGGGGCTGGCGCGTGCCCTTCCTGCTGGCCGGTGTGCTGGGCCTGATCGGCCTGTACCTGCGGCTGCGCCTGGACGAATCACCGGTGTTCCAGGAGCTCACGGAGGCCGGCGCGGACGAGAAGGTCGGCGGAGTGTTCCGGATCCTGTTCACCCAGCACTGGCGGCAGCTGCTGATCCTGGCCGGAATGGTGGTGGCCGTCAACGTCGTCAACTACACCCTGCTGACCTATATGCCCACCTATCTGGAGAACCAGGTGGGGATGTCGACCCAGACCTCCCTGACGGTCATGTTCCTGGCCCAGGCGGCGATGATGGTCGTGATCCCCTTCGGCGGGAGGCTCTCCGACCGCGTCGGGCGCAAGCCGGTCTGGTACTTCTCGCTGATCGGGCTGTTCGTCTTCTCCGTGCCCATGTACCTGTTGATCGCGCAGGGCTTCTGGTTCGCACTGTTGGGCTTCGCGGTACTGGGGCTGCTCTACATCCCGCAGCTGTCGACGATCTCGGCGACCTTCCCCGCCATGTTCCCCGCGCAGGTCAGGTTCGCGGGCTTCGCGATCTCCTACAACGTGTCGACCGCGGTGTTCGGCGGCACCGCGCCGGCCGCCAACGACGCGTTGATCTCGGCCACGGGCAATCCCCTGGTCCCGGCCTTCTACATGATGGGCGCCTGCCTGATCGGGCTGGTGGCCACCGTCTTCATGAAGGAGACCACGGGGGCCTCGCTGCGCGGGACGCAACTGCCCGATGCGCAGCGCGAATAGCGCGGGAACACTCGATGTTCCACGTTCGCATCGAGTGGCCGGTTCATGCAGCGCTGCCGTGTGTCATGTCTCAGGACATCGGGGCCACGTGATGTCTCAACCAGGTGTGTCCATTGATGTCTCATGACTTCGTGTCCATCTCGGGTCGATGCGTGTATTTCGGATCGTTGAGGAATCCTCTGGGGCG
>NZ_JANIJZ010000031.1:0-14939 GCF_024580675.1 Brevibacterium sp. 50QC2O2
CTTTGAAGGTGATCTTTCTGCTGGGTGATGAAGAACCTTAGACAAGTCCTATTCTCCCAGGTCAAAGGGTCACCTTCACCCATTCATCCACCCAGCGGACAACCCACACCATGAAACAACCAGGCTAGGGCGATGTAGATAGCTACGATGTAGCTGACGATCTGGGGCCAGCGCAGGTGGGTACGAATTGGAAGCGCTGCAAGTGCCTGGCTGTCGGTAGCCGGCCGAGAGCCGGATGCAGGCGGGGTATCGGTTGCATTGGTCATAACGACTACTTTCAGAGATCAGCGGATGACGGTCCGTCGTTCAGCGGGAATCCTTTCATAATGGATCGCTCCTGTCCCCACTGTTCGAGCGCTTGCTTATAGTATCCAGTCTTCTCTAAGTGCAAGAGGGCTGCGCGTAGAGCATCTCGGAACTGGCTGTTGTCCTTGTGGACGCCAATTCCATATGGAAGAGAGATTTCTTCGAACACCGACTTGTATATTTCTGGACTGGTAGCGGCATTGAATTCGATGATCGGGCCATCACCCCAGAAAATATCGTCCTGCTTGCTTTTGACTGCCAGTACGCCGGCGCTGCCATCGCCGTAGCCAACTGGTTCGATCTTCTTCTCCCCCCGGTCTTTGCACTTTTCCGAAGCGCGTTCGATCTGTCCCTGCTGGGTAGTACCACGGGCGTATCCAACTGTTAGGCCGCAGAGGTCGTCAGGAGTCATCTTGTCGCGTGGAAAGTCGGCAGAGGCAAGCATCGATGTGCCGGTCATCAGGTAGTCAATGAAGTCGATTTTCTCTTGGCGTTCTTTGAAGTCGCCGATCGAGGCAATCACATCGAACCGCTTGGACTCGAGACCGGGCACCATAGCGTCGAAGTTGCCCTTCTGGATGTCTGCTTTGAGCCCCATAACCTTGGCGGCACTGTTGATGATATCGGGGGACAGACCCTTGATCTCGCCATCGCCGTTGACAAATTTGACCGGCGCCACGTCGGGATTGATCGAGACGGTGAACGTGCCGCGTTTCCGGTATTCTTCGGGTACCATTGCGGCGATGGAGTCGACTTCGGATACCTTAACCGGAGTCCCCACGTCGCGCGGCGAGGTGTTGGCCACTTCCAAAGGTGGGTTGGCGCATCCGCTGAAGGATAGGATTCCTGCGACCGCGGCCGCGATAATGGAGAGCCCGGGGGCATGTTTGCGACTCATGAATCTCCTTGCGGCTCAGTAGTCTTCTGTGAAGCGGTCTGGCGAGAATCTCGGAGTGAGGAGTTCGTCATGGGTGCCGGAGACAATGAACTGTTCGATGAGTCGGCCGACCAGCGGCCCCATGGTCACGCCACTGTGCGTGACCGCCTCATAATAATTTTCCAAATCGGCTACGGGTCCGATGCACGAAAAGCTGTCCTGTGGAATCGGGCGGTTTGCCATGAACAGTTTGACCAAGGTCTGTTCCTGGTCGGGCGGAAGCAGATTCTTTACTCTGCCGGCCAGTGCGGAGATGATTTCCTCGCGGTCGGTCGCCGCGCCCTGTGCCATCATTCCGTCGATGTCGTCGGAGTGCGCCCGAATGGCTCCGGGGCCGTCGGGACGAATCTCGACGTTTGGTGCTAAGAGTATTTTCTGTAAGTCGAATCCAGGCGTCGCTACTCGAATCGTCAGGCCCTTGGTGGGGGCCAGAGGAAGCCGACGCCCCAGCATAGTCGCTACTCGGTCGGCTTTTGCCCCAGCTGCGTTGACGACGATGTCGGTGATGATGCAAGTGCCGTCGCCCAAGGTAATGAAGTACTTTTCATTCTCTTGCTCGATCCGGGTGACTGGGGTGCCCTGTTGGAAGACGACGTTGCGGTGGCAGGCGACGTCGAGGAGTTCGCGTGTCGCTCCCAACGTGTCGATCCAGCCCTCCTCGGGGTAGTGGGCGAGGAACTCGCTAGGATCTGCAAACTGGCATCCGCGAGCGAAATCGGCGTATGCGTCCGCGACAGTTGTCTCCTCGACTCGGTAGCCCCAGGTCCGAAGCTCTTCCATTCGTCCACGGAGATTGGGGGTGAAGGACTCGGACGCTAGTGTGCCGGTCGCGTGGTACTAGTCGGCGGTGAGTTCGTCACGGAGGACTTGATACTCCTTCATCCCGGCAAAATTCAGGTCGAAGTAGTCGTGTGGCCGTTTATTGCTGGCATTGAGCCATGCCATGCTGGCGGCACTGGCCTGCGTTGCCGAGTCCGTGGCATCAATGATTCGAATTGTCAGGTTCACGTGCTGGGAGAGCTTGTAGGCGATGGAGGCTCCTACGATGCCCGCTCCGATGATAGTGACGTCCTGTGCTGCCAACGCCCGCTCCTTCCAATGAGTAGATCAGCCCGCGCTCCGAGCGGGCCAATCGTATTTCTGCCGAACTTGCATCTCGTGATGCAACTCACGATAAGCTATCACTACAGCTGCACTAGTGTCTAGGAACAAAGGTAGTTATGTTTGCATGCGTTGAGCCGGGTCCCCGGGGTCGATACGCTTCGGCTATGGTGACCAGCAAACATGCACAGATCCGCTCGTGGATTGAAGATGAGATAGCCGCGGGTCGGTTTGTCCCCGGGGACAAGCTTCCGAGTGAGAAAGCACTTATGGAGCAATTCGGAGTCAGCCGGACTCCAGTCCAGACTGCGATGACCGGACTGGTGGAAGCAGGTGTCGTCACCCGGAGAAGCGGTTTCGGTACGGTCGTGGGTGGCGCCCCCCGCCCCAATCTGCTCAGGCATATCGAAGGACCTCTTCGACAAGCCGTGGTGGAGGGCGATCACGTCATCGTCAGCGTACGGGTTTCAACCGCTCAGTCGTTCCCTTTGAGTAGCGGCGTACTGGCTGATCATGCGCCCATTGCTGAGATCATCAGGAAGAAACTGAGTGCAGATGGCCGTCCCATGGCAGTGGAACGTTGTGTCGCCGACCTATCGTGGGCTCCCGGACTCTTGGACCAAGATCTGACGCATATAACAACAATTGCCTACTACACCTCGGTGGGGATCAATGTAGATCACGCGGCCTCCGTGCTATCCGCGACATTGGCGGGCGATGCGGATGCAGAGCTGCTGGATGTCTCGGCGCAGACGCCGATTATCCGGCAGAAGAGAACCACCTATGTCGAACCGGATAAGCCTTTGGAAGTCACAGAGATGCTCTTCCACCCGACCAATGTTTCACTGACCGTCACGCAACTGGAAGCGCGCTGACACACCACCCAACAGAAAGGCACAACCATGGCAAACGTCGCAGTCCTGGGCAGCGGGGTCATCGGCTCCGCCGCTGCATACGAACTCAGCAGGGCCGGCCACCACGTGACCGTCCTGAGCGAATCTCCCTGGGGCGGAGTGACCTCGCAGACCTCCTTCGCCTGGGTCAACTCCAACAACAAGGACCCGCGCGCCTACCACGACCTCAACGTCGCCGGCATGCGCCGCCACGCGGAGCTGCAGGCCGAACTGGCCCCCGCCCAGCCCTGGTACGTGACCACCGGCTGCTTCATGGAGCACTCCAGTGCCACCGACCGCGACGCCGCACGCGCCCGGATGAGCGGCCTCGGCTACCCCGTCACGACCATCGCCGCGGCAGACGCCCCCGTCTTAGAACCCGCTTTCACCCCGCGCGAATCCGAATCCCTCTTCTTCCCCACTGAGGGCTTCATCTACGTCGAGCGCTTCATCCCGGCTCTCCAGGCCGCAGCCACGGCAGCCGGAACCGAATTCCGGCAGGTGCGCATCACCTCGGTCGACAGCACGGCCACCGGAGTCACGGTCACCTCCCAGCGAGTCGAAGCCGGCGGTGCCCTGGCCGCCGCCGAACAGGCGTCGTTCGACCACGTGTTCATCGCCCTGGGCAAAGTCGCCGACCTGGTTCCGGTCAACGGCGGGCCCGCGGCCGGCGGTGCCATTCTGCCGATGTTCCACAGCGAGGCCACCTCGGTCGACACGCACTGCTACCTGGGCTATGCGGACACGGGAGCGCAGAAGTTCAACCGCGTTTACATCTCCGATGCCGTGAACTTCCGGCCATTCGGCGAATCCGGTCTGGTGCTCCAGGCGCCGGCCCTGGAATACCACTTGGACGGGCCGGACCCCGAAGAGCACTTCGAGGAGGTCCGTGCCTATATGGAGGAGCAGGTCAATGCCCGACTGGCCGGCACCGAGGCCGCGCCGATCCACGTGGACCGCGTGATCCTAGCCGAGCGCAGCCTGCCGCTCGACGGCCACCCGATCCTGGGCTTCGTCGACGAACACCACCGGGTCTCCACCGCGGTGTCGCACAGTGGGGTCACCCTTTCGGCGCTGTACGGACGGTTGGCGCTGGAGTTCGTGGCCGGCCGCGAACCCGAATCCGTTGCCCCGTTCAAGCTGGACCGGTTCGATCCCTCGGTAGTGGATGGGACCTCGGCCCCGGAGCTGTTCCAGCAGCAGGGCGTGGGCCGGCAGTAAACATAGTCGCCGCCGGAAATATCGCAAGCGCGGATTCACATTGTGTGCTGGGATATCTGCACACAATGTGAATCCGCGCTTGCGAAGTGAACTGGGGTCGGCCCGACTCAGCCCGGCCCGCCGGGTGCACGTCTATCTCCGCGTGTGGCCCGGCGCTTCGCGTTCCTGGACCAAGGCCGCTGCGTGGCGGCTCTCACGGCGGTGGGATAGTGGAGAGCGTGACTGTAGACGGGATGGATGTAGAGAAAATCGGCACTGCCGAGGACGCCGGCGGCGGGGCGGGAACCGGCAGCGTGGCCGGCAGCGGAGCCGCAGACCTGACCGATGGCCTGGGCGTATTCCTGCGGCGCTTCCCGACGGCGCAGGCGGGGGACCTCGGCGGCACCGGGCCCCTGGCCGGCATGCGCCTGGGCATCAAGGCGCTCATCGCCTGCGCTGAGGCGGTCCCCACCGCGCAGAGCCGCGTCTACGATCCCGACTTCTGCGCCGGGCGCGATGCGCTGGTGGTGGAGCGGCTGCGCGCCGCCGGCGCCCGCATCGCCGGGGTGACGACAATGGCCGAGCACGCGGTGGGCCGGCCGGATCCGGCACTGGACTTCCCGATCCCACGCAATCCCTGGGACCCCGCGCGCTGGCCCGGCGCTTCCAGCTGCGGTACTGCGAGCGCGATCGCCCTGGGCGAGGTCGATGCCGGCTTGGGCACGGACACCTCGGGCAGCTGCCGGATCCCCGCCGCGTTCTGCGGCATCACGGGCCTGCGACCGAGCTTTGGGCTGTTGCCCCTGGACGGAATCCTGCCCGGGGCGCCGAGCCTCGACGTGGTGGGCCCGATGGCCCGCACCGCCGCCGAGTGCCGCCGCCTGCTCGATGTGATGCGCGGGCGGGCTGCGGGCGGTGCCGAGGACCCGGCCTCGGTCGACGAGGCGCAGGTGGACCTGCGCGGTACCGTCATCGGCGTACCCGCCGAGCTGCTGGCCGGGGGCGGCTCGCACGACTCGGACGACTCGGGCGATCCGGTCCGCGTGCCAGACGGCGCCCGGGGTTGGGATGAGCGGATCGCGCCCGGTGTCGGCGCGGCCTTCGCCGGGGCCCTGGCGGATCTGCGCGCCGCCGGCGCCGAGGTCCGTGTGGTCGAGCTGCCCCCGGTCGACGACATGGTCCGCGTGACGATGACGATCTTCGTGCGCGAACTCTTCGACGTGCACAGGGAGGACCTGGTTGCGCGCTGGAATGACTTCGGTCGGTCCATGCGGCGTACGGCGGCATCCGGGGCGCTGGTCGACGACGCGGTCTACCGGGCCGCGCTGGAACGGGCGGGGGAGTACGCGAACCGGATCGACGAGGTGCTCGCGGCCCTGGGCGGGCCGGCAGGGGCCTCGGCCCGGGAATCGCGCAGTGTCGCCATCGCCCTGCCTACCTGGCCGCAGGTGGCCCCACCGCTGGTGTTCAAGGGCGGGGTGCCGCAGAACGACTGGAATCTGACCGGGGCGTACTCGGCGACCGGCCATCCCGCGCTGGCCCTGCCGATGGGATTCGCCGCGCCGGGCCAGGGAGCGGCTGCCGATCCGCGGGCCGCTGCCACGGAGGGCATGGGGCTGCCCGTCTCCCTGCAGCTGATCGGCCGGCACGGCGGAGACGACGCCCTGCTCGATCTGGGGCAGGCGTACCAGGCGCTGACCGACCACCACCTGCGGATGCCGGATCGGCGTGCGGCGGCCGCAGGGCTGGCCAGGGTCGAGCCGATGCCGGATCCGGACGCCGAGCCCGTCAGCGAGGAGGAGCTTGCCGCGGTGCCGCAGATCCTCGTCGACCGGCTGGCGGAGTTGGGCATCCCGGCAGGGCTCCACGACCTGGTGACGATCGCGGGCATCCTGAGCTGAGGCCGAGCTGCGGCCCGGGGCACCCGTTCGCATCCCATGCGCGCATACACGCATGGGATGCGGGTTCGCACATGGGATATGGGACCCAGGTCTCATTTTCGTTTCGACCGTGATTGGATAGGGGAGAGCCAACTCTATTTGGAGGTACACCCATGTCCCAGACGTCCACCACGCCGGATTTCCGTGCCGAGGCTGCGGCCCTGTCCGATGACCTCGTAGCCCTGCGGCGCGATCTGCACCAGCATCCGGAGATCGGCCTGCAGCTGCCCTATACGCAGGGCAAGATCCTCGAGGAGCTCGAGGGTCTGGGGCTGGAGATCCACACGGGTACCGGCCTGAGCTCGGTCGTGGCGATCCTGCGTGGTGGCGCCTCGGCGAAAGAATCGGCGACCAAGCCGGTCACGGTCCTGCTGCGCGGGGACATGGACGCCCTGCCCGTGGTCGAGCAGACCGGGCTGGAATACGCCTCGACCAACGGCGCGATGCACGCTTGCGGCCACGATCTGCACGTCACCGGGCTGGTGGGCGCGGCCCGCCTGCTGGCCGCCCACCGGGATGAACTGCCCGGCGACGTCGTCTTCATGTTCCAGCCCGGTGAGGAGGGCGACGGCGGGGCCAAGGTGATGCTCGACGAGGGCATGTGGGACACGGTCGGCGGCAAGGTCGACGGCGCCTACGGCCTGCACGTCTCCTCCGGTCCGCGCGGTGTGTTCACGCTGCGCCCCGGCACCCTGATGGCCGGTGCGAATCGGCTGAACGTGACCTTCCACGGGCGTGGCGGGCACTCCTCGCAGCCCTCGAAGTCGATCGACCCTGTGCGCCCGGCGGCCGAGTACGTCGGCGCGATGTACCAGGCGATCGGCGCGAGCTTCAGCGTGTTCGACCCGGTGGTCACTGCCTTCACGCAGATGTCCGGCGGAGACGCCATCAATGTCATCCCGCCGCACGCCTCGGTGGGCGCTTCGGTGCGCACGCTCTCGCGCGAGTCGACCAGGCGCTTCCCCGAGGTGGCCCGCCGGGTGGCCGATCACGTCGCCGCAGCCCACGGCTGCACCGCCGAGGTCGAGTTCGTCGAGCAGTACCCGGTGACGGTCAACGACGATGCCGAGGCGGCCTTCGTCCTCGACGAGCTGACCGGGGTCTTCGGCGCCGAGCGCGTCATCGAATCGCCCGATCCGCAGATGGGCTCGGAGGACTTCTCCTATGTCCTCGAGGAGGTTCCAGGCGCGTACTACTTCCTGGGCGCCAGCCCCGAGGGCGTGGATCCGGAGACCGCGGCGACGAATCACTCCCCGCAGGTGCTCTTCGACGACGCCCTGCTGTCGGACAGCGCCTCCTCCCTGGCGCTGATCGCCTGGGCCCGCCTGCACCGCTGACACCCACCACCTGAGTTCCACTACTTACCGGAATGGTGAAATCCGACCCGAAACCGCGATTTTTCACCATTTCGGTAAGTAGTGGAACCCTGCGGGACTGAGAAATGGAGAGACATATGTGGGAGCATTCGAGGTTCCTCGTACATGCGATCGTCACCAGGGGACTCGGTACCTCCGCGGTGGGCGTGGACCGGGGCGATACCATTCCCGGGTTGGTGGTCCGGCTGGACACCGACGCCGTAACCGGCGGGATTTCCGTCGTGGCGGAGAACACCGAATACGGACTGCCCTCGTGTGACGTGGGCCGGAACGAGAGCGCTGCCGCGGGCGACGCGGGCCGGGCCGAATCCGAGGCCGTACCCGAGGCCGCAGGCGGGAGCGAATCCGGCGCCCGGGCGGCCGCTACGGCTGTGCGCGACTCCTTCGCAGAGTCTGTGCTGATCGGCGACGCCTCCACGGACACCGGCGACTTCGACCCCATCGCGCTGGGCTACGTCGACTATCTGCGCACCGCCGCGGCCCTGACCAAACGCCACGGCACCGCCTACGAATTCCGTCCCGACCTCAGCCATGTGGCCGAGGTGAAATGGTTCGACGACATCCTGGCGATCGACGCGACCCTGAGCTTCACCCCACGCGGAGCCGGCACCTGGACCGGCGCCGGAACCGGGCTGTTGGCCGGCAGCACAGCGGTGGGCGGTGGGGCCTCGGCGGCGGGAAATGCTGCGGCGGGAAGCACGGCTGCGGTGAAGGCCGATCCCTCGGCCGGGCCGTATCCGGGCGTGCCCGCCGGGACGGCGGAGAACGCCTCGGGCCCCACCCCGCCTCCGGGCCGCCCCGGTGCACCCGCCCCGGCCGAGGCCGTGACCATCACCCAGCGCGTGACCCTGCGTCCGCTGCCCGAACCCGGCTATCAGCCGGTGCCATTGGACCCGGAGTCCGGCGCGATGGCCTACTTCACGACCCATCGCTTCGACGAAGTCGGGCATGCGGACGCGCGGCGCACCTACGCACCCCGGCATCGGCTGGCCCACGACATCGTCTACCGGCTGGACCCCGCGATCCCCGAACCGTACCGCACGGCGATGCTCGAGGGCTTCAACTGGTGGGCCGAGGCCTTCGCCGCCGCCGGCCACCCCGGCCGGTTCCGTGTCGAGCTCTTGCCCGCCGGCGAGGACCTCTACGATCCGCGCTACGGCACGATCACCTGGTGCCACCGCGCCGACCGCGGCTGGTCCTTCGGCAAGGGCCAGCTGGACCCGCGCACCGGCGAGATCCTCAAGGGCTGCGTGGTCATGGGCTCACAGCGCATCGAGGAGGTCCGTGCCATTACCGAGGCCGTCCTGGCGCCGTACGGGAAGTCGGGGGCCGCGGCGGGCGGCCCGACCGAATCCGAGGCCGGTGGCCCGACCGGGGCGCGGCTCGTCGAATCGGTCGTGGTGGCGCGGATGGCCGCGCTCGCGGCCCACGAGATCGGGCACTCGCTGGGCGTGGCCCACAACTTCGCCAGCCACCACCACCCGCACCTGTCCGTGATGGACTATCCGGGGCCGGTGTTCGCCCTTGACGCCACGGGCGCGCCCTGCGTCCCGACCGGCGACGGCGCCCCCTACCCCACGGGGCTGGGGGAGTGGGACCTCCACGCGATCGCAGCGCTCTACGGCGGCGGCCCGCGCCCGGCCGGTGGTACTCGCGGGCTGGGTGCTCCTGTCGGTGAGAGCCCGCGCCCGGCCGGTGGTACCACTTGCGTTGGGTGGCAGGAGATGCGCGCGCATTCGGTGCCACCGAGCGCAAGTGGTACCACCGAGGCATCCCTGGCGTACTCGACGGACGCGGATTCGCGCGAGGAATGGTATGCCGATGCCACCGCCTCGACCTGGAAGGCCCATGGCGAACCGTTGGAGACCCTGGCCTCCGTGGCCGAGGTCCGCGCCGCCGCCCTGGCCCGGTTCAGTCCGGCCGTGGTTCCGGCTGGATCCGATCCGCACGAGGTCGAGCGCCGCTTCCGCCTGCTCTACCTGCTGCACCGCTTTCACGCGGTCAGCGTCCTCAAGGCCATCGGCGGCACCCGGCGCTCCTATGGACTGGTCGGCGGCGGTCCGTCTTCCAGCGCGGCTTCCGGTTTGGTTTCCGCCTCACCCGCGTGGGCCGTATCCGCCGTGCCCGTCGCTGAGCAGTTGGCCGCGCTGCAGGCCGTGAACCGGCTGCTCGGCGCGGACTTCCTGCAGGTGCCCGCGCACATCCGCCCGCTGCTGGTCCCGCCGGCCGGGGGCGTGACGGCGCCTGCCGGCGGCTTCGCCCATCGGACCTCGGGTGCGACCGACATCGAGGCGATCGTGCGCGCCGGCACCGAGGCCGTGGCCTCGCCCCTGCTGGCCCCGGCCCGCCTCAACCGGGTGGCGCAGCAGGCGCCCGAGGTCCTGGCCGCCATCGTCGAGGCGACCGCCGGCCGTGCGCTGCGCAGCCTGGACGGGGGGCTCGCTCTCGGGGCGGCCGGCCGCGGTGCTGAGGGGACCTCGGCGTCAGCTGAGCGGAGGACGGAGCAGACGATCGCCTGGGCCCTGCTGAACCGCTTCACGGCGAGCCTGCTCAGCCCCGACCTGCACGAATCGGTGCGCTTCGAGATCCTGAACCTGTTGTCCTGGGTCGAGCCGCGCAATCGCCTGCTGGGCCGTCGCTGGGAGCACATCGTCGAGCGCATCGTCCGGTTCGACGACACCCTCCCACAGCTGCCCCTGGGCGCCCCGATCTAAGCAGCCTGCAGCTCAGCCCCCGGCCTCAGAGTTCCACTACGTCCCGAAATGTTGATATATCGCTGTTTCGGGCGGAATTTCGACATTTCGTTACGTAGTGGAACTCCTAGGGAAGTAGAGGAAGTGGCCGAGGTCGCCGGAACAGCGCGGGAGTTCAGTTCGTGACGGCCTGGAACAGGGCGCGGGAGATCCGGGCGATGGTGTCACCGGGAGTGTGGGCGTCAGCATCGCTCAGGTCGCTGCCCAGGATCGACAGGCTCAGGACGTTGCCGCCGGGCAGCTCCACCACACCCGTATCGTGGTAGATCCCGGCCAGATCGCCGGTCTTGTGCAGCACCACAGTGCCCGCCGGCAGCAACGCGGGGATCCGATCCCTGATCTGCTGCCGGGCCAGCATCGCCCTGGCCCGCTTGACCGACTCCTCCGTCAGCGGGGACTGTCCGGGCGCCGATGCCCCCGGCACGTCGGCCGTGACGCCGGCTGCAGCATCGGGCGGCGAATCCGGTGTATCCGCCCCGCGAATCCCCGTCAGCGCTTCGATCAGCAGGACCTGGTCGTGCGCGCTGGTGAGGTTGTCGCGCCCGGCCGCGGTGGCCTCGGTGTCCATCATGTAGCGCGCCAGCACCGTCTGATCGCAGCCGAGCGAGGCGGCGGCCGCATTGACCTCGGCGAAGCCCACCACGTCGATCGCGGCGTTCGTCGCATCGTTGTCGCTGACGGTGATCATCAGGCTCAGGACCTCGCGCAGTGGCAGCGTGTGGACGCCGGGCATATCGGCCAGAACGCCGGACTCGCCCACGCGCAGCACCGCCAGGTCCACATCGGTCGACCAGCGCAGGCGGCCTGTCTCGACCGCGCGCAGCACCGCCAGGAGGATTGCCAACTTGATCGTGCTGGCCGCCGGCACCTGCGCGCCGGGCTCGCGCGTGTAGACGGGCACCCCGTCCAGATGGGCTGCGATCCGCCAGGTGCCGGGGCCGGCTGAGGCGATGGCGTCGACGTGTTGGAAGGTGTCCGGTGCGAACATGTCAGTCCTCGGGGTCGCTGATGAGGTGGGCGGTTCGATGATTCGAATATACCGCCGCCGAGGCCATCCGGCACGGCTGCCGACGGGGTCGGGTATCCGGTGATCAGGCTCCGGCCAGACCCAGGTAGCGCACGGCCGTGAGCGCGAAGACCTTCGCGGCGTCCACCACATCGGCGACCCTACAGCGCTCGTTGAAACCGTGCACGCAGGGCAGTTCGGCCGGGCCGTACTGCAGGACGGGGATGCCGTGGGCGCGGAAGAAGCGCGCATCGCTCGAGGCCCACTGCAGGACGCCCTTGGACTCGGGCCCGACGACCTCGCGCAGGGCGCCGACCAATTCCACGACGATCGGGTCGTCCTTGTCCGTCCAGTTCGCCTCCGAGGCCTGGGCCGCGACCTCGATCCGGGCGTTGGGCGCGTGGCCGCCGGCCGGGACATGTTCGCCGGCCCCGGTCTCCCCGCCGGCCACGTGGACCCCGACCTCGGCCAGCAGCTCGATCACCCGTGCGTTGACGTCGGCGCGGCACAGGCCGATCGGGATCCGGGTATCGACCTCGAGCACGGCACGGTCGGCCACCACATTGACCCCGGTGCCGCCGTGGAGCGTGCCGATATTGACCGTCACATGACTGAAGACCTGGCTGATGCCTGGCCGGTAGGCGCCGGGGCCGTCACCCGTGCGGGCCTCGGCGTAGTCGACGGAATCCGCGATGAGCAGGCGCACCGACTCCGGCGGTTCGGCCGCCATCTTCCACAGATCCTGCAGGGCGAGCACCGCCCTGGCCGCCAGCAGATTCGCCGAGGTTCCGTGCAGGGGCTGGAGTGAGCCGTGCCCCGGGGCACCGTCGATCGTGATGCGCAGCTTGTTCAGGCCCTTCTGCCCGATCGTCGGGAAGCCGCGCTCGGCGGGCTCGGCGATCGCCGCGCCGGTCACCCCGTCCAGCATTCCGTGCTCGAGCACCCAGGGCGAACCCGTGACGCCGCCGGTCTCCTCATCGCAGACCGCGGCGAAGGTGATCGGCCCGGCCAGCGGCACGCCCAGATCGCGCAGCACCACCATGCTCAGCATTTGTCCGGCCAGGCCCGCCTTCATATCCGAGGCGCCGCGGCCCCGCAGATATCCGTCGACCACATCGCCGGCCAGGGGTGGGAAGTCCCAGCGCTCGGTATCGCCGATGGGCACCACATCGTAGTGGCCGGCCAGGGCCAGATGCCGCGGCGCCGGGGTCCCCGCCGGGGATGGGGCCGAGGTCGCAGTGTCGGGTACTGCCGCATCCGCTGTGGCGGCACCCGGCGCTTCGGCGGGGAGGTGCTCGGGTCTCAGCCGGGCCACCACGTTGACTCGGCCCGGGCCCGCGTCCGGCACATCGTCGACGGCGTGGATCCGTGCTTCGATCCCGTGTTCATTCAGCCAGCCCGCGGTGAAGGCTGCGACGGCACTGCAGTCCCCGGCAGGATTCTCGCTGGGGATGCGGATGAGGTCCCCGGCGAGTTCGAGCAGTTCGGGCGCTCGCCGGTCGAGTTCGGCCAGGATGCGCCGTTCCCACTCGCCTTGTGCGGCGGCCGATGTGCTCGGTGGCGTATGCGGTGATGTGGTGGGTGATGTGTGCGGCGTCTCAGGAGTGCTCATGCGCCCAAACTACCCGATGGCGAGGGAGTGGATGTGTGCTTTGCATATGTCTGCATGTGTAGGGGTTTGTTCAGTCGCGGAGCTCCGCTTCGTGCGAGTGAAGGCAGGAGGGCGCTTTTCACCCTGAAGTGCGCGATTCGGTTACAGTCGTGAGCCGGATCTGACCGCGAGTGAACAAACACCTACAGGTGTCTGAGACCCTGCACCCGAGCTCCTGCGCCGGGGTGAGCTACGACTCCTCGGTGCCGCGTGCTTGAATGGAGGGGTCCGTGAAACTAAGCGTATGAACAAGGCGGGCGAGCCTCTGCCCGCTGGGAAGAAGACACGACGATGAGCACCGACCCGAGCACCACCTCGGCCCCGGACTTCCGCGCGGAGGCCCGAGGCCTGGCCGATCACCTGCGGGACCTGCGCCGCGATCTGCACCGGGATCCCGAAACCGGCCTGGAGCTGCCGCACACGCAGGCCCGCGTGCTGGCCGAACTCGAGGGGCTGGGACTGGAGATCCACACGGGACGCGAGCTGTCCTCGGTCGTGGCGGTGCTGCGCGGCGGTGCCGCGGGCAGTGCGGACTCCGCCGCCGGAACCGGAGCCGAAGGCGCCCCCGCCGCCGGAACCCGCGCGCCCAGCGTGCTGCTGCGCGGGGACATGGACGCACTGCCCGTGGCCGAGGCGACCGGCCTGGACTACGCCTCGACCAACGGGGCGATGCACGCCTGCGGCCACGACCTGCACATCTCCGGCCTGGTGGGCGCGGCCAAGCTCCTGGCCGCGCACCGCGCTCAGCTGCCCGGCGACGTCATCTTCATGTTCCAGCCCGGCGAGGAGGCGGACCGCGGCGCCAAGGTCATGCTCGACGAGGGCATGTGGGATGCTGTGGGCGGCAAGCCGGATGCGGCCTTCGGCATCCACGTGTGGAGCGGCGAACCGGGTCTGTTCCTGACCCGGCCCGGCACCATGATGGCCGGTGCGAACCGCCTGTTCGTGACCTTCCGCGGCAAGGCGGGCCACGCCTCGCGCCCGCAGGATTCGCTCAACCCCGTGCTGCCGCTCATCGACTTCTGCCACGCCTTCCAGGGCATGGTGACCAGCGGGTTCAGCGTGTTCGACCCGGTCGTCGCGACGATCACGCAGCTCGACGGCTCGACGGCCGTCAACGCGATCCCCGGTGAGGCCTCGATGGGTGCCAGCGTGCGCACCCTGTCGGCCGAGACCACCGCGAAGTTCCCCGTGCTGGCGCGCCGGCTGGCCGAATCGGTGGCGGCCTCCCACGGGGCCGAGGCCGTGGTGGACTGGATCGAGCAGTACCCGCCGACGGTCAACGACGACGCCGAGGCGGCCTTCGCCCTTGACGCGCTGCGCGGGATGTTCGGCGCTGAGCGGGTAGTGGAATCGCCGGATCCGGTGATGGGCTCCGAGGACTTCTCCTACGTCCTCGAAGAGGTGCCGGGCGCATTCCTGTTCTTCCAGGTCAGCCCCGAGCACATCGACCCGGCTCAGGCCGCGACGAACCATTCGCCGCTGGTCGAGTTCGACGATGCACTGCTGCCGGATCAGGCCGCGGCGCTGGCCGGCCTGGCCTGGGCGCGTCTGGCGCGGTAGGGGCTCGACACTCGGCGCTCGCAAATGGGCGCTGCAAGTGGATCCCGCACATCATTGGGCCGTTTGTCTCAGATTCGGCCGTTCATGGCGGTTTCAGGGGGTGGTTGCAACACCGGTGTGCTCAGGCCTCAAGGACCTCCCGCATCCGCTCCGCGGGCGTACGCCATTCTAGCGTCTTCCTCGGCCGATCATTGAGCTCGTTTTCAACGTACT
>NZ_JANIJZ010000032.1:0-14467 GCF_024580675.1 Brevibacterium sp. 50QC2O2
GGGCGACAGGAATTCCCCGAACGATCTCGTTAAGCACCTCGGACCATTCCTGGTTCGAGTAGTTCACTGCGATGTATGGCATACGCCCCTCCTGGGAAGGGTGTTGCACTAGCACCTTGAGACCGCCGCCCGGATTCCAGACCAAATCGCCTGCGAATCAGGGCGGGACCAGACCAAAGTGACTGCTCACCGGGAGGGTCCGAAGCTTGCCCGGTTCTCAGAAGGCGGACTGGGCCAGGTCCAGGCCCGGCAGCGCCGAGTCGGTGTCCTTGACCTTGCGGCCGCCCTGCAGGACAACGCGCACATTCGCCGGGTCTGCCAGCGCGGCGATGTCGGCCAGCGGATCCACGTCGGTGATGACCATGTCGGCCAGCTTCCCGGCCTCGACCGTGCCCAGGTCCCCGTCCAGGCGCAGCAGCTGCGCGGCATTGCGGGTGCCGGCGGTGATCGCGTCCAGCGGGCTCATGCCCAGCGACACCAGGTGCTTGAGTTCCATCAGGTTCTCACCGTGGGGGCAGATGCCCGAATCGGTGCCCGTGGCGACCTTGACGCCGGCCGCGATCGCAGCGGTCACGCGTTCGCGCGCGATCGCCGACCACTTGACCTTCTTCTGGTACAGGTAATCGGGAACCAGGGCGGGATCCGGCACGCGCAGCGCGCTGGAGAGGGTCGGCACCAGGAAGGTGTCCTTCTCCAGCATCAGGTCGATGCCCTCGTCGTCGATGCCGTAGCCGTGCTCCACACTGGACACACCGCCGCGGATCGCCTCCTTGATTCCCACCGGGCCCTGTGCGTGGGCCGCCACGGGCTGGCCGGCGCGCTTGGCCATCTCCTCGACGATGATGGCGATCTGGTGGGCGCCGATGCCCACATCGTCCGGGGTGTCGGACGGGCTGGACACGCCACCGGTGGCGCAGACCTTGATCGCGTCGGCGCCGGTGCGCACCAGCGTCCGCACGGTCTTGCGCACTTCGTCATCGGAGTCCACCACGGGGTTGACACCGGCGACGGTGGCCGACAGCCCGGAGTGCACGCCGTTGGCCAGGTGGGCATCGGTGTGGCCGCCCGTGGGCGACAGGGCCGCGAGCGCCAGGTGCATGCGCGGGCCGATGATCTGCGCGCGAGCGACCGCATTGCGCAGGCTGGGGTCCTGACCGCCCAGGTCGCGCACCGTGGTAACGCCGGCGAACAGGGTCTTGCGAGCCACCAGGGCGGCTTCGAAGGCGGACTCGCCGGGGAACCGGGCCTCGACCTCGGCTGCGGGGGCCTCGATGTTGAGGCTGAAGTGGACGTGCGCGTCGATGAAGCCCGGCAGCAGGAACTTGCCGGTCAGGTCGTAGACCGGGGCCGAGGTCGCAGGCGCCTCGGTGCCCGCGTAGACCGCCGCGATGCGTCCGGCGGCCACGTCGACGGTGGCGTTTTCAACCGGGAGTGCCCCGGTACCGTCGATCAGGGTGACGCCGGTGAGGCGGTATTCATCGGTATTGGCTGGAGTGGCTGGTAGGCGGACCGGGTTCACGGTGCTTCACGTCCTAGGTTATGAGATCGGTATTGGATCGGTTGGAGATCACTTCTGACCGGGTTCCAACCTACCAAATGCGCCTGGCCGCCGAGCCGCCGCGTATGACGTCGGGTGACTCCGTATGTCATCACCGTCACACATCACGGGGCCGGAGGTGTTCACTGGGGTTCACCCATCCGACAGGGAGGACTCACCATGACCTACGCACCCGGCTTCACCACCCGCTCGATCCACGCCTCGGCCGCGGCCGATACCGATGCCTTCGGTTCCGTGGTCGCGCCGTTGTACCTGAGTTCGACCTTCGCGATGGAGTCCCCCGGCGTGATGCGCGGGCCCTATGACTATGCCAGGGCGGGCAATCCGAACCGCACCGCGTTGGAGGACACCCTGGCCGGGCTGGAGGGCGCGGACTTCTGCGCCGCGGTGGCCAGCGGGATGGCCGCCGAGACCGCCGTGCTCAGCGCCCTGCTGTCCCCCGGCGACACCCTGGTGCTGCCACGCGATGTCTACGGCGGCACCGTGCGCCTGGCCGAGGACGAGTACGCCCGCTGGGGCGTGCGCATCGTCACCGTCGACACCACCGATGATGCGGACCTGGACAGGGTGCTGGCTGACGGTGCCGCGCTGGTGTGGATCGAGACGCCCTCGAATCCCTGTCTGGACGTCCTCGACATCGAATCGATCGCGGCGCGGGCCCATGCCGCGGGCGCGCTGTTGGTCGTCGATTCGACCTTCGCCTCGCCCTATGTGCAGCGGCCGCTGGAATTGGGCGCGGACGTGGTGCTGCATTCGACGACGAAGTTCATCGGCGGGCATTCGGATGTGATCGGCGGGGCGGTCCTGCTGCGTACCGATTCCCCGCGCACCAGGGAGGCCGCGGAACGGATCGAGCGCTGGATCTTCAACTCGGGGGTGGGGCAGGCGCCCTTCGACACCTGGCTGACGCTGCGCGGGGTCAAGACGCTGGCGGTGCGGATGGAGCGCCACTGCGCCAATGCGCTGGCCGTGGCCCGCTGGTTGGAGGGGCGGCCGGGGGTGGCCGAGGTCTATTACCCCGGGCTCGAATCGCACCCGCGCCACGGGCTGGCTTGCCGGCAGATGAACGGCTTCGGCGGGGTCGTGTCCTTTCGGGCCGATAGTCCGGAACTGGCCGCCGAGGTCTGTCGCAACACTCGGGTATTCACGCTGGCCGAGTCCCTGGGCGGGGTCGAATCGCTCATCGACCATCCGGCCTCGATGACGCACCGGGTGCTGGCGGACACCGAGCTGGCCGTGGACCCGGCCGTGATCCGCCTGGCCATCGGCCTGGAGGACGAGGCCGACCTCCTGGCCGACCTCGCCCAGGCCCTGCAGGCGGGGCTGGACTCTACTATCCGTCAGCTCTGAAATCGACCATTGGCGATCACTGAACTCGCCGATCGGTCAGACTGACTCGCCCAGGCCCTGCAGGCGGGGCTACGGGCGGGGCTGGAATCTATTTGATCCCGTACTTCTTCCAGCAGGCAGCCAGCGACACCAGGCTCAGCGCGGCGGAGAACATGACCCAGTACGACGGGGACTTGGCCTCGCCTGTGACCTGGGTCAGCCACAGCGCGATCGTGGGTGTCAGCCCGCCGAAGATCGCCACGCCCAGATTGTAGGAGAACGCCAGGCCGGTGCCGCGGGTTTCGGCCGGGAAGATATCGGCCATGACCGATGCCATGGGCCCGTAGTAGAACGCCTTGAACAGTGACAGCACGCTGACCAGGATGACCAGCACGATGAGCAGCGGAACCGCCTGGACCCAGGCGAAGATGCCGTAGACGCACAGCAGGATGGCCAGGCCGGCGGGCACCATCATGAGGAAGCGGTTCGTCCGGTCGGCCAGGATCCCGGCGGTGGGGCTGAAGATGAACAGCACGATGCCACCGGCCAGGGCCGCGATGAAACCGGTCTCCGGGCCCAGGCCCAGGTTCTTCACCGCGAAGGTCGGGATGAACGTGATGATGTAGTTCAGGCACGTGGACACGGCCAGCACGCCCATCGCGATGAGCATCCGCAGCTTCTGGTGTGCGAACACCTCCTTGACGGCCTGCCAGCCGGATTCCGGGGCCCTGTTCTTGTCGAACTCGGGCGATTCGGGCACGTGTCGGCGGATGATCAGGCCGGCCGGTCCCACCAGCAGGCCGATCAGGAAGGGCAGTCGGAAGCCCCAGGATTCCAGGGCCTCGGCGCTCAGGGACGTCGTGAGGAAGACGCCGATCAGGGCGGCGACGATCGTGGAAACCGCCTGGGAGGCGAACTGCCAGCTGGCGGCGAAGGCCTTCTTGTCCGGCAGGTGCTCCATCATCAGCGCGGTGGCCGCGCCGAACTCACCGCCGGCGGCGAAGCCCTGGATCAGCCGGGCGACGATGATCAGCAGGGGTGCTGCCAGCCCGATCATGTGGGCCGGCGGGGTCACGACGAAGATCAGCGTGCCGATGAACATGAGCGTGATCGTCATGGTCAGGCCGGGTTTGCGCCCGTGCCGGTCGGCGTAGCTGCCCAGCACCAGGGCGCCGATGGGCCGGATGAAGAAGGACAGGGCGAAGGTCGTCAGCGTCAGCAGCAGGGAAACGAACTCGTTGTCCGACGGGAAGAACGCCTTGGACAGGTAGACGGAGAAGTACGCGTAGATCGCGATGTCGTACCATTCCAGCGCATTGCCCACGCAGGACGCCAGGATGATCTTCCAGGGTTTGAGCTGCTTGCCGGTGGGGGCTTCAGGGTTCTGCGCTGCGGTCTGTGCGCTCATGCCCTATCGCCGAACCAGTCGGCGGGGTTGCGGCTCAGGTCGGCGAAGACCTCGCGCATGATGGCGTAGCCGGATTCCAGGATCGAAACCAGCGCGTGCTCATTGGGCGCGTGCTGATTGCAGCCGGGGTAGGAGTGCGGCAGCCAGACCGTCGGCAGGTTCAGCACCTCGGCGAACACGTCGTTGGGGATGGTGCCACCCAGGTTCGGTTCGATCGCCGCATCCGTGCCCGAGGCCGTGCGCACCGCCCGCGCGGCCGCCCGGGCCGCGGGGGCCTCGGGATCCAGGCGCGTGGCGTTCATCTGCTCGCCGGCGCTGACCTCGACCCCGGTGATGCCGGCGTCGGCCAGGGCCCGGCGGACCGCGCCTGCCAGGTCGGTGTCGTCGGTGCCCACCACGTAGCGCAGCTGTATCACCGCGCGGGCGGAGCCGGGGATCGCGTTGACGGGGGCGTCCGGGTCGCCGGCGGTGAAGGCCAGGACCTCCAGGACGTTGAAGCCCAGGACCTTCTCATCGGGGGTCAGCCCGGGTTCGCCCCAGGTGGGGTCGACCGCGGGGTCGTCGGGGGCCGGGGGCAGGTCCGGCAGGGCGTCGATGGTGGCGCGCACGGAGTCCGGGATGCGGCCGGGACGCAGGGCGGCGGGGCGGATTCGGCCGGTGCCGTCGACCAGGGCGTTGATGGCCGCGGCGATGACGGTGGCGGGGTTGCGCAGTTTGCCGCCCCAGTTGCCGGAGTGGTTGCCGCCCTCTCGCAGATCGCAGACGAGGTCGAAGGTCGCGCAGCCGCGCGAGCCCAGGAAGATCGTCGGGGCGTCGGCTGCGTAGCGGGGGCCGTCGGAGCCGATGAACAGGTCGGCGGCCAGCAGGTCCCGGTTGGCCTCGGCGAAGGCGCGCAGGCCCAGGGAGCCGGATTCCTCCGCGGTTTCCAGGAGCACTGTGACGTTGTAGCCCAGGCGGTTGTCCGGGGCCGCGGCGATCGTGT
The DNA here is from genome assembly GCF_024580675.1 of Brevibacterium sp. 50QC2O2. Taxonomy (NCBI): domain Bacteria; kingdom Bacillati; phylum Actinomycetota; class Actinomycetes; order Micrococcales; family Brevibacteriaceae; genus Brevibacterium; species Brevibacterium sp. 50QC2O2. The sequence continues at coordinate 5,278 of NZ_JANIJZ010000032.1, forward strand.
CGGCCAGGGCGACGTGGTTGACGGTGTGCTGGCCCTTGTTGTCGGCGCTGCCGCGGCCGTAGAGCCGGTCGCCCTCGCGGGTGAGTTTCCAGGGGTCCAGGCCGGAGCGCCACTGTTCGGGGTGGGCGAACTGCACATCGGCGTGGCCGTAGAGCAACACGGTGGGCAGGTCGGGCGATTCGATCCGCTGGGCGACCAGCAGCGGGTGTTCGGTGGATTTCGGGTTCTCGTGGACGGCGGCGGTGAAGCCCGCGGCGGTCAGTTCCGGGATGATCTCCGCATTCAGATAGTGCAGCATGTTCTCCCGGCAGTTGCCGGCCTGGCTCTCCGTGGCGATGGCGACGCGACGGTCCAGAGCTTCGATGATTCGATCAATGGGAGTACTCATCCTCCCATTTTCCCACCGGCGTTCATGCAGGTGAGCAGCGAGGTGGGAAGAACAAAGCGACCCCCGCACTCCGAACCCCTGAAAGGGTTCGGAGTGCGGGGATCGCTTTGGAGTACGCCGGGGCTAGGTTAGCTCAGGCGTGCAGGTCGAACCGGTCCAGCTCGGCGACCTTGGCCCAGGCGGCCACGAAGTCGTTGACGAACTTCTCCTTGGCGTCATCGGAGGCGTAAACCTCGGCGACGGCGCGCAGTTCGGAGTTCGAACCGAAGACCAGGTCCGCGCGGGTGGCGCGGAAGACCTTCTCGCCGGTCGCGTCCTCGGTCGCCTCGAAGGCGTGCGAGCCCGGATCCAGCGGCTTCCAGGAGTACTTCATGTCGAGCAGGTTGACGAAGTAGTCGTTCGTCAGCACGCCCGGCTTATCGGTCAGCACACCGTAGTCGGAGCCGTCCCAGTTGGTGCCCAGCTGGCGCATGCCGCCGAGCAGCACGGTCATCTCCGGAGCCGAAAGGTTCAGCAGGTTGGCGCGGTCGACCAGCAGGTATTCCGCCGGCTGGCCCTGCGCGCGGGCGGATTCGTAGTTGCGGAATCCGTCGGCTGCCGGGTTCAGGTACTCGAACATGTCCGTGTCCGTGAGTTCCTGCGTCGTATCCACACGGCCGGCGTGGAACGGCACGGTGACATCGAAGCCGGCTGCCTTGGCAGCCTGCTCCACGCCCACATTGCCGGCGATGACGACGACGTCGGCGAAGGACACCTGCTTGCCGTCGGTGGCCTCGGCGTTGAAGGCCTCCTGGATGCCCTCGAGCACCGGGATGACCTTGTTCAGCTGTGCGGGGTTGTTGACTTCCCAGCTGCGCTGCGGTTCCAGACGGATGCGGCCGCCGTTGGCGCCGCCGCGCTTATCGGAGCCGCGGAAGGAGCTTGCGGCGGCGAAGGCGGTGGAGACCAGTTCGGACACGGACAGGCCGGACTCGGCGATCTTGGCCTTGATGGCGTCGACGTCGGCGGAGTCGATCTGCTTGTAGTCCGCCGCGGGGATCGGATCCTGCCAGATCAGGTCCTCGGCCGGAACCTCGGCGCCCTTGTAACGGGTCTTCGGACCCATATCGCGGTGGGTCAGCTTGAACCAGGCGCGGGCGAAGGCGTCGGTGAAGGCGGCCTGGTCGTCCTTGAACTTCCGGGAGATCTTCTCGTAGGCCGGGTCGACGCGCAGCGAGATGTCGGTCGTGAGCATGCGGGGCTCGCGACGGCCCGAACCCTGTGCCATCGGCACCATGTCGGAGCCGCCGCCGTCCTTCGGGCGCCAGTGGAAGTGGCCACCCTCGCCGACGACGCATTCCCATTCGTAGGCGAACAGGATGTGGAAGAACTCGTTGTCCCAGCGGGTCGGGTGGTAGGTCCAGGTGACCTCGATGCCCGAGGTGATGGTGTCGTTGCCCTTGCCCTCACCGAAATCGTTCTTCCAGCCCAGGCCCATCTGCTCCATCGGAGCGGCTTCCGGCTCCGGACCGTTGTGTTCGCCGTCGGGGGCGGCGCCGTGGGTCTTGCCGAAGGTGTGGCCACCGGCGATCAGGGCGACGGTTTCCTCGTCGTTCATGCCCATGCGGCCGAAGGTGTCGCGGATGTCCGAGGCCGCGGCAGCCGGATCCGGCTGGCCTTCGGGGCCCTCCGGGTTGACGTAGATGAGGCCCATGGTCGAGGCGCCCAGCGGCTTCTCCAGCCGGCGTTCCTCCGTGTAGCGCTCATCGGTGCCCAACCAGGACTTCTCCGAGCCCCAGTAGACGTCGTCGTCCGGTTCCCAGGCTTCGGGGCGGCCGCCGCCGAAGCCGAAGGTCTTGAAGCCCATGTGCTCCAGCGCGACGTTGCCGGCCAGGATCATCAGGTCGCCCCAGGACAGGGACTTGCCATACTTCTGCTTGACGGGCCACAGCACGCGGCGGGCCTTGTCCAGGCTGCCGTTGTCGGGCCAGCTGTTCAGCGGGGCGAAGCGCTGCTGACCGGTGCCGCCGCCACCGCGGCCGTCGAACACGCGGTAGGTGCCGGCCGAGTGCCAGGCCATGCGGATGATGAACGGGCCGTAGTACTGGAAGTCGGCCGGCCACCAGGGCTGCGAGGTGCTCAGGGTCTTGTCGATATCCGCCTTGACCTGGTCCAGGTCAAGGGCTTCGAACGCCGCGTTGTAGTCGAAGTCCGCGCCGTTGGGGTTGGCCACGGCGGGGTTCTTCGCCAGGATCTTCAGGTTGAGACGCTCGGGCCACCAGTCACGGTTCGTGGTGCCGAATTCCGCGGCCTTGTCCGCACCGGCGCCCTTGTAGTCCACAACGCTGGGCATGACCGGGCACTTGCCGGCTTCTGCACCATTGACATCAGTAGTCACTGTTATTTCCTTTCCTCGTGATGAGTGGAAGCTGTTGATTCGTGGGGGAACTGTGGGTCCCGGGTTTCCGGGGTTTCCTTGGGTTCCGAGGTGTCCCGGAGTTCCGGGGATTCCTGGGTTTCGCAGTCCCGGCAGATGCCGCGGAACGTCACCGCGGCCTCCAGGATGCGCATGCCGTGATCGTGATCCGGACGCAGGCAGGGGGCCTGACCGACGACGCACGCGACGTCTTCGATCCGGCCGCACACTACGCACTGCACATGGTGGTGGTTGTTTCCCACCGCCGGTTCGTAGAGGGCCCCACCGGAATCCGGGAGGTCCAAACGGCGCAGCAGTCCGGCGTGGGACAGGTCGCCCACGATGTTGTGCACGGACTGCGGGGACAGGCTGGGCAGTTCCGCACCCAGCGCCCGGTGAATATCGGAGGCCGAACAATGATGATGGCCGTCCAGGTATTCCAACACGGCAACCCGCCCCGCGGTCACCCGCAGGCCACCGGCGCGCAGGCGTTCGGCCAATGCGTCCGGGGTTGTCGTTCTGTTCATGTCTTCAGTGTACAACTTTTGAGTCATTCAAAAAAGGGGTTTGGGGAGGTTTTTTTGGGTTGGGCCACGTTCAGTCGGGGCACCCATTACCTGTCAGGAATGCATCCACGTGCTGCGCGGCTACGGCGAAACCAGGGCTGCCATGGACCCGCCCCAGCCGGTTGGCCCGCGCACTCAACCAGAGTAAGAACTCCTCGCGCGTGCTGGCACCGGACAGGGCGTCGTCGAGCGCTTCGGCGTAGGTCAGGGCTCGTGCGAGTCGGGGGCGATCGTCAGCGCTGGCATCGGCGACGTCCTCCCGGAGTCCGGCCAGTGCCTGAGTCCAGGGCGAGTTGGGGTCGTCACTGGGTTCAGCCTGGGTCTCCAGAGCTTGCAGCAGCTGAAACCGGACGCCGTAGGGAAACACGTGGTGGACTGCGTCTCCACCGCCGGCCTCACCGTCGGATCCGTCGTCGAGGCTTTGCCCGCTGGGCAATGCGAAGCCGATGAAGTCCCGCAGGGTGTGCACGTCTACTACCCGATATCCCGCACTAATGCGGGTGTCCGCCTCCGTCAGCTGTAGGGCTAGGACCAGCAGCTGTGCCTCAGGGCGCCCGCCGGGTTCGATCATCACGGAGCTACTCCCCTATTCCCTGGGCAGGTTTCCCAGTTTCGCTGCCACTTTATCTAGGAGATCCGACTTAGAGCGCATAGTCTGTCTCACCGCTGTCTTGGACCCGCATCACCCCACCGCACCCGCCTTACCAGCCACGCCCGCATTGCCCGCCCCCGAGGCCCCACCCGTGATCCGCCGGTACGCAGCCCTGAATGCGGGGTTGGGGTGGGGTGGGCGCCGGACAGTGCAGACACAACCTGGGCCATGGACTGGTCCGGGTCCACGCCCAGGTGCCGTGCCGCGTACAGCGCGGCTACCGTGGGCGTGCGACTGTATGCCTGGACGCAGTGCAGCAACACTGTGTGTCCTTCCGCGCGCAGGGTCGCCACCATGTCCGCGGCCTGTGTGAGCACATAGTCCATGTGGGCGCTGCCCGCGGGGTCGCCGGCATCGGGCAGCCAGACGGCCACGCGGTCCTCGCGCGAAACCCGGGCCGGAACCTGTTTCCGGCCAATACGGCACAGCGATACGACTGCGTCCACCTCGCGGGGCAGATCGTCCAAGGCACGGACGCCGCCTAAGTACAGACCGGAATCGTGCGGGTCCTGCACACAGGTGGTGATCCTGTCCCAGGCCGAATAGTTCATCCGGTCGACTTGGGGCCAGAGGTTGTCCGTTACTTCCGAATCTTCTTCCGAATACTCAACCAGGCCTGCCTGCTCGATGGCGTTTTCGATCAGTTCCTCGCTGCGCCAGCCCGGCCAGCCGTGGATGGCCCGCTTCCAGTCCAGGGGGACTGCGCTGACGCCGTAGGTCGCGCCGATCAGCCCGCCGGCGATCGCCGCGACCGTATCCGTATCCCCGCCGCTGCGCACGGCCAGCTCCAGGGCGCGCTGCAGGTGGCGCGGGTCGTTATCGGCCCGGTCTCCTGTGTGCACGATGGACGACCAGGCCGCTTGGAGGGCGTGGACCACCCACCCGTTGCGGGAGAAGTGGGTGGGCGGGTTGACCTCGGCCTCGGCGATGCGGGATTCCCAGAGTTTCAGTGCGCTCTGCCAGCTCCGCATCATCGTCCACGCCGCCGCTGCTGACCGTGTTGTGAAAGAAGTCCGTGTCGTAGAGCCCCACCCGGATGTCCAGCTCCCCGGTGAGCACCGCGTGGGTGATCGCGGAGCTCCACAGGGCGCAGGCCTCGCGGGCGTCCTGGTGCGGGTGCGTCAGTGCGCTCTGTTCCTGGGCGTAGACGGCACCGGGACCGTGCAAGCCCGCCAGCCCCGCGGGTACGGTCCGCATGAGCGAGCCGTTGCCGGCCGCGTCAGGGAAGTGCTGCTGATAGGCGGCTGCGGCGGCCATGGCTTTGGCCGCCGACCCTTCGTCCTCGACTCCCCTATCCGTGACCGAGGCTCCACTGGACCGCCGCCGGGCGTCGCCCAGTACCGCGCGGGTCTGGTTGCCGACGTCCTTAGCGTCACGGGCCCAGTCAATCGACTGTTCCACGACCGGGTCCAGACAGTAGCTGCGCATCCGGTCTTGCAAGGTCAGCAACGGGATGGCCATGGAGGTGTCGTCGGTCCATTCGCCGGGTTCCCAGTCGAAGGCTCCGCCGCCCTTCATCTCGATGGGCATGTGGTCCGGGTAGGGTCCGCCGAATTCGTATCCAGCGCCCAGCGCATCGCCGCAGGCCATTCCCACCATGGCACCGGCAGCGCGATCACACCGAGCCCTACCGGGACTCCCACGGCAAGACCCTGGACGAATACCCCCGGCCTTCGGTGGCGGTGGACACTGCAGTGCTCACGGTTGCCGAGGATCGGCTGGGCGTGGTCGTCGTCGAACACGAGGGCGGACTCCGCCTACCCGGCACCTTTTTGCATCAAGGCGAGTCCCTGGCCGATGCGGTGGCCAGGGCTCTGCGCGACAAGGCCGGCATCACCGGCAGGATGCCGCAGCAGCTGCACGTTTTCGATGCCCAGGGGCGTGATGATCGCGGCTGGGTGATTTCCGTGGCGCATATGGTGGCCCTTCCCGCCGAGGCCATGGCCCGCTGCCGCATCATCCCCGCGGCAGGTGCCTCGGGCCTGGATTTCGACCACGATCAGATTGTGGCCCGCGCCGTGCAACAGCTACGACAGGACTACGCCGAACGCCCGGACCCAGGACACATGCTGGCCGACGAGTTCACCATGTTGGAGCTCCACCGCCTCCACAAGGCAGTAGACCCCGGCACCGCCCAGAAGGACACCTTCCGCCGGGCCATGTCGAAGCATGTCGAGGACACCGGAAGGCTGGAGGGCGGGACCGTGGGGAAGCCAGCACGGTTGTTCAGGCGGGTTGAGGGGTAGATTCCTGACGGCCGACGCCGTGGTCCGGGCGGACCCGACGCTACTTGCCGAAGCCTCCGAACTTTCCGATTGCATCCCGCACCGCAGTGGCCGTAACGCCTTCCTCCCCCACCGCGTTCAACGCTTTCTGCAGTTCGCGCAGACCATTCTTGATGGCTCGTTCCTCTCCGGTCAGCTGCGATGCGAAGGATTTGTCCAGCAAGTACTCCCGGCTATCTGTGGACAGCGCCAGCACATAGTCCAAGAACATTTCCAGAATTCGTCCCGCAGTTCCCGGATCGGTGCCCTCCGGCGCAACGGGGCATAGCTGCAGCTTCCCGGCCCAGACCCGTTCGTCCAAGGAATCACGCGACAGCGTCAGCGCAACTGCGTTCCGTGAGATCTTGCCTGGTTCGACGGCCCGCACATCGTGCACGATCTGATGGAAGTGATCGTCTCCCAGGCCGAAGCCGACGAACACCAACCGCTTGGTCACCAAGCTTGCCTTGACCAGGGCAGCCAGCACATTCCGATTGGCGTCGAAACCCAGGTAGTCATCGCGCGTCAGCACGATCGAGTCCTGGTCGGTCACAGAGCCGTGCATCTTCAACAGCCAGCGGGTAGCGTCGTCATCCGTTCCCCTATCGTCCATACTGGGGATGACCGCACAGGGTGCTCCCGCGTCTTCACTGGCCTTCTCGAAGAGGGTGTCGTAGTTCAGCGTGATGGCCTGTTCCAGCGGAAGCGAAGCCAACAGCGTCGGTGCCAGACCGTATCGGTCCACTTCAACGATTCCAGCCACGGCACGGTTAAACTTCGCTTGATCTCCATAGACGCTGAGCAGGATCTTTGCCTGGTCCAGCACGTTCTTCCCGGACAGCCTCTCGCGCTCACTATCAGTCAGACCAGCGCCGACGGCCAGATCATCCACCAGGCCGCCCCAGCTGGGGGCTCCTGCAGACATACTGACGCCCGCGCCCATAAATGGGACGATCTTCCCAGCGATTGTATCCTTCGCCAGGTCGCCGGCCATCGCCTTCAGCTCGCCGTTGAGCTCCGACCAGCCGGTCCCCGGATTCGCTCGCCGAATCCGCTGGGCCAGTGCCAGCTGGGCTGCGTCGCGGACGACCAGCACGATGTCGACCTGGTACCGTTCCGCCGCCATTACTGCAGCTTTCAGGATGGTCTGAATGAGGTCGCCGATGACCGCGGCCCCGCCACCACCGCTGGCCCCCAATACTGGCATTGCCAGCAACGGCAGAGGGCGCCCGTGCAATAGCGCACAGCTGCCCATCCCCCTGGCCCGCCTCTGTCTGGTACTCCATGCTGCGGTCGATCGCTCGTCGAGCGACAGCCGCGAATTCGTCAATGATCGGTGCGAACTCGTCGGCATCCCGAAACCTGTAGAAGGGCACCGCGGTGAACACCGGCAGTGGACCGGGCCCCGGCCAGGAATCAGGCGCTGCCGCACTAGTGCTCCCTGACAAGAAGTCCTCATTGTGAAAGCCCGCGATAGCCTTCTCAAGTTCCGAGTTATCCCTGCGCCAGTGTCGGCGTACGCTCAACGTCTGATCCGTCGGCACCATCCAGGCGCTACAGGCTACGTGCGTCAGGTCTCCACGGGTCACAAACACATGCGGGGTCACCATTGGTCTACTTTCTTCGAGTGAGCACCCCAATCTACCGTCACCCTATTCCGTACGCCGACGCGTCGAACACGCGCGGGCTCGTGTCTGAGATAGCGAGTAGCATTTGTCTTGTACCAGTCCCCACATCAAAACTATAAGCAGAGGCACCATGTCCGACCGTCCCCGCCCAGACGACCAGGCCACATCGTCCAACCACAACGGTGCACGCTCCAATGCATACATCCCAAACGGCACAGTGCCTCCTCAGCCGGTAGTGCCTCCCACAGCCAAGTTCACGGAAGGCTACACTGCCCCAGGCTTTCGACCGGTTGCGTCTTCTCCCGATCAAACCTCTTGGAAACCACCAAAACACATCATATGGGGCACCTGTGGTTTCATCGTCGGGCTCCTCGCATCTACAGTAGTCGTCGTCCTACAAGGAGTTTGGAGCTCCTCCGCTGACAATCCGAGAGAAACAGCCCGGCAAGGTCTTGCCGATGCAGTAGACCAATGTGACCTTGGAGCTTCCGATATCGCGGCAGTTGCAGGCGACGGACAATCCGTCAGTTTTGACGGGATCGGAAAGCATGGTGCTGAAGACTTCGATGACCTGCGCTGCCTCGGGAATTTTCTAGAGATGCCCGATTCCGTCACTGAGGAAATGGCACATACCCGCGCCCTCGATGGCCGACAGGAAGACGAGTGGGGAGACTACCGGGTGACTTGGAGTTACCATCCCGATGATGGCATGAATGCCGTATTTTCCGTACACGTCAACGAACATTAAAACGGCTACAAGGAAATACAGAAACATACGTCTTATTCCGGGCATTTCAAAGAAGTCTCAACTATTCCGGATAGAGGGTGTAGAGGAGTATCCAACAGGAATAGGCGTGTCGACCTCACGACTTTCACCAGACTCGGCCTACGTGCTGTTGGCCAGCACCTTGCACCGGACCAGGCGATCATCTCGTGTACCGTCGTCGAGCCAGACGACTAGTGCCACCGCTGCGGGTCTCCCAGTACTCCACGCGACATGCTGGTGCGCAGGCTTGCCCACCAACTGTCAGGCTGGCGACCGACCACTTTGCACGTCCGCCGGTATAAGTGCACAGAATGCGGACCGTCTGGCGGCAGGATATGAGCGCTACTGCCAAACCGCGCACGAAGCTGTCGTGGACGGGACTGCGGTGGGCGCTGGAGGAAATCGGGCTCTTCCGGATTGAGGGTGTAGAGAATTATCCGACAGGGGTAGGTGTGTCGTAGGGGGTGTGAAGAAGGCCCCGCGGTGAGAATGGGAATTGTCTAGAAACCGATTCCTCACCACAAGGCCTTC
>NZ_JANIJZ010000033.1:0-14119 GCF_024580675.1 Brevibacterium sp. 50QC2O2
CGAAGGCCTTGTGGTGAGGAATCGGTTTCTAGACAATTCCCATTCTCACCGCGGGGCCTTCTTCACACCCCCTACGACACACCTACCCCTGTCGGATAATTCTCTACACCCTCAATCCGGAAGAGCCGGTTCAGGTAGTCCTCGTTGCGCAGATAGGGCCCGGCCTCGAGCACCACCACCGGCAGACCCTTGGCCGTCAGCTCATAGGCCAGGGTGCCTCCGCCGGCACCCGAGCCGATGATGACGATGGCCTCTTCGTTCTGATCGATGTTCGCCATCGGACTCACTTCCCCTCTGTCTTAGCGCCGGAGCCCGTCGTGCCACCGGCGTTGTTGGCCTCCGCCGCATCCGATTCAGTGACGCTGCCGGCCACCGGCCCGGCGTTGCGCAGATCAGGCATGACCTCGGCCGATTCCTCGACGCGCGGTTCGTCCAACCAGTCCAGGTCGTTGAAGCCGCGGTTGATGTAGCCGCCCTGATCGAAGCTGGGGCCCTCATAGCCCAGGGCCTGCCACACCTCTTCGTCCTCGTACATCTCCAGGACGGTGGAACGGCGGATGAAGCCGAAGAACTCGGTGCGCTCGACCTGCTTGAGCACGGCGGTGGCGCCATCGGGGGCCAGCGAGGTGAAGGACCCGCCGGCCAGTGAATCGAGGGTCTGCACGCCCTGGATCAGTTTGAGCCGGAACCAGCGGGACTCATCGGCCATTTCGATGATCCTCTCGGCCATCCGCTGGTAGGGGCCGTCGGGGAAGTTCTTGTGCGGGAACGCGGTGCGGATGATGTGCACCAGCGTCTCCTTGGCCTGCGGAGTGAACTCCATCTGGTTGAGCTGGGGATATTTGGACGGAAGTGGTCCGTACTCGGACATGCCTGCCTCCTTGAGTCGTCGTTGACCTGTGCAGCCAGGCTAGACGGCTCGGGCGGCCCGCGGAACCCGCCATTATCGCGTGGTGAGATTCATTCCGCCGAGGCCGGGGCCCCGGGCCGCCGTGAGTCCGGACCCGCTGCGCGCGAGGCAGCGCGCCGCGGCACCGGGCGGGGACCTCGGCCCCGGCTCAGGCGCCCAGGCGGTAGATCCGGCCGGTGCGTTCGGCCGCGGCCCGCAACAGGTGCTCCACGTGGGTGCGCTGGCCCCGGTAGCGCGGGCTGGGCGCGGAAACGGCCACAGAGCCGATCAGCGTGCCCGCGGCGTCGCGCAGCGGGACGGCAGCACACGTGGTCCCCGGCGAGAACTCCTCGTACTCCCAGGCGATCCCCGAGGTCGCGACCCGCTCCAGTTCCTCGTCCAGGGCAGTGGTGGTGGTGAGCGTCTTGGGGGTGAGGTTGGGCAGGGGGCCGGGGCCCAGGATCCGAATCCGTTCTGCGGAGTCCGCATCCGACAGGCCGAGCTTGCCGAAGGCCGTGGCATGCGGGTTCTCCCGGAAACCGAACTTCATCGGCTTGATGCGCGGACAGGCGGGGGAGTCCGCGACATAGGCGACCACGAACTCGCTGCCGCGGTGGATCGCCAGATAGGCGGCCATCTTGGTCGCCGCGTGCAGCCGGTCGATCTCCCTGCGCACGGCGGGCCGGACCCCCAGATCCGCGTGCAGGCGCCCGGCCAGGCGGTGCAGTCGGTAGCCAAGGGCGAAGCGCTTCTCCTGGCGCAGGTGGACCAGATAGTCCTCGGCGCACAGCTCCTTGGCCAGCCGGTACACGGTCGGCACGGGGATGCCGGTGTGCTCTGAGATCGACTTGGCCGTCGAGGATCCGTGCTCGGCCACCGCTTCGAGGATCGCGATCGCACGGTGCACGGTGCCGCAGGGCTCGGGGCTCGGGGACGCAGTCGGAGCAGGCGCAGACGCGGGATCGGAGGCAAGCAGGAGGTCTTCATCGACTGTTGTGCTCATGCCCCGATTCTGGCACACGACGGATTATCGCGCGGTGAGAACCGGGGCGTGACAGGGCGGGCGCCGATGTGATCGGATAGTGGGGAAGATGGGTGTGCGGACGGCATGCCGCCCGCAGAACACCGAAGCACGAATACCTAGGAGGACGAATGTACTTCATCGTCGTCAAATACGATGTCAAGCCCGAAAGCGTGGAGGCCTGGCCGCAGATCGTCAAGGAGTTCACCGATTCCACCCGCGCGGAGGACGGCAACAACTTCTTCGAATGGTCGCGCAGTATCGAAGAGCCGAACGTGTACTACCTGGTCGAGTGCTTCACCGACGAGGGCGCCGGTCCCCACGTCAGCAGCGATCACTTCGCCGCCGGGCTGGAATCCATGCGCCCGCACCTGAAGCACACGCCGCAGATCGTGTCCCGCCAGGTCGACGGCACCGGCTGGGAGCCGATGGGCGAACTGCAGATCGACTGAGCGCAGTACTGCTGAGCGCTGCTGCATAACTGAGCGCTGCCGCGCGAATCCCGGGCCCGGGGCACCCCGCACATCGCGGATTCCCCGGGCCCGAGGCGTCTGCTGCCGCCCTCTGTCCAAGCGGTCGGGCGGCGGTTATTCTTTAGACATGTCCGTGACACCTGAGACTTGTTCGCTGCGGCGCCTGATAGAAGAGCGCCGCGGTGAATTCCAGGCGCTTCTGGTGAAGTACTCTGCGAGGAATCCTCTGCTCTTCGGCTCCGTGGCCCGCGGCACCGCGCATTCAGGCAGCGATATCGACATCCTGGTGGAAATGGATCCCGCAGATGGGAACCTGCTCATGCGAGCATCCGGGCTCATGGAGGAGACTCGCCTGCTGTTCGGCCGAGACGATATCGACATCTTTCCCGTGCAATTACTCAAACGGCCGGTCTCCGCGACGGCGCTCGCGGACGCAGTGCCGCTGTGAGCCGTGGACCAGGCGAACGGATCACCGACATCATCGGGGCCGTTGAACGGTGTCAGCGGTATGTTGCCGCATTGGACAGTGGTTCTCCGGATCTGGTCAACATGGCTGAGGATGCCATAGAGCGGAATCTGCAGATCATCGGTGAGGCGGCCAACCACCTGCCGCAGGAGATTACGGATGCACATCCGGAGATCGCCTGGCCGGAGATTCGCGGGTTCCGCAACATCCTGGTCCACCAGTATTTCGGAGTCGACGTGGATGTTGTCCGCGACGTCGTCGAATTGCATTTGCCGCTACTCATCATCGCTTTGCGTGATTGATGGTATCCAATGTGCGTCTGGCCCGGTGTCAGCTCACACCACGGACTCGACCTCGATGTCGAATTTGTAGAGGGGCTGATCCCCATTCGTCAGACCGATGAAGGTGGGACGGCTTAGGGGAGTTCGACCCCGATCCCAGGCGGATTGCTCCACCTCTTCCTCAAGACCTCGGTGGGGTCTTCCCCGTTGGTAGTCGGCTGCGATCCGTTTGGCTTCGACGCGGTCGGTCGCCGGGATCTCGATGCGTAGTCTGGGCATGGGACCAGCCTAGGAAGAGATTGCCTGGGAGTTCCCGCGGGCTGAAACTGTGAACATGCTGAGGGCCGCTGCGGAACCTGTGCCCGGGTGGCCTAGGCGCGAACGCGGTGCTCGATGAGGATGGTGTCGCGCCACTGTCCGGCATAGGGGCCGTAGTCCATGCGCGCGATGCGCTCGCGGCGGCCCACCGCGCGGAAGCCCATGGACCGGTGCAGGGCCAGGCTGGCCGTGTTCTCCGGGAAGACCGAGCCCTGCACGGTCCAGATACCCGCGGCCGAGGTGGTTTCCAGCAGGGCGTGCAGAAGTTCCCGGCCCACTCCGCGGCCCTGGGCGCTTGGGGAGACGTAGACCGAGTGCTCCACGACCCCGGAATAGACGGCTCGCGAGGACGTGGGCGATACGGCACACCAGCCGAGCACTCCGTCTGCCTCCTCGACCGCCACCAGTCGATGAGCGCACAGGTGTCCGGCGTCGAAGTCCTCCCAGCTCGGTGGTTCCGGTTGGAATGTGGCGTTGCCGGTCGCGATGCCGGCGGCGTAGATCGAGCGCACGGCGGGCCAGTCGGCGGTGGTCATGGGGCGGAGGGCGAGTTCGGGCATATGCGATGGTAACCCGGGCCATATATCGCGGAGGTTACAGCCGGTAGGCGCTGAGGAACCAGTGGCCGCCGAAGCGCTCCGCGATGTCATCGACTATCTGGTCTGCAGCTACTGCGGAGCCCAGGGTGATCGCCAGGGGCGCGATGACCTCGACGTCCTCCAGATCACGGTCGGTCAGGGCCTCGCCGTGGCCGCATTCCCGACAGATCACTCGTGGGGAAACGGCTGGGTCAGCCCACCAGTCCCGGTAGACCCGCTCCATCTCCGCCTCGCCCGGCGATGCGGCCCCGCACGCGGTACAGGCGGTGACGACGGCCGGATAGCCGGCCTCGGCCAGGTAGTGCTTCCAGCCCACGATCACGCACACGGGCACATCGTGGATGAGTCGACCCTCGTGAGTGCCCAGAATCCAGGGACCGATGTAGTCGCCCAAGCTGCCTTCGTACATCCAGTCGCCGAATCGCCGGCTCCCGTCGGCGAATCCCTCGGAGCGCAGCCACTCGCGGACCTGCGGGGCCAGTGCGGTGGCCTCGGCCAGGGAAATGCCGGGCCGGGTGATCTGCATGCGGACATCGCCCATCGCGGCCCTCCTCTCTCAGCAGCCCTGCCTCACGCCGATCCTCAGGGCAGCACGCCCAGGTGGGCCAGGGCGGCGCGCACGATGTGCTCCTGGCCGCCTGCCATATCCGTGACGATGTCATCGCGCAGGGCCTCGGCCGGAGTCAGCCAGTCCAGGCTCAGGGTGTCCTGTTGCGGGGCGCATTCCCCGCGCACCGGCAGGATGTAGCACAGCGCGACCGCGTGCTGGCGTGGATCGTGGTAGCGCCCGATCCCCTCGGTGGGGAAGTATTCGGCGACGTGGAACGGGGTCAGCGAGGCGGGGACCTCGGGCAGGGCCAGCGGACCCAGGTCCTTCTCCGCATGGCGCATCAGCGCCGTGCGCAGGGACTCGTGGTAGCGCACCCGCCCGCCCACGATCTCCCGGCCCAGCTTGCCGCTGGCCAGAGTGCGCAGCAGCAGGCCGATGCGCTCGACCCGGCCCATATCGTCGACCTGGACGGGGACCGCGTTGACGTAGGTGATCGGCAGACGGCGGCGGAACTCGACGAGCTCCTCCGGGTCGAACCAGTTGTCGTCGAAATCCAGTGCAGTACGCGTCATGCCCTCATCCTGCCACGCGTTGCGACGCCGGTCACAATCCCGGCGCCGCACCCCGGGCTGCACCGGGTGGCCCTGAGCGGCGGCTCCGCCCGAACCCGGCGGGCCGCTACCGCGCACGGGCCGAGGCCCCGGCTCGCCTCACACGATCGGGTTCCAGGTGCCCGCCCAGGAGGCCGTGGCGATCGACAGCACGGCCATCAGGAAGGCCACTGTCATGAACAGCCAGTCAGCGCCCACCAATCGGGACTTGCGCGACCAGGTCCGCTGCGCGGTACCGAAGGCACGGCCCTCCATCGCCATCGCCAGCTTCCCCGAGCGCCGCAGCGCCTGGACCAGCAGGGCGAAGGCCAGCGGGAAGAACTCTGCGACCTTGGCCAGGGGCCCGGTGAAGGCCGCGCCCCGCGCCCGCCTGGCCATCCGCAGGGTGTCGAGTTCGGCCGCGAACAGGCCCAGCAGGCGGCTGGCGGCCAGGGCCGCCAGCACCACGCGTTCGGGCAGGTGCCACAGCTGGACCAGCGCATCGGCCAACTCCGTGGAGTCAATGGTGAGCACCAGCACCACGCACGGCAGCATCATGCACATGGCGCGCAGGAAAATCGCCAGGCCCATGGACGCCGAATAGCTGGTGATCGTCAGCGGCCCCAGGTCCACCAGCACCGTGCCGGTCTTGGCTGCCAGGATCGCGGTGCCCCAACCGGCCAACAGGGCCGTCAGGGGCAGGAACCAGAGGCGCGACAGAAGTTTCCAGCGCAGCCGGATCAACGGCAGCGCGATCAGTTGCAGCACGAACATGGTCGAGGCCGAGGCCACGTCGATGCTCAGGATCACGCCCAGGGTCAGCAGCGCCATCACGGCGATCTTGGCCACCGGGTTGATCCGCATGACCCAGCCCGCGGCGGGTGCGAAGTCCGCAGCGCTCGTGCGCACCGTGTCGGTTTCCGGGGCCGAGGTCATGCCCGCCTCCCAGCGTTCCCCGCCTGGTCGACATGCACGGTGCGCGCGCCGATCGCGGTGGCGAAGTCCGCATCGTGGGTGACGGCGACGATCGCGGTGCCGCCGGCGATCAGCTCCTCGAACAGCTCCACCAGCGCGCCCCAGGTCAGGGCGTCCTGGCCGAAGGTCGGCTCGTCGACGATGAGCACGGGCGGGCGCGCGGCGATCATCGCGGCCACGCTGAGCCGGCGCTTCTCACCGCCTGACAGGGTGTTGGGGTGGGCCTGGGCCAAGGGTGTCAGGCGCAGCGCGTCGAGCAACTGCGCGGTGCGCGCGGCGACATCGGCTTCGGCCCAGCCCGCCCGCTGCGGGCCGTATTCCAGTTCGGCGCGCACGCTGGGCCGCATGAACTGGTGTTCGGGTTCCTGGAAGACCATGCCGATCCGTTCGACCAGCTCCTTGGAACTCCACTCGCCCGGATGGGTGGACTTCGGAACCCGCGCGGCACCGGGCAGGCGCACCAGGCCCTCGCCGGCCACGACATCGCCCGCCACCGGAGGAAGCAGGCCCGCCAGGGTCAGTGCGGTGGTGGTCTTGCCGGCGCCGTTGGGACCGCGTACGGCTAGCACCGTGCCGGGGTGCAGTTCGAGTCCCGGCACCCGTGCCACGGCGCGGGACTCGCGGCCCACCTGCAGGGCATGGGTGGACAGCAGGGGCTGTGCGGGGGCCACACCGCTTGCGGCGTCCCTACCGGAGGCGTCCCGGCCGGCAGCGCCCACCGCGGCGATCTGCCCGGTGTCGGTGGTGCCAAGGGAGCCGTCGGGGATGTCGTCGGGGACCTCGACAGCCTCGCCGGGTAGCCACAGGCCCGCCGCGCGCAGGTGCGGGCGCAGCAGTTCATCGCCGAGCACCGCCTTGGGCGATCCGTCGGCGATGATCCGGGTGCCCTCGGCGTCGTCGGCCGAGGCGCCGAGCACCACGATCCGGTCCACGTGTTCGGCCCACAGCGGCAGGCGGTGTTCGACCAGCACCACGGTGGCGCCGGTCGCGGTGGCGGCGTCGACGATGACATCGCGGATGGCCACGGCGGCCTCGGGGTCGAGGTTGGCGGTCGGCTCGTCGAGGATCAGCAGGCCAGGGCGCATCGCGACGACCCCGGCGATTGCCAGGCGCTGCTTCTGCCCGCCGGACAGGGCCGTGGTCGGATGGTCCAGCGGATAGTCCAGGCCCACCAGGTCCAGCGCGTGGGCGACCCTGGCCGGGATCTGTTCGGCGGGCACCCGCAGATTCTCCAGCCCGAAGGTGACGTCGTGGCCGATCTTCGACATGACCGCCTGCGAATCGGGGTCCTGGAGCACCAGGCCGCAGGTCCCGCGAGTCGGATCGGGCGCGGCGCCGGCGACCAGCAGTTCTCCGGTGGCGTAGCCGGATTCGGCCGGCAGGACCCCGGCCAGGGCGTGCAGGAAGGTCGACTTCCCCGCGCCCGAGGCCCCCGCCAGCAATACCTTCTGGCCGGCCGGGATCGTCAGGGACAGGTGGGAGAAGGCCGCGCGTTTGCGGCCGGCGTGCCGGTAGGAGAAGTCCCTGGCCACGACCTCGGCGGGGACGACGGCGGGGTCATCCGGTCTCCGGTCGGTTACGTCGGATCGCCCGTCGGCCGAGGCGCCCGGTGCGGGGGAGCCGCCGGTCGAGGTACCGGTCGGGGCGCCGGCCGCGGTGGCGCGCGTTCGGTCGGAACCGGCAGTGGCCTCGGCTGCGGAACCGCGGGAGCCCGGCGCTTCGTCGGCACCGCGCCCGGCGGCGAATGCGGTCAGTGCTCCGGCGCGGGCCAGGACGCGCACGATCCACCACACGAACAGGCCGGCCATGAGCAGCCCGGAGACCGCGCAGAACGCGATCCTGGACGTCTTCCACACGGGCAGCCATTCGGCGTAGAGAACGATATTGTCGATGCAGCCCTGCGCCGTACCCGTAAGCAATCCGGAGAACAGCACGACCGGGAAGCCGAAGCGGCGGTAGGCGAAGACGGCGAAGGCCAGCTCCGCGGCCAGTCCCTGAATGGGGGAGGTCAGCAGGATGGAGAACCCGAAGTGGGAGCCCAGCACGGCCTCGGTCACGGCGGCCAGGACCTCGGCGTAGAGGGCAGCACCCGGCTTGCGGATGATGAGCCCGGCCAGGGGCCCGGCCAGCACCCAGGTGCCCGAGAGGATCCCGTCGCCGGGCGGGAAGGCCGCGAAGGCCGGGGTGATGAAGGTCCAGCCGGCCGACCAGATCCAGTAGATGACGCCGCAGACCACCGCCAGCACGGATGCCGTGACGATGTCGACGACCCGCCAGCTCAGCCGGTTCCCCACGGCGCGCGGTGGTGTGCCGCCCCGGGTCGTCGCTTCAACGCTCACAGTCTCAAACCTCCTGTTTCGCCCTGCCCGCTGCGAATGCGGACAGCGCGCCGGTACGTGCCAGTGCCCTCACGGCCGCCCACATGAGCACACCCGCGATCACCAGTCCGGATACCGCGGTCGTGCCCAGATACGTCAACTTCCACGCGGGCAGCCATTCGGTGTTGTACAGCAGGTTCTCGTTCAGGCCCAGGGCCAGGCCGGCCAGCGCGCCGGAGAACAGCGCGGTGCCGAAGCCGAAGCGGCGGTAGGCCAGGACCGTGAACGCGAGTTCGGCGCCCAGCCCCTGACAGAGCCCGGAGATGATCGCGCCGAAGCCGAAGTGGGAGCCCAGCGTGGCCTCGGCGATGGCGGCCAATACCTCAGCATAGAGGGCCGCGCCCGGTTTGCGGATGATGAGTCCGGCAAGTGGTCCGGCCAGCACCCAGCCGGCGCTGAGCAGGCCGGAGGCCGGCGGGAAGAATGCGAACAGCGGTTCGACGAAGCTCCAGGCCGCGGCCCACAGCCAGAAGATCAGTCCGCACACCACGCCGAGCACGGATGCGGTGACGATGTCGACGACTCGCCAGCGGAAGGTGCTGCGGGTGGACACGGAATTGTGGACAGCATGATCGGTCATGCTCGCCTCCTGTGATGATCAGGAGGGGAAAGAGAACTCGACTTCCTTCGGCGGTCCTAACCGCAGCAGGTTCGAGGGTCTGCAGTTCACTGCACTCTCAGCGCCCCTTGTGGCGCTCCCCTGTCGTTGTCCCTCCACTATAACGCGGTCGGCTCAGACGGTGAGCACGTCCTCGACGGTGTCCAGGCCCAGGTCCAGGTTGACCACCGAATGCGTCAGCGCGCCGACGGAGACGATGTCGACCCCGCTGGCGGCGATCGCCCCGATCGTCTCCAGGTTCACCCCGCCCGAGGCCTCGACCAGGGCGCGCCCGGCCACCTGGGCCACGCCGCGGGCCAGTTCGGCCGGGCCGAAGTTGTCCAGCATGATGGTGTCCACACCGGCGGCCAGCACGGGTTCGATCTGCTCGAAACGATCCACCTCGACCTCCAGGTGCGTGGTGTGGCCCAGCTTCTCCTTGCCGGCGCGCAGGGCGGCGGTCAGCGCCTCGCCCTCGCCCAGGAGGGCCAGGTGGTTGTCCTTGAGCATCACCGCATCGGACAGGCCGGCGCGATGATTGTGCCCGCCGCCTGCGCGCACCGCGTACTTCTCCAGGGTGCGCAGGCCCGGGGTGGTCTTGCGGGTGTCGACCACGCGCACCGGACGTGCCGTGGTGCCGTGCTCCGGGTCGGACTGCGCCCGGCCTGCGTTCGCAGCGGCCACATAGCGCGCGGTCAGCGCGGCGATCGCGCACAGGCGCTGCAGCAGGTTCAAACCGGTGCGCTCGCCCAGCAGCACCGCGTGGGCGGGGCCGGAGACCTCGATGAGTGCGTCTCCGGTGGAGAACGGGGCGCCCTCGGCGACCAGCTGTCGGACGGACACGGTGCCGGCGGCGCCCGCTGCCAGCGGGACGATTCCGGCCGGCGCGCCGGGCGCCTGGGTGCGGTAGGCCGCCTGTTCCATGGCGGTGGCGAATACGGCACCGCCGGCCATCACGCCGGGTTCGCGGGCGACGACCCTGGCCGTGGTGGTCAGGGAGGCGGGGACGAAGGTCTGCGCTGAGAGGTCGCCGGTGGGGGCGTCCTCGTCCAGGGCACGGGCGATCACGGCGTCGATGACGGTCTGGGGCACGGGGGCGATCTCGATACTCACGCGGCCCACTCTACGCGGCCTCGACGCGGTGCCGACGGAGTCCGGTCGAGCCCCGGTTCGAGCGAACGGCCTGTCCGCCGTTCGGACCCGTGGTTGGACCCACGGGCGGACCAACGGCGGACCCACGGTTTGGGAAATACCTTGATGTCAAGATATATTTGTGGTGGCAGATACACGTCGCCCGCATCCCCATACAAGCGCCGCAGGGCTACCGGCCAGGCGCGCACACCGTTAGGCTGGGGTGTGGACGCGGCATCAGGTCAAAGTCGACAATAGGAGCATCCTCCATGATCAACCACGAAGTCCGGGTATACAAGAGCGCTGAGAACCTGGAGCGCAAGGACCAGCTGGCCTACAAGATCGCCCAGGTCGCAGCCGACCCGGTCGCGATCGAATCGGAAGTCGCGGACATGGTGATCAACCGTGTCATCGACAACGCCTCCGTCGCAGCCGCCTCCGTCAATCGCAAGGCGCCCACCCACGCCCGCGAACAGGCCCTGCCCCACAAGCTCGAACCGGGTGCGACCGTCTTCGGCCAGCCGCTGAGCGACCACATCTCCCCCGAATGGGCCGCCTTCGCAAATGGCGTGGCCGTGCGCGAACTCGACTTCCACGACACCTTCCTGGCCAAGGAGTACTCGCACCCCGGCGACAACATCCCCCCGATGATCGCCGTCGCCCAGCACCTGGGCAGCGTCTCCGGCGCTGACCTGATCAACGGCATCGCCACCGGCTACGAGATCCAGATCGACCTGGCCAAGGGCATCTGCCTGCACGAACACAAGATCGACCACGTCGCCCACCTGGGCCCGTCGGTCGCCGCCGGCCTGGGCGCCATGCTGCACCTGGATCCGAACGTCACCTACGAGGCGATCGGCCAGGCCCTGCACGTGACCACCGCGACCCGTCAGTCCCGCAAGGGCCTGATCTCCTCCTGGAAGGCGCACGCGCCGGCGTTCGCGGGCAAGATGGCAGTCGAGGCCGTGGACCGCGCGATGCGCGGGGAGACCTCGCCCAACCCGATCTACGAAGGCGAAGACGGCGTCATCGCCTGGATCCTGGACGGCCCCGACGCCCACTACACCGTGGGCCTGCCCGGTGCCGGCGAGGCCAAGCGCGCGATTCTGGACTCCTACACGAAGGAGCACTCCGCGGAATACCAGGCACAGGCCCTGATCGACCTGGCCCGCAAGCTCGGCGGTGAGATCGAGGACCTGTCCAAGATCAAGCACATCACGATCCACACCTCGCACCACACGCACAACGTCATCGGCACGGGCGCCAACGACCCGCAGAAGATGGATCCCAAGGCCAGCCGCGAAACGCTGGACCACTCGATCATGTACATCTTCGCCGTGGCCATGCAGGATCAGGGCTGGCACCACGAGCGCTCCTACGCTCCCGAACGCGCCGCCCGGCCGGACACCGTGGAACTGTGGCACAAGATCTCCACCGAGGAAGACCCCGAGTGGACGCGTCGTTACCACTCGACCGATCCCAACGAGATGGCCTTCGGCGGTCGCGTGGAGATCGAGTTCGAGGACGGCTCGAAGCTGGTCGACGAACTGGCGGTGGCCGACGCCCACCCGCTGGGCGCCCGGCCCTTCGGGCGTGAGAACTACATCCAGAAGTTCCGTACCCTGGCCGAGGGTATCGTCAGCGAGTCCGAGCAGAACCGCTTCCTGGACCTGGCTCAGAACCTGCGCGAACTCGATGCGGACGGCATCCGCGGCCTGTCCTTCGCAGTGGAAGGTCTGAAGCACTCCGGCTCGAAGGGGATCTTCTGATGTTGGGAGCAACCAGGACCGCCGCCGAACGCCGCGCGGACTTCCGCGCCCTGCTGGCCGGCGATAAGATCGTCCAGTTCCCCGGTGCCATCAACCCGATCAACGCACAACTGATCGAACAGACCGGCTTCGAGGGCGTCTACATCTCCGGTGGCGCATTCTCCGCCTCGCAGGGCCTGCCCGATATCGGACTGACCACCCTGACCGAGGTCGCCGACCACGGGCGCAACATCGCGCGGGTGACGAACCTGCCGACCTTCATCGACGCCGACACCGGCTGGGGCGAGGCGATGAACGTCGCCCGTACCGTGCAGGAGTTCGAGGACGCCGGGATCTCCGGGATGCACCTGGAGGACCAGGTCAACCCGAAGCGCTGCGGCCACCTCGACGGCAAGGAGGTCGTGTCGACCGCCGAAATGGTCAAGCGGATTTCCGCTGCCGTGCGCGGCCGCCGTGACGACAACTTCGTCATCTCCGCCCGGACCGACGCCCGCGCCGGTGAGGGCCTGGACGCCGCGATCGACCGTGCCAAGGCCTATGCGGCCGCCGGTGCGGACCTGATCTTCCCCGAGGCCATGCGCGACCTGGGCGAGTTCGAGAAGATGGCGAACGCCCTGGACGTGCCGATCCTGGCCAATATGACCGAGTTCGGCAAGAGCGATCTGTACACCACCGAACAGCTGGCGAATGCCGGCGTCAAGCTGGTCATCTACCCGGTGACCACGCTGCGCATCGCGATGGGCGCGATCAAGCGCGGCCTGCAGACCATCCGGTCCGAGGGCACTCAGATCAACGTGGTCGACGGTATGCAGACCCGCGCGGATCTGTACGACACCATCGATTACGCGGCATATAACGAATTCGACTCCCACGTCTTCAACTTCTCTCAGGAGGGACACAAGTGAGCGAGGACATCAAGAAGGGCCTGGCCGGCGTCACCGTCGATTACACGGCGGTCTCCAAGGTCGTCCAGGAAACCAACTCCCTGACCTACCGCGGCTACGCGGTACAGGACCTGGCGGCGAACTGCACGTTCGAAGAGGTCGCCTACCTGATCTGGAACGGCGAGCTGCCGACCGCGGCCCAGCTGGCGGACTTCACGGCCCGTGAACGCGCACAGCGCGCCATCGCACCCGAGCTGGTCGACCTGATCCTGCAGCTGCCCAAGGACTGCCACCCGATGCACGTCGTGCAGACGGCGGTGTCCTGGCTGGGCGCCTGGGATCCGGAAGCGGAATACGACGGTGAGGACGCCAACCGCGCCAAGGCCGAACGCCTCTACGCACAGCTGCCCACGATCGTCGCGATCGACCACCGCCGCCGTCACGGCCTGGACCCGGTGGCACCCACCGAGGACCTGGGCTACGCCGCGAACTTCTTCAAGATGGTCTTCGACGAGGTTCCGGCCGACGAGGTCGTCAAGTGCTTCGACATCTCGATGATCCTGTACGCGGAGCACTCCTTCAACGCTTCGACGTTCACCGCCCGCGTCATCACCTCGACGACCTCGGATATGTACTCCGCGGTCGCCGGTGCCGTCGGCGCCCTGAAGGGCCCGCTGCACGGTGGCGCGAACGAGGCCGTTATGGCGATGCTCGAAGAGGTCGGCACGGCCGACAAGGCCTCGGCCTGGATCGACAAGGCGCTGGCCAACAAGGAAAAGATCATGGGCTTCGGCCACCGCGTGTACAAGAACGGCGATTCGCGCGTTCCCACCATGCGCAAGGCCTTCGAGGAAATGGTCGCCGTCAAGGACGCCAAGGATCTGCTGGACCTCTACAACACCTTCGAAGAGGACTTCGTGGGCCGTAAGGGGATCTACCCGAACCTGGACTACCCCTCGGGCCCCGCGTACCACCTGATGGGCTTCGACACGGATCAGTTCACCCCGATCTTCGTCATGAGCCGCATCACCGGCTGGACCGCGCACATCATGGAACAGCAGGCGTCCAACGCCCTGATCCGTCCGCTGGCCGCCTACAACGGCGTGCCCCAGCGGGATGTCCCGGCCGACCGCGGCTGAGTCCACCTGCACCGACCGGCCCCGCCGGCCCCCGCGGGTGGGGGTGGCGGCGGGGCCG
>NZ_JANIJZ010000034.1:0-12128 GCF_024580675.1 Brevibacterium sp. 50QC2O2
GGGCGACAGGAATTCCCCGAACGATCTCGTTAAGCACCTCGGACCATTCCTGGTTCGAGTAGTTCACTGCGATGTATGGCATACGCCCCTCCTGGGAAGGGTGTTGCACTAGCACCTTGAGACCGCCTCCGGTTTTCAAGACCAAGGTGACTGCTATTCGGAGGGGGGAATCACGTGGTGTGCCGCCTGTTATATTCATAGGTTGAGATACCGCACGAGCGGCCATATCGGTCCGCAGTTCGAAGTGTGCGGTTCCAATCCGGAGGAACCATGTCTGGTGGGGGAACGCGGCGCCGATGGGGCGCCGCTCTGTGCGTGTTGGGTCTGCTACTGGGCGTCCTGGCGCTGTTCGCGCGCCCCGCGTTTGCCCAGACGAATCCGCCGCTGCCCGCGCGCTGCGGCTTGCGGGTCGCCATGGTCCTCGACATGTCGTCCTCGCTGAGTGCCGCGGACGTGGCCCAGGCGAAGCGGGCCGCCCACGGGGTGGTCTCCGGCCTGGCCGGTACACCCAGCAGTGTGGGCCTGTACACCTTCGCCAGCTATGCCCCGGACCGGACGAACCAGTCCCTGGCCGCAACCCCTGTCGCCGAGGAATCCGGGGCCGGGACCGTGGATGCGGCCATCGACGACCTCCAGCGGGTGCCCGCCTCCGTGGGCGGCACGAACTGGGACCGGGGCCTGGCCCAAGTGGGGACGGGCTACGATCTTGTCCTGTTCGTCACTGACGGCAGGCCCACCGCCTATGGCGTGCCGGGACAGCAGGGCAATCATGACCTGGGGACCCGCACCGATGCGATCGACCTGGAACGGGCCGGGGCCTCGGCCGCAGCGCTGCAGGCCGCCGGTACGCGGATCGTGGCACTGGGCGTGGGTGAGAGCGTCAATGCCTCGAACCTGCGGGTGATCTCCGGGCCGGATGCCGGCTCCGACTACCACCTGGTGGGTGACTACGAGGACCTGCCCGCGACCCTGCAGGAGGCCGCGTTGGGCAACTGCGCGCAGCCGGAACCGAGTCCCTCGGCGGGGCCTTCGACTACCGCCCCCGCACCCGAGGTCACGGCTCCGACCGTACCCGTGCCGCCGGTGCCGAGCCCGGAGCCGTCTACTACCCCGCCTATCCCGACCGCGAGCCCTATGCCCGGCACCTCGCCGACGGCTACCGTGACACCCTCGGTCCCCAGCGGCACGCCGGTCCCGAGCACGCCCCAGCCGCCGGACGCCACGACGGTGCCGGGGGAGGCCCCGACTGCGGGTGGCCCGTGCCCCGACGCACCGGATACGGGTACGGGGATGGGCCCGACCGGCGCTCCCGAGGTGATGGGTACGGGCAGCGTGTCCTGGTGCCTGTTGGACATGGGGGCGACCGACACGACCGACCCCGGTTGGCTGCTGGGCGGTTCGACCTGGCGCCTGACCGGGCCCGACGGCACTTTCGCGATCGTGGAGGACAACGGCGCCAATGATTACGACCCGGCGCCGGGCCGGATCCGGGTGGGCGTGCTGGCCGACGGCGAATACACGGTCATGCAGACGCGGGCTCCCGCCGGCTACCTGATCCGTGCGAACCCCGGAGTCCTGCGCGTGCAGGGGAACAGGGCAGTCGAGGGCTTCACCTTCGCGCCGCTATTCAATATCCCCTTGCGGTAATCGGGTGGGGTAGAGAGTTCGGCTATGGCGAAATCTCCCCCTTGGGTGATGCGGATTACTACGTACACTTTACGGATTTACGAGCGGCTGTTTGGCGCGACTACGTATCTTCCGCAGGATACCTATGGGTTCTTCTCGGTTCCCTCGTAGGTTTGGGCGCGTATCGAGCTCGAACCTGCTCCCCAGCAGGTCCATCTGAGGAGCAGAAGTAGTGAAGAAATCTGAACACGCCACCGGGCGCGCTCGCCCCGGTAGCCTGAAACGACTGAGCGCCGTTGTCGCCACCGTGGCGCTGACGGCCACCGGCGTGGGATTCGGCGCCGGGACCTCTTGGGCCGCACCGAACACCTCCGCGGAGGCCGCCGCCGATTCGACGGCGACGAGCACGGCGACCGCGGACTCCACTTCCAGTGCAACGGCATCGGCTGCGAATTCCACAGACGCGGTGAAGTCCGTCGACATCGGCCCGAGGGCCGCGGCACGCACCATTCGCTGTGATGCCGGTGTCATCTACGGGGTGTCTGCGAACGGGCAACTGCAGGAGGTGACGAATGGCAATGTCGCTGCGGTGGGTAGCGCGGCCAGCAATGTCAGCTCGTTCAACGGCCTGGGCATCGGCACCGACGGTCAGCCGATCTACGCCTATGAGCGCGGTAATCGATCGAATATGACGATATATCAGTACAACCCGATCGCCGGAGCCTGGAGCAAGAAAACCGACTATTCGCTGTCCGGTAATTACCAGGCCAGTAGTCTCGTCGCCGGCGCTGTGAACCTGGCCACGGGGGACTACTACTTCGGTGGATATTCTGGGTCGGGTAATAATCAGACTTTCAAGATCTGGAAGTACACGGGGTCCGGCTCGCCCACCTACGTGGGCGACATCAGCGCACCTGCGATCCCTCGCGAATCTCGTGCGAATGGCGACATCGCCTTCGATGCCGACGGCAACCTCTTCGTGGTCCTGGGCAGCGGTAGTAAGATCAAGGTCTTCTCGGTGACAGCTGCGAACTTGGCGCGGGGCAATGGCGGTCGCATCACGTCCTCGGTGTCCGGTACCTATGACACAACCTCCAATGTCAACGGCGTCGCCTTCGATTCCGATGGCAAGGCCTATCTGGGCTCGGGCAGTACCGTGCAGTCCTATGACATGCCGAACTGGTCGAACCAGGCCACTTTCGTCAACCGTGGCCTGTCCAGCACCGACCTGGCCTCGTGCTCCTCTCCGGCCACGATCACCGTCCGCAAGGACGTGGTGGGCCGCGCGCAGGCAGCCGATCAGTTCCACCTGACCGCCAAGCAGGGCAGCACGGTTTTGGGCGAGGCCACTACCGAGGGCAGCGACATCGGCATCCAGGACCAGATCGTCGGCCCACAGCTGGCCAAGCGCGAAACCGAACTGACCTTCTCGGAAGCCGGCGTGGGCAATACCGACTTGGGCGACTACGCCTCGGCCTATGAGTGCGAAGCCGACGGCCGGCATATGGACAATGCCAGCGGAACCGGGACCTCGGGCAAGGTGTCGATCCCGGCCGGCGCCAAGGCGGTCGTCTGCACGATCAAGAACGCCCCGCTGACCGCCGATGTGACGATCCACAAGGACGTCGCGGACGCCAAGGGCGAGAACGCCACCGCTGCCAAGGACTGGACGGTGGGCGCCAAGACCACCACCACCTCGGGCACGGTCAACTCGGTTCCCACCGCCGCAACCCAGAAGACCAACGCCTCCGGCGATGCGAAGTGGGCGCTGAAGTTCGGCACCAGTTTCTCTCAAGCCACGGTGGACGTCTCCGAGGTCCAGCAGTCCGGTTATGCCTTCCACGAGGGCTCGTGCACCGTGACCCACCTGGACGGCTCCACGACCAAGACCAAGCTCGATGACGAGAACGCGAAGTCGCTGAAGGGCATTGTGCCCGGCGACTCCGTGAAGTGCTCGTACACGAACAAGGTCGCGGGCTCCCACCTGAGCCTGGTCAAGCAGGTCGACAACAGGTACTCCGGCGATGGCAAGGCCTCCGACTGGACGCTCAAGGCGGTCGGCGCGGACAAGACCATCGAGGGTAGGACGGGCACCGCCGACGTCACGACGGTCAGCGTTCCGGCCGGCGACTACACCCTGTCCGAATCCGGCGCCAAGGCCGGCTACCGGGCAAGCGCCTGGAGCTGTGTGGATGCGGATAAGAACACCGTGGACGTCTCCGATGCGAAGGTCGACCTGAAGTCCGGCAAGGACGTCACCTGCACGATCACCAACTCGGACAAGCCCGGCCAGGCCACCTGGTCCAAGGTCGACGACGGAGGCCACGGCCTGGCCGGCTCCGTCTGGACCCTGACGGGCCCCGGCAACTCCACGACCTCCGTTGAGGACTGCGTTGCGGACAATGCGGACGCGTGCACGGGTGCTGACAAGGACCCTGCCGCAGGCACCTTCAAGCTCGACGGTCTGCACTGGGGCGACTACACCCTCCGGGAGTCCAAGGCTCCCGTGGGCTACACGCTCGACGATAAGGAACACCAGTTCACCGTCAAGGGCGATGATCTGGCCCTGAACATCGGGACGATCGTCAACACACAGGCCGAAGCGCCCGCGCTGCCGCTGACCGGCGGCCGTGGCACGGACGCCTTCGTCCTGGCCGGCGGGGCGACCCTGCTGGTCGCCGGAGCAGCCGCCTCGGTCTACGGCATCCGCCGACGCCGCAGCGCCTGAACCCTCCAGCAGCAAACCCACCCACGATTCTCCATACCCGGCCATCCGGCCACCCCTGAAAGGAAACACCCATGGGAAACTCGAAGTTCGGCTTGTGGCAGCGTCTGACTGTCATCGCGGCCGCTTCCGCTCTGAGCGTCGCCGGCCTCTCCGGTGCCGCCAACGCCGTTGAAGTCACCGGTGTCGGCAACATCGATTCCACGGCCAAGGGCTCCATCACCCTGCACAAGTCCGACTCGGAAAACCCCGGCGGAGCAGGCGATGGCTCGAAGATCACCGACACCGACGCTCTGGGCAACCCCATCGAGGGCATCGGCTTCACCCTCTACAAGGTGAACGGCGTCGACCTGACGACGGACGCCGGCTGGACCGAGGCCTCGCAGGCCAAGGCCGGCAATTACACCGGCGCAGCACTGACCACGGTGGGCGAGAAGACCACCAACGCAGCCGGAGAAATCGACTGGTCCAACCTGGACCTGGGCCTGTACAAGGTCGTCGAGTCCAACTCGGATGCCGTCACCGCCAAGGCCGCCGACTTCCTGGTGACCCTGCCGCTGCCCCAGGGCAAAGGCGGCTGGTTGTACGACGTCAACGTCTACCCCAAGAACACCGTCAAGGAGGGCACCCCGGTCAAGGAGGTCAACGATCCTTCCAACGTGGTCATCGGCTCCGACGTGACCTGGGACATCAAGGCACCGGTCAACGCCAAGGGCAAGAAGATCGCCAACTTCTCCATCGGCGATGATCTGGACTCCCGCCTGGGCTACAAGTCCGCGACCGTTGACGGCTTCACCGCGGGCACCGACTACACGGTGAAGGTCGACGGCCAGAAGGTCACCATCGAGTTCACCGCCACCGGTGTCGCCAAGCTCAAGCCGGCGCAGGTCGTGACCGCCCATATCACCACCACCGTCAAGGACCAGGGCGATGGCACGATCGAGAACAAGGCCATCGTCTACACGAACGATCCCAAGCACGAGACCGGCACCGAGACCAATGAGCCCACCACCAACTGGGGTTCGCTGGACCTGACGAAGTACGCCAAGGACGATGAGTCCAAGTTCCTGGCCGGTGCGGAATTCGACGTCAAGCACGGTGACAAGGTCGTCGGCCATCTGAAGACCGACGCCAACGGCAAGGCCGGCATCACCCTGTGGGTCGGCAACGACGATGACACGACCGAGGACTACACCCTGGTCGAGACCAAGGCCCCGGCCGGCTACGTGCTGGACTCCACGCCGATCAATGTGACCGTCAAGGCCAATGACACCGCCCATGCCGCCATCGCCAAGGTCGCCAACACGCAGTCCGGTCACCCGGAACTGCCCCTGACCGGTGCCAACGGCAAGCTGCTGGCGACCATCGCCGGTATCGCCCTGCTGCTGATCGCCGCGGGTGCGGGCATCGTCGCCGCCAACCGTCGCAAGACGAACGCCTGAGCAATCGGGTAGTAGCACGACTATGAGCGGTACGCTCACGCAGCGGCGCAGGCCGGCGAAAGCCGGACTGCGCCGCTGGCGTTTCCCGAAACTCCCGGCCTTCATCGCCGTCGTGGCCCTGGTGGGCCTGAGCGTGTGGATGTACCCGTCCGTCGCAGCGTGGTTCAACCAGCTGGACCAGGCGAAGATCGTCGAAGACGCCGGCACTGTCCACGACGGCGACGCCAAGTCCAATGCGGAACAGCTCAAGGCAGCCCGTGCCTACAATGAGCAGCTGGAATTCGGCGCCACCCTGGAGGCCGGCCACCGGATCCCCTCCGGGCGCACTCCGGCAGCGGGTGAGGATTCCAGGGCATCCGATGTGCCCACCTACGCCGAGGCCCTCAACGACGGTCGCAGCCCGGTGATGTCGCGCCTGCGGATCCCCAAGATCGATCTGGATCTGCCGATCTACCACGGGACCTCGGACGAAACCCTGCTCAAGGGCCTGGGGCATCTGCAGGGCACTAGCCTGCCCGTGGGCGGTGCAGACACCCATGCCGTCATCACCGGTCACCGTGGCCTGGCGGAGGCCACGATGTTCACCAATCTGGACAAGATCGGCAAGGGCGATCACCTCACCCTGACGACCTTCGGCGAGGTGCTGGCCTACCAGGTGATATCGACCAAGGTCGTCGACCCGGACCAGACCGAATCCCTGCGGCCCGAGGCGGGCAAGGATCTGGTCACGTTGGTCACCTGCACTCCGCTGGGCATCAACTCCCAGCGGATTCTGGTCACCGCCCAGCGGATCTTCCCGACCCCGCCGGCTGATCAGGAGGCCGGGACATCCGCCCCGAACGTGCCTGGCTTCCCCTGGTGGGTGCTGATCCTGGGCGGGGGTCTACTGGCCGCGATCGGCTACGTCTGGTGGGCGGGCAAACCGGCGGCTGCGCGAGGCAGCCGCCACTGAAGCCGGACTCTCCGATTCGCAGTCGTTTTGGTCTGAAATCCGCCGCGGATTTCAGACCAAAACGACTGCGAATCGGTAGGTTCAGTGCGTCTGCAGGCGACCGGCCGCCCGGAGCTCGAGGATGCGCTGTGGGATGTCGGTGCGCCGCGCGGCCCCCAGCTTGCCACGGGCCGAGAGCACGTGGGATTCCACGGTCCGCACCGAGAGGAACAATCTCTGGCTGATCTTGACATTGGTCAGGCCCTCGCCGACCAACCTGCAGATCTCCGCTTCCCGCCGTGTCAGGGACACCGGCGCGGCGGACTCGGACGATTCGATCCGCGGTGCCGGCCGTCCAGTCGCGATCGTCTTGAGCATGGCCCCGGCCTCAGCCGCACGTTTGGCGGACCGATTGGCGATGAACAGGGCCCGCGCGTGCTGCAGTGCGTGTTCGGCGGCTTCACGGTAGTTCGTGGCGGCCAGGCGTCGTCCGGCGTCGAACAGGGCGTCTGCGTCCCCGGCTGCCAGGGCCAACACATGATCGCGCAGGGCCAGAGGGCCGGGCAGCCCGATCCGCTGCAAGCTCTCGAGTTCCCTTGCCGCCTGCCCCGCCGCCACGGTTCCATCGAGCACCTGCGCGTGCAGGAACACGGCGTGCATCCAGTCGGGCCGGGGCTCGGACGGGTCGGCGCCGGGGCCCTGCAGCAGTGCCACCAGGAGTTCGAGGTGGGAGGACGGATGTCTGGCGGCGATGGTGCCGCGGGCGTGGAGAACGGACCCGATTCGCTGCCGGGACGAGACGCTGAGCAGTCGGCGGATCGTCGTGTGCATGCCCCAGCCCACCGCTAGCAGGGAGGGATTGAGTACATCGGCAAGGGCGTCCAGATCCCGTGCCGCGGTCTCCAACTCTCCTCGCAGCACCCGCCGCAGCCCCTGGCACCAAGCCGTGGCGCTGGATGCCACCGAGCTGACCTGTTCGGGGTTCGTCACCGCTTCGCTGAGGAGCCCGCGCAGAGTGGTCGTCGTCTGTTCGGGCTCGATGCCGGCCAGCATGAATTCCACCGAGGTGGCGACGACGAAGAACCAGATCATCGACAGTGACAACCCATCCGGGGTGTGATCGCGCACGGCCAGGAGTTCTGCGATGATCTCCGTGCCCCGCTCGGCGAAATCCCGCAGCTCCTCCGGTTGGCCGCGGCTGAGCCGGTCCTGGCACAGCAGAATCAGCGCGGACAGCCGAAGCACGCTGGGCAGATCACGGTTGTCGGCGACCAGCAGGGCGGCCTCCGGATCGAGGCGCGCGCTATTGGCGAACGAGTCGAGGAGCTTTCCGGCCCCTGGGTACTCCTGTTCCACCGGTCCTTGGAGGAAAGCGGTCCACCAGGCGGGAACACCGAGGTTCGGGCCCGTCCAGGCGATGATGGTGGCAATGGTGTAGAGCAGCTCGACATCGGGCGGGGTTCCGGAAGCGGCTTTCACTGTGGCCCGTTCCGCAGCCCGCTCGGCCATGGCCCGGGCGGGGCGGTACTCTCCGCGGATCAGCAGCGACGTCAGGTGCTGGAGCTCCACTGCGGGGAGCGCGGGCTGCTCGATGGACGCCGATTTCAGGAAGACCTCGGCCTCGACCGGATTGCCCAGCCGGTTGGCGATGCGCGCGGCCGCGATGAACAGGGGCGTGTGCTGCGCGCCGGCGGTGCCCGAATGCACGAGGCTCCTGGCCAGGCGCAGGGTCGCCGATTCCCCGATGGCGTATCCCGAATCCCACAGCCGCTGCAGACTGCCCTCGACGGAATCCCAGTCCTCGTCCGAGGGCGCCTCCGCCGTCTCCAAGAGGGCGTTGGCCGTCAGGGGAGAGACGACGACATAACTGTGCGCGCCCGGGATGCGGTGGGCCAGGCCCAGACTCGTCAGGGTCCCGACGGTGGGCGCTCCGAACAACTGTGTGGCGGTCTGGCGGGGCAGTGGGCTCAGCTCGGCGAGCATGACGGCGGCGCGCACCCTGGTCTGCGACAGACCGCGGGCCCGGTCGGCCAGGCGGCTCGGCGCCTGTGCGCCCAGATAGTGGGAGTCAACGCTGCCGCGGGGATAGTGCCGGGGTACGAGATACGGTTCGTAGAGTGCCCACGCCGCCAGATCGGCGGCGACCAGTGGACGTCCCTCCGAGAGGACGACGAGTGTCTGCAGTTGGAGGTCGTCGAGGGTCCCGGGTGGGCAGATGTCCATGATGATCTGGCGGACTTCGTGGTCGGTGAGTTCCGGTACGTCCAGGCGGATGAGTCGACCGGACAGCCAGGCATCGCGTAGCAGGGCGAGGGTGCCTGAGCGGTTCGCGGCGAGTCGCAGGGCGTCCATGTCGATGAAGCAGCACAACGCCACCCGGCCATCGGCCAGACTCGCATCGATGAGTGGCCCGGCCTCCTCCGGCAGCCGGTGCGCCGCCTCGACGATCCGGATGCAGTGCCCGCCGGCATCGGGGCGGAGGAATCCCTCAAGCTCCTCGGCGGTGGTTCCGGTGGTGGCCTGCAGCAGGAACCGGTCCGGTCCCACGGCCGGGGAGCCGTCGCCCTGAGCGGGATATGGGCCGGAGTCTCGCTGCGCGGTGGTGCGGTGCAGGACTCCGGCCAGTGCCCGGGCGGTGCGGGTGAGGCCGGAGCCGACCTCGCCGACGACCAGGCAGGAGTTGCCGGCGGCCAACTCGTCGGCCAGGTGGCGGATGAAGTCCTCGCGTGACCGGCCGGGCGAATGCGGGGTGCTGGCGCTGCCGCCTGTTTCGTGGCCCGACTCGGGAACTTCGAGGTTCCGCGCGAATCCGGAAGGACGCGGTGGTACATGGTCCAAAGGATGGTGCGACAAGATGGTGCCTTTCCAATCTCGGTTCTCCTGCTCTGTTTGGGAGCCGAATTGCCGTGAGCCGAAACCACATCCATCCTAGCTGTGAAAACCTTAATTTACGTGTGAGATCAGTAGCCTGGTGTTCCCAGACTACTGACCTATACGGCTTTGACTACTCTGATGCGGTGGGTCCCTCTCCAGATGGATTGTGTAATCCAGCAGGCAGTGCCTACGTGGATTCCGTTCATCGGGGTAGAGGACGCAAGGCGGGGAATCTCCCCCTGCACTGGAGGAGATTCCCCGCGTTGCTTCCACCGAGTCCGTGGACCGGCCCTGCCCTAGCTCACCAGATCGTCACGCGCTCCTCGGGCGCCAACCACATCGGATCGGCCTCGGTCACACCGAAAAAATCGGCGAAGGCGTCGATGTTCTTCACGATCTGATTGCAGCGGAACTCCTCGGGCGCATGCGGATCGATCGACAGCCGGCGCTCGCGTTCTGCCGGCCTGAACTTGGCCCGCCAGGCGTTCGCCCAGCTGCAGAAGAAGTCGTGTGCGTCCTGGGCCGTCACCTCGGTCCCGGATGCCGCGGCGGCCAGGTGCAGGGCCTTCCAGGCGATCGACAGCCCGCCCAGATCGCCAATGTTCTCGCCGATCGTCAGCCCGCCGTTGACGTGGAACTTCGGTTCATCGGCGAAGCCCTCGGGCACCAGCGCATCGTACTGGGCGATCAACCCGCTCGTGCGCTCCTCGAACCGGGCCCGGTCCTCGGCCGTCCACCAGTCGACCAGATTGCCGTGGCCGTCGTAGCGGGATCCCTGGTCGTCGAAGCCGTGGCCGATCTCGTGGCCGATTACCGCGCCGACCGCCCCGAAGTTCGCGGCGTCGGAGGCCTGTGGGTCGAAGAACGGCGCCTGCAGGATCGCCGCGGGGAACACGATCTCGTTGAGCACCGGGTGGTAGTAGGCGTTGACCGTCTGTGGGGTCATCAGCCATTCCTCGCGATCGATCTCCCCGCCGATCCGTCCGGTCAGCCTGTCGTACTCTGCGACCGAGGCCCGGCGCACATTGCCCACCAGGTCGTCGGCGACCACGGTGAAGTCGTAGCTGCGCCAGACGTCCGGGTAACCCACCTTGACGCCGAACAGTCCCAGTTTCTCCAGCGCGCGGACCTTGGTGTCAGGGCCCATCCAGTCCAGGTCCTTGATCGAGTGCTCATAGGCCTCGACCAGCTTGTCGACCAGCTCGGCGATCCGCGCCTTGGACTGGGGCGGGAAGTGCTGGGCCACGTACAGCTTGCCCACCGCCTGGCCCAGCAGCGATTCGACGATCGACACGCCTCGCTTCCAGCGCTCCCGCTGTTCGGGAGTGCCCGAAAGTGCGCGCCCGAAGAACTCGAAGTCGGCCCGGGAGATCTCATCGGTCAGCAGTGCGGCGTTCTCCTCCAACACGCTGAACAGCGCCCAGGTCCGGAGTACCTGCAGGTCGGTCTCCTGCCATACCGCACCCAGCCCGGTCAGGAAGTCCGGCTGGCCCACGATCATCCGCTCGACGGTCTCCAGACCTGCGCCGGTCAGCCATGCGGCGAAGTCGAAGCCCGCGGCCAGTTCGACGGCCTCTGCTGCGGTCTTCGGGTTGTAGCCGGCCTCCGCATCGCGCGTGCGCACGCGGTCCCAGTGGTGGGCGGCCACTGCGGTCTCGAATGCCAGCACCTGCTCGGCCAGCTCCGCATCGCTGTAGCCGGTGTGTACGCTCAGGCCCGCCAAAGCGCTCATCCGCGCGATGTGCTCCCGGTACTGCTCGCGGATCTCGGCGTAGTCCTCGCTGGAGTAGTAGACCTCGTCGGGCAGGTGGATCCCGCCCTGGTGGGTGTAGAGCGCGTAGTGGGCTGAGTCCTTGGCGTCGGCATCGACGTAGATCGCCACGGGGCCCGAGGTCCCCGTGCGCTCCAGCCTGCCCAGGACTTCCGCGAGGGCGGATTTGTCGGCTGCGGCCTTGATCGTGGCGAAGTCCTCGGCCAGCGGGCTCAGGCCGCGTTCGGCGATCGTGTCCGTGTCCATGAAGCTGGCGTAGAGGTCGGCGACCTGCTGCTCGGGGCTGCCCGGGGCGTGCGTGGGGGAATCTGCGGAGCCGACGGGCTGGGACAGGGCGGTGATGAGCTCGCGGACCGCGTCCTCGGCGCCGTCGAAGAGTTCGCGCATCGCGCCATCGCCGGAACGGTCCTGCGGGATCTCATGGTCGCGCAGCCAGGTGCCGTTGACGTGCTTGAACAGGTCGACGGTCGCGGGAGTGGCCGCATCGAGGTACGGAAGGTCGAGCGCGGGGGTGTGCGTGGATGTCTGCGCAGGTGTGTGCTCAGCTGAAGTCATACCTGCACGTTACCCGGAGTGGACACTCGATGGTCTCAGCCCGCACCGAGAGTCCGGTTCATGCCGTCTCTCCCGGTTGTCATGTCTCAGGACATCGGGGCCACGTGATGTCTCAACCAGGTGTGTCCATTGATGTCTCATGACTTCGTGTCCATCTCGGGTCGATGCGTGTATTTCGGATCGTTGAGGAATCCTCTGGGGCGT
>NZ_JANIJZ010000035.1:0-11207 GCF_024580675.1 Brevibacterium sp. 50QC2O2
ACTTCGAAGGTGATCTTTCTTCTGCGGGAATTGAACTCTAGACAAGTCCTATTTTCCCAGGTCAGAGGTCACCTTCACCTATTCATCCACACCCCGGACACCCCACACCATGAAAAACCCAGGCTAGTGGGAACGCCACCCTCACCCCACCGGCACCGTCTCATGTGCGCTCTTACCGTCGGCGGTCTGGGCCAGCAGCTGGCGGACGAACTCCTGGTTGCCGGCAATCTCGCGCTCCAGGGCCACCGGATTCTCCTGCAGCAGGGCGAACCGCCCGGCAACGGTCGGAATGTGGAGGGTCTCGGCGGCCTGGACCTCCGGATGGTGCGGGATGCCCAGGGCATCGGCAACCTCGTCGCCGTGGATCATCCTCACCTGAACCTCTGCGATGACGGTGTGCAGCTTGGGGTCCAGTCCGGTGATCTGCCCGTTCTGCACGCCCACGGCGGACAGCAGGGCCTCGGACAGGGCCCTGGACCCATCATCCGGATCCCCGTCCACCTCCGCAATGGCTTGGACCAGCGGCTCGGAACTCACGTGGTCCCGGTTGGGCTCCAGCAGGTCCGCAGGTATCCCCAGCATCCTGCCCACTACCTGCCACAGTCCGTAGACCTCGTGCACCTGCTCATCGGCCAGGTCGTAGCCCAGTCCGGCCAGTGCCCGATACGGCACATAGGTGAAGTCGAACCAGGTCCGCAGCATATCGATCGCATTGATCGGCAGCCCCCACACACTCGTGTCGCGCCCGGCCTGCAGGTCCTGGGCGCGGGAGTACGCATGCATCGCCCGCACCATCCCGGTATCGGCGAAGCCCTGCCCACCGGGGCGCAGCGCGTCCTCGTCGGCGAACAGGTGGTACTCCCAACTGGCGGTGTCGAGCAACCGCCGGACCGCGGTATCCACCAGCCGACCGGTGCGCGTGAGCACCGCGGAGATCGCCGGGGTCGAGTAGGTGTGGATGAGCGAGCCCGGCCCCAGCGCCACCGCGTGCACGGGTGCGGGGATCGTCAGATAGGCGCGCCGGCCCCGCTCCACCGCCGCCCAGTCCGCTGGCTCCACGGCCGCGCGCAGGTCGTCGATGAAGGCGTGGACTTCGGGGGCGTCCCCGGGTTCCGCGGCGCCCGCGCTCAGCGCCCGCCGCACCTGTCGCATCACGTCCTTGCGCGCCGTCGCCGAGGTGAACAGGGCGTCCGCGACCGGGTCGCCCTGGTAGAAGGCGACGAGGAAGCGTTCGGCCAGCTGCGCGCCGTGCTTGTGGGCGAAGGTCACTTGGTCGCCGCGCCCACTGGGCCAGACCGGGTCCGGTTTCGCGGCGGAGGTCGGCGTGGTTTCCGGGTTCGGGGATGCCGAATGTTGCGTCGTGTTCACGGATGCTCCTTTGCACAGTGTTGCCTGGAGCACAGTCTAAAGGTCTTTCACCGGACTCCAGAGAACCTCGCCTCTCCTGACCCTGACGACGCGGAAGCATCGGGGAGCGTCTCCGCTTCCTGTTATATTCTGTTGAACTTGTTATATTTGTTATATTTGGCTCACCAAGTAATCCCCGCCTCAATCCAAGGGTGGAGGTGGCGGGAAGCCGGCTCGTTCGCGGTTGTCGTCTATGGCCTCGGCAGCATGGTCCCGTAGGTATTCGCGTAGGTATGGCAGGCCGATCGTCACCTGGCCCCTCCCCGCTGGAATGATCACGCCGGAGTCCAACAACCGCTGCCGGTAGACCCCGGCATAGCCGGAATCGACTCCACCCATGCGCACTCGGATATCCTCGATCCGGCTGGAGCCATCGTCCTTCGCCATTGCCAGCAGGAACTGTCGGTCCACTTCGGACAAGCCGGACAGTGACGGTTCCAGAATGAACGGGCCCAGGGACTTCCGGGCGCGCCGATAGGCGTCGCGCGCATCGTCCAGCGAGATCTCCCCGGCCTGCGGGGTGCGCCGCCATGCCAGGTCGCCGATCAATTGGACCAGGAACGGATAGCCCTGCGAGGCACTCACCAGGAAGTCCAGTACGTCTTCGGAGACGGATCGCCCATGCCCGCGGATCGGTTCGACGAACGCGGTTCTGGTCTGGTTCGGGTCCAACAGTCCGATGTGCACATTGGCGCAGCGCCGCAAGAATGTGGCCGAACGTCCGGCCAGCAGGGACCTGATCTCCCCTTGGACTCCAGCGCCGATGAAGGCGACTTCATCGTCCTCCCGCACCAGGTGCTGGTATTCGGAGGCGAACAGGGCGAACTCCTCCACTGCAGCCGAACTCACCTCGTCGATGCTGAACACGATTCCACCATCGGGCTTCAGCAGTTCGCAGATGGTGTGGACCATCGTGCGGAAGGTCGGATTCTCCACCCGCCCGTCCGCGTATTCGATGCTCAGACTGCCCACGCCCGCCAGGCTCAGTGACGTCACTCTGAACTTCTTCTGCGGTTGCAGATCGCCCAAGATCCGCGGGAGGTGTGAGCCGACGATGCGCTCGAAGAAACCCTGGGTGGCGGTTTCGGAAACGACCCGCCAACCGCGCCCCCGCGCCAGATCCTCCGCGTGGTTGAGGATGACCGTCTTGCCCACACCGCGCAGCCCCGTCACCAGAATGCCGCGTTCCTGCGGCCACTGGCCCTGTTCCAAGCCCAGCTCAAGCCGATTCATGACCGCGTCACGG
This sequence comes from Brevibacterium sp. 50QC2O2, assembly GCF_024580675.1. Classification (NCBI taxonomy): domain Bacteria; kingdom Bacillati; phylum Actinomycetota; class Actinomycetes; order Micrococcales; family Brevibacteriaceae; genus Brevibacterium; species Brevibacterium sp. 50QC2O2. The sequence continues at coordinate 2,654 of NZ_JANIJZ010000035.1, forward strand.
CCGGCCAGATACGGCGGGTTCTTCCCGAATCCCGGTTTGAACGGACTATCCATGCCGATGCTCCAGACCTAGGCTTTTATAGTCTTTATAGTCAAAGTAGCTTTTATAGTCTTTATAGTCCAGCCGCCCGCGCATCCTCGCCTTCCGCCCCGGCCCCTTCGACTTATTGGGTCACAATTCTAGAAGTCCCCCGCTTGGCCCGATAGCCTGAAGGCGGTTCAAGAGCTGCGGTCCATGTCCTGGCAGACCGCACGGCAACCGGAATCGATACCACGGTGCCCCCAGGAGACGAACCGGCCGCGGGCGGCCCGCCCACGGCAAGACGATCGATCCGCCGGGGCGACCCGGCGCGAAAGGCGGCAATAGCCATGACCTGCGAAGACCTCGCACACTTCCCCACTGTGATCCCGGACGACTGGCCGGTCTACCGGCTCGGCGGCGCGGCCCACTACGCGCCCGGCCCCGACGGCCGACCCCAGCGGGTCAGCCCGCCTCGGTCCCGGGACTGCAACGAGTACTGGAAATCCTTCAACCCCGCCGAGGCCGCGGCCTGGATCGAGGCCTGCTACGCCTTCCGCTCCACCCCCACCCGGCCCACGATCCTGGCCCTGTCACTGAGTTCCCTGCGCGACGGCGGGTTGCCCACCATCGGCGACGCGCCTGAAACGGTCGAGGCCGCCCGCGCGATCGGCTTCACGCCCACCGCGCTGAGCGTGTTGGGCGGGGCCCTAGCGGAGATCAGCCCGCAGGAGCACCCCCATCATCCGCGCAATTACGGCGGCGACCGGCGCTACGGAGTCCCCGGCCAGCCCTTCGACCCCAGCCAGTGGGACGGCTGGGTGAACCGGGTACTGGGCGGCACGCATCCGCTGATCGCGACGAAACGCCACCTGCGCAAGCGGCCATTCACCCTGTCCGGAGAGCGCCGCGCGGCCTGAGAGGACCACTCGCATAAACACCACTCCAGCGCGGAAACTACCTGAAATAGTAGGTAGTTTCCGCGCTGGAGTGGTGTCTGCGCACAGGTATGGTCAGCGCAGGCCGGGTTACTTCGGGACCACCGCGAACCGGCGGTTGTCCAGGGCGGCGTTCGTCGTGCGCACCTGGGCGATCCGCTCGGTGTCGATGGTGGCCTGGGCCCAGGCCCCGCCCTGTTCGCCGGCACCGGCCAGCACGGTCCCCATCGGGTCGAGGATCATCGACTGACCACAGCCGTATTTGGCGGTCTGCCCGCTGGCGGCCATGTACACGGTGTTCTCGATCGCACGCGCGGCGATGAGCGTCGCCCAGTGGTATTCCTTGGCCGGCCCCACCACCCAGGAGGCGGGCAGCGCGATGACATGGGCGCCGGCATCGGTCAGCCGGCGGAAGATCTCCGGGAAGCGCAGGTCGTAACAGGTCGCCGCCCCCACCTTCACCCCGTCGATGTCGAAGACGAAGGGATCCTCTATCGCACCCGCGGTCAGCTCATCGGATTCCTTGTAACCGAAGGCATCGTACAGGTGGATCTTGCGGTACGTCCCGGCCAGTTCGCCCGCCGGGGTCACGTGCACCAGGGTGTTGAAGGGGTGGGCCAGGCCGTCCGCCCCATCCCCGGCATCCGGGTTCGTCTCCGTCATCCCCGCCAGCACGTGTACGCCGACCTTCTTCGCCGCGGCCCCCAGGGCACGGACGAAGGGCCCGTCGACCGGTTCAGAGTAGAACGCCCCATCGCGGGTGTGCTTCGGGTCGGCGTACAGCGAGTATTCGGGCAGGATCACCAGATCGGCGTTCCGCCCCGCTTTGAGCACCAGTTCGATGCTGGTGCGAATGTTGTCCCGGACATCAGTGGTGGCGGCGAACTGCGCCACGGAGATCTGCAGAGTGCTCATGGGACCATTGTCCCCCACCTCACAGGCCGGCGACCGGCTCCGGCTGGAACAGGATCAGTTACAGCCGTCGATTCCGCACGCCGGGGCCGAGGTCTCTATGCCCCGGGCATCCGCATCATCGGCCGAGGTCCCTGCCGCGCCGGTTGCGCCGGACGCACCCGCCAGCGGATCCTTGAGCACCGGTGCCGCAGCGTGCTCGGACTGCCAGACCTGGTCCAGGGCCGCCTTGAAGTAGTCGACCGGCTGGGCCCCGGAGATCCCGTACTTGTTGTCGACGACGAAGAACGGCACCCCGGTCACGCCCAGGCGCTGGGCCGCGGCCTCGTCGGAGCGGACCTCACGGGCGAATTCCTCGGAGTCCAGAACGCGGTCCACGTCCTGGGAGGGCAGGCCGATCTCGGCGGCCAGACGGCGCAGTTCGGCGTGGTCCTCGACGTTGACACCCTCACTGAAGTAGGCCTTCTTGAAGCGTTCCTCCGCGGCATCCGCCAGGCCCAGGGTGTCGGCCAGCTGGATCAGCCGGTGCGCATCGAAGGTGTTGCCCGGCGTGGCAGCGCGCCAATTGAAGTCCAGCCCGACCGCTGCGGCCTGCGCCTCCATCTGTTCGTGCTGGGCGATCGCCTGTTCACGCGTGGAGCCGTACTTCGCTGCGATCATGTCGATCAGATCGGTGCCCGGCTGGGCCTTGGTCTGCGGGTCCAGTTCGAAGCTGTGCCAGTTGATCGTCACGTCTGCGGCGTGCGGGAATTCGTCCAGGGCCAGCTCCAGATGACGCTTGCCGATATAGCAGAAGGGGCACACGACGTCGGACCAGATGTCGATCGTCATCGGTTCTGCTTCCGGGTTCGGGGCCGCGTTCGGAGTCTGGGTCTGGTTCGCTGCTTCAGTCATCTTCTCAGTGTAGGCACCTCGACACCCCTTTTGGTTGATTGTTCAATCACTATGCGGGTAGCGGGCGAAGGTGCGCTCCACATCGCGCAGGGCCGCAGCGCTGAGGTCCGCGAAGGGCTCGGCGCTCAACCGGCGAGCGCCGGCCGAGCCACGTGGGGCCTTCCAGGTGCCAATGAACTTCCCGCCCCTGATCATCGTCTTCTTGAACATCCCGTTGTTACCCGGCACCAGCAGGGTATGGTGCTCGTCGCTCATGAACGCCAGGCGGTCCCGATACCCCAGCACCACCTCGTCGAATCCGGGCAGCAGAAAGGTGCCGTGCGGACGTCGCCCCGCCGCCTCGACCTCATCGGCCAGGCCCAGACGGGTCAGAGGCGTGTCCATATCGACGGGGTGCGAGGCACGCGGCCCCTGGGCCGTGACCGCTGCGCCGGACCCACCCAGCAGCTGTGGGGCGGCCGGTTCCACCCGGTCGGCGATGAGGGCGAAGCCCGCTTTGATCTGGCGCTGCGGCAGCTTGGTCCACCACTGGAAATCGCGCAGACTGACCGGACCGTGACTGCTCAGGTACCGCAGCAGGAGTTCGGCGGTTGCGGCGTCCCGATCGTCGTTGAAGCACCCGGCCAGGTCCGATCCGGCCGGCAGCCAGGCCTGTGCGGGCACCACCAGATTGTCCCGGTTCCCGTCCACCAGCGGTCCGTAAACCGCCAACCCATCGACGATCATGCTGGTGATCAGCGCATACGAGGTCCCGTTGCCCTCCAGCAGGCCAGCCTGGGCCCACAGTTCGGTGAGCCGACCACGCGTCACCCCGAGGGCGCCCTGCCTGTCTTCCCGAGTCTCCTCGGCTGCGGGAGTCTGCATGCCTTCAGGAGCCTGCGTGCCTTCGGGCAACTGCCCTCTTGCAGTGGCCTGCCCGCTTGCAGCCGCCTGTGCCTCGGTGAAGAAGATGTCACGCGACCGGGCGACCTGTTCGGAGCTCAGGCCCAAGCGCTCATAGCGTTTGGGTTGGGCGCGGCGCTGGGGGCCTGCGCACAGCTCAGTGATCCAAGCGGCGTCGGCGCCCGGCAGCGCGAAAACGGTCCCGCGCATCGGGTAACCGCGAACCAGGGAACCCGCGGCGAAGGCCGCCACGACCTCTGCGATCCGCTGATCCACATCCCGAGGTCCCGTGCGCAGGGCGATGGAGCTGAGCACTCCGGGCAGGTCCTGGCCCTGCATGGCACCCATGCCTGCCACGACCTCGGCCGGGGAAGCAGGTTGATGCGCAATGGCGGCATCGACGGACGGTCCCGATGCCGCCGCGGAAGCAGCGGAAGCAAACGCGGAAGCAAGCCCCGCGCCCACGAGCCCCTGCGCGACCAGCCGCGCCTCCACCAGAGTCGGATTCACCATGACCCAAGACTATGCCGGGGCACTGACACCCGCACGGCCCCGCGCGCTCAGCAACCTACACGTGCCCTGCACCCCGCCCGCTCACCGCTCAACTCCCGCACCCGCGTGGGACTCCGCGTCGGCGTAGGACTCGGCGTCCACGTCCTGGCCGGTCGGGTCCCACTTCACGATCCCCACCACGATCGCGCCCAGCAGCGGAGCACACGCGATGATCCAGAAAACCCCCATGGACAGGGCCGCGGAGACCACGGGGAAGAAGATGAGCGAGACGACCGAGAACGTCCGCAGCACAGCCTGGTTGAAGCCGATCCCGATCCCGCGCAGTCGTGCCGGATAGGACAGCGTCGCATAGTTCATCAGGTTGGTGCCGGGGCCGGCCGCCTGCATGAAGATGAACACCGCCAGCATCGCGATCGACACGATGACCAGCCCACCGGCCGGCACCCCGACCGCTGCCAGGATCGCCAGGGCCACCGCCTGCACCACGAAGCCGATGAGTGTGACCCGGCGCGAGCCCAGGCGGTCGACGATCCCGGCGCAGACGAACCCGCCCACCGCGCCGAAGCACAGGTTGATGACCAGCGAGCTGATGATCGTCACCAGCGGGCCCTGCTGGAACAGGGTCGTGATGATCAGCGGCAACCCGTAGCCCACCGCGTTGTAGCCGAAGGTCGAGAACACGCACACGCACATCGCCACGATCGTGCGCAGCCGGTACCGCTTGGAGAACAGTTCGGCGAACCCGCTCCACTGCGTTTTGTACGCGCGCGGCCGGGTTCCCGCAATCGCGGTTCCCGCAGCCGAGGCCGCGGCACCGGACGCGCCCGCGGCGCCCACTGCGGCCTCGGCCCCGGAAGCACCCGCCGGCACGTATTCCACCTCGAGTTCGTAGTGGGTCCGGAGCACGTCCACGGCTCCGGCCACATCGCCCTGATTGGCCAGCCACTGTGGCGATTCCGCCATGTACCTCCGGCGCACCAGCAGCACGATGAGCGCGGGGATCGCGCCGAAGCCCACGACGATGCGCCACAGCAGCGGCTGGGCCTCGTAGGGCAGGGACAGGAAGCAGATGAGGACGATGAAATAGCCGATGCCGGTGGCCACGTACCAGATGGGCGACCAGGTGCTCACGCGCTGGGAGCGGCCCTGCTTGCCGCGCAGTTTGGAGAACTCGGCGAGGAAGGCCATGGCCACCGGCATGTCCAGACCCACCCCGATCCCCATGATGATCCGGAAGAAGATGAGCACCCATTCATTGGGTGACAGGGCGCAGCCGATCGCGGCGACGACGAAGAACACCATATCGGCCATGAACAGCTTGTAACGGCCGAATCTGTCGGTCAGGTATCCGCCGAACACCGCGCCGATGACGGCGCCGATCATGATCGCGGCGTTCGTCAGGCCGGTCATGAAGCCGTCCAGCCCGAACTCGGTGCGGATGGCGGTGATGCCGAAGGCCAGTGAGGACATATCGTAGGCGTCCATGAAGATGCCGCCCAGGGCCAGCAGGACGATCGCCTTGGATTTGTGCCCGTGCGATCCCTGGGCGCCCAGTACGCGGTTGACGTCCTGGGCGGTGGAGATCGGCGTCGGCGCACCGGTGGAGGGAGGGTTCGGGGAGGGATTGGTCATGAGGCAACCCTAACCTGTCAATCCCCTGAGAGTCAGGGAATCAGCCCCATCGTGACTGACCTCACCCCAGTGCTGCGACCCGGGCCAGCAGCGGGCTGGTCAGCCGCAGCCCCACCCTGACCACCAGCACGCCCACCGCGACGGACCCGACCATCACCAGGAAGGTCACCGGTTGGAACACCAAGGCGGCGCCGGCCAGCGGGAACACCAGTACCAGGCCCAATGCGGCGGCGAACACCGACACCCAGATCACCGGCAGCATGACCGAGCGCACCGTGATCGCGCGCAGGGTCGGCACCCCCATCCCAGCGGAGTGCAACTGGACGAAGGAGTCACTTCGGTCGTAGACATCGGCCGCCTGGTTGATCACCGCGGACACGGCGATGAACACGAAGGAGATGCCCAACACCAACAGGATCCCGGTGACGATGTCATTGCCCAGCAGGTCCATCTGCTGCTGTAGGGCAGCCTCCTGTGCCGAGGCCTCGGCTCCGCCTGTGCCGCCGGCCTCCGCGGTAGCCTGGCTGTTCAGTCCCTGGACCAGGGCGGCGCCGGTACCGGCCACGGTCGCGGTGAAGGCGGTCATCGCCAGGCCGGAGACGCGGCGCCAGTAACGCTTGGGGTCATCGAGCACGAAACGTGCGGCCACCAGCCGCTCCGCAGTGCGCGCCCGCTTGGCCGAGGTCCGCGCGATGATCCGCACGAAGACCACGCCCAGCAGGTCGACGACCAGCAGTCCGCCGGCCAGCATGGCCAGCAGCGCCACGACGATGACCGCCATGCTCGTGGCCATCCGCGTGATCGAGACGGCCACGAACACCAGGACCAGCAGCACGGCTCCACAGGCCACCCGACCCCAGGGGAAGCCGGGTGCCTTCTGCCGGGTGCGCACACCCAAGGGGGACACGACCACGCGCCGCAGACCCACCAGGGTGCTGGCCACGGACACCGCGACCAGCAACACGACCGCCAGGACCAGGGCCCACACGGGGAGGACCATATTCGCGTAGCCGAGGCCAGTACCCTGGAAGTGGATGAGGCTGGTGGGCACCAGCAACACGAAGTACCCCGCGATGCCGGCCACGGTGCCCACGGTCGCCAGCAGCGCCGGTTCCGCCAGCGCCACCAGGGTCACGCCCGCCGCCGAGGCCCCCAACAGTGACAGCGAGGACAGACGTTCGTCATTGCGCCGGCTCGACAGGTTCGCGGCCGCCTGTCCCAGGGTGAAGGCCGGGACGATGAGCAGCACGGTGGCGATGGCCGCCAGCACCTTGTACATACCGAGCATGCCGCCCGCGTCGTTCGCCGTGTCCCAGTGCATGAAGGCCCAGGTTCCGCCGGCCACGGTGAGGAAGAGCGCGGAACATGCGGCGAAGGCGGCCATCATGAGCAGAGCGGGCCCGGATTTCAGGGTCCGCGCGTTGATGAGCAGGGGCAGCAGGCGCAGCGCGTTCCTCATGACCACGCCCCCTGGTCAGGATTGGGGGTTGAGTTGGGGTTGGTCCCAGAGGCTGGCTGGGCTTGGCCCGGCTGGACCCAGGCGGGCTGGGACTGCTGAGGCCCGGCACCCGTCCCGGCGGGGGCCTCGGCGCCGAAACCGACCGTGGTACCCGTCGAGGTGTCCGAGACGATGCGGCCGTCGCGCAGTCGCACGGTCCGGTCGCAGGCCGCGGCGACGGTTTCATCGTGGGTCACCAGGATCAGGGTCCGGCCGCGGCCCGTGGTCGAGCCCAGCAGCAGGTGGAGCACCTGGGCGCCGGTCTGCGAGTCGAGCGCGCCCGTTGGCTCATCGGCGAAGACAATGGCGGGGTCATTGGCCTGGGCGCGGGCAATCGCCACGCGCTGGGCCTGGCCGCCGGAGAGCTGCCCGATCCGCTTGCCGGCGTGTTCGGCCAGGCCCACGCGGGCCAGCAGCTCGCGCGCCTGCCCGGTGGCCGGGGTCCGGGGCACGCCCGTGAGCATGGCGGCCACGGCGACATTCTCCTCGGCCGTGAGCTCCGGCAGCAGCAGGCCCTGCTGGAACACGAAGCCGAAGGTGGTCCGGCGCAGGGCGGTGCGAGTCGCCTCGGAGGCGGCGGTGATGTCGATCGGGGCCGCGCCCGGCTGAGTCGCGCCGGGCTGGGCTGTGGCCCCCGGGCTCAGCACGACCTGGCCGGCGTCGGGCAGGATCATCCCCGCCAGGGTGTGCAGCAGGGTGGTCTTGCCCGAGCCTGAGGGGCCCATGATCGCCACGGACTCACCGACCCGCACGCTCAGGTTCACTCCCGCGAGCGCGGCGGTGGGCCCGTAGTGCTTCTGCAGGCCCGATGCCTGCAGTACCGGGGCGCCAGGTGGAGTGGTCCGAGGTCCTGGCTGGGGCTGCTGCGCGGGCTGAGCGGACTGCGGGGCATAGCCCGGCTGCGGCGGGTACTGGGGGACGGGAACGGACTGGAAATCATTCATACCCCCAGCATCGCGTGCGCGAGCCGGCCGGGCCATGGTGCCGACCCCAGACCTCGGCAGGGGGAAATCCCCTCATCCGCGAGTATGAGGATACATATGCTGTACTTTCGACAGTCGATGAAGTCCCGCTCCATCGAGTGTTCCCGCGCCTACCCAACAACCCCGGAAATCCGCGGCCCACGCGGGCTGCAAGTGACTGTCATGTCTCAGGACATCGGGGCCACGTGATGTCTCAACCAGGTGTGTCCATTGATGTCTCATGACTTCGTGTCCATCTCGGGTCGATGCGTGTATTTCGGATCGTTGAGGAATCCTCTGGGGCG
>NZ_JANIJZ010000036.1:0-7840 GCF_024580675.1 Brevibacterium sp. 50QC2O2
CTTCGAAGGTGATCTTTCTTCTGCGGGAATTGAACTCTAGACAAGTCCTATTTTCCCAGGTCAGAGGTCACCTTCACCTATTCATCCACACCCCGGACACCCCACACCATGAAAAACCCAGGCTAGTACGAAACCGACCGTATAGCGGCTGATAGCCATGAGAGCTCGGACCGCAGAGCCCTCAGCGAATCCTTCGGACACGAGAAACTCGATCTGACTTTCGGGGGCATCCGAGCCCGCTGGCATCTGGTCACTCTTTTGACGGTGAAACTCTGCGTGCAGCCGTGCTCCATCCCGGACTGCCAGAAGCGCTGTCCGGAAGCTCCGCGCGTTGCGCAGGAGAAAGTCGTCCCAGCGCTCCCCTGACTCTGGGAGTGAGGCGTGGTGTTCGCGATCAAGCACATCAGCTGCGAGCGATCCGAGCAGGTGGGCCTTTGTCCGAAAGTGCCAGTAGAGCGCTGGCTGCTGCACCCGCAGATGCGCAGCCAGCGCCCGTGTGGTGAAACCGTCGATCCCCGTGTTATTGAGCACATGCCTCGCACCGCGCAAGACTGCTGCACGATCGAGTCGCGCTTGTTTCTGAGCCATGCTTGCACTTTATCATCGATAACTTTATCGTTGATAAGGTGTCATCTCTCACTTCCGCTCGTGGCTCGTTGGCCACGGTCCTCATCACGGCTAGCCTCGACGCCGCCGGCATGGGCCTGGTGATGCCGATTCTTCCCGCACTGCTACACGAGGCAGGGGTCACCGCTGATGCGGTTCCGCTGAACGTCGGAGTGCTGATCGCGCTCTACGCGGTAATGCAGTTCATCTTTGCCCCCGTACTGGGAACGCTGTCGGACCGATTCGGCCGCCGCCGGGTGCTGCTTGTTTCCCTGGCCGGTGCGACCGTCGACTATCTCGTGCTCGCCACGACGTCCGCTCTGTCGGTGTTCTATATCGCCCGCGCAGTGGCTGGGATAACCGGAGCGACCAATGCGGTCACCGCCACCGTGATCGCCGACATCACGCCACCCCACCAGCGCGCCAAGCGTTTCGGTTTACTCAGTGCCTGCTATGGCGGCGGAATGATCGCGGGGCCAGCCATGGGTGGACTGTTCGGTGCCATCTCGCCACATCTGCCGTTTTTGCTCGCTGCTCTTCTCTCAGCGAGCAATCTGGCACTCACCTTTATCCTGTTACGCGAGACCCGTCCTGATTCCCCTGCGCGCTCTGCGTCGCTCGCTCAGCATCGTGGTCGCCCCGGCCTCAGCGCGGTGCCTGGGATTACCTTCCTATTAATCGCATTCGGCCTTGTTCAATTCATTGGGCAGGCTCCAGGTGCGACCTGGGTGCTGTTTACTGAACACCGCCTCGACTGGAGTCCCGTCGAAGTTGGAATCTCCCTGTCCGTTTTCGGGATCGTACAGGTTCTCGTGCAGGCCCTCCTTACTGGCCGCATCGTGGAGTGGATCGGTGAGGCAAAAACAGTCATCATCGGGTGTATTACCGACGCCTTGGGTCTCGTAGGCCTGGCGATTGTCACTGACGCATTTTCCATGGCACCTATCTTGGCGGCACTGGGGATCGGTGGCATCGGCCTCCCCGCTCTGCAAACCCTTCTCTCCCAGCGCGTCGATGAACAGCACCAAGGGCGCCTCCAGGGTGTGCTCGCCAGCATCAACAGCGTCACATCGATCTTCGGACCGGTCGCTTTCACAACGATCTTCGCGCTCACTTACATCAACGCCGACGGCTTCCTCTGGCTCTGCGCCGCAGCACTCTACGTGCCCTGCGTGATTCTCATCATGCGTGGTACAGCAGCGTCCCCGAAGTTCGGCTCTTGGGCGAGCGGCGACTCGATGTGAGTTGTGAGACGTGAGCAGGAGCAACACGGCGGCGACACTGCTTCGCCATGGCCGACTAGCGAGACGGCGCCACCGGGAAACTCGGCATCATCTACCAAGGACAGGTCAGCTGGGAGCCTGATAGACCCATCGAAATGTGCGTGCCGATCGCGGAGAAGGGCCGGGCGCATCGGATCGAGCCATAGCACCATGAGTCTTCACGGAAGTGCGTCGACGGAGACTTGGTTGTGAACCGGGCCAAGGGAGAGCTGGAGGCCCTCTCCGAGTGGCTTGCCGATGACATGAGCTGGACGCTCATCGAGAAATCCACACACAGCGGCCCCAGTGCAGCCCGAGAGGTGCGCCCGCCGTTCTCCCGAGCGGGTGGAGGTCATTTCTGTCGTCACCCACGGACGACGCGCTTCCTGCGACGGCTACCTCGAGGCTGGAGGAATGCGCGTCCGTTTCAGCCATGCGTTCCGCTTCGTCAGCACCCCCAAGACCTCGATGATCGCAGAACTGCGACGCTACTGCATCGAGACGCAGGTTGACTGAGGCCTGTGCGGACAGCACGAACGACCCTTGAGCCCGTAATCTGGGAACCGCAGAAACTACCCGATCGAAACGCAACTACTTTGCCGACCCTACGGGGTTGGCTCGCGGTCGTCGTCCTTGGCCGGGCTCTGTTGCAAAAATCGTGAAGCTTGAGCATGCTTGGCGGAGATTGGACGGACGGAACGATGACGGATTTCAAGTGGCGCCATTTCCAGGGTGATGTGATCCTGTGGGCGGTGCGCTGGTATTGTCGCTATCCGATCAGCTATCGCGACCTTGAGGAAATGCTGGCGGAACGCGGCATTTCGGTCGACCATACGACGATCTATCGCTGGGTCCAGTGCTACGCCCCGGAGATGGAGAAGCGGCTGCGCTGGTTCTGGCGGCGTGGCTTTGATCCGAGCTGGCGCCTGGATGAAACCTACGTCAAGGTGCGGGGCAAGTGGACCTACCTGTACCGGGCAGTCGACAAGCGGGGCGACACGATCGATTTCTACCTGTCGCCGACCCGCAGCGCCAAGGCAGCGAAGCGGTTCCTGGGCAAGGCCCTGCGAGGCCTGAAGCACTGGGAAAAGCCTGCCACGCTCAATACCGACAAAGCGCCGAGCTATGGTGCAGCGATCACCGAATTGAAGCGCGAAGGAAAGCTGGACCGGGAGACGGCCCACCGGCAGGTGAAGTATCTCAATAACGTGATCGAGGCCGATCACGGAAAGCTCAAGATACTGATCAAGCCGGTGCGCGGTTTCAAATCGATCCCCACGGCCTATGCCACGATCAAGGGATTCGAAGTCATGCGAGCCCTGCGCAAAGGACAGGCTCGCCCCTGGTGCCTGCAGCCCGGCATCAGGGGCGAGGTGCGCCTTGTGGAGAGAGCTTTTGGCATTGGGCCCTCGGCGCTGACGGAGGCCATGGGCATGCTCAACCACCATTTCGCAGCAGCCGCCTGATCGGCGCAGAGCGACAGCCTACCTCTGACTGCCGCCAATCTTTGCAACAGAGCCGTCGTAGAGACGTCGGAATGGCCGAGCAGATCCTGCACGGTTCGAATGTCGTAACCGCTGCGGAGCAAGGCCGTCGCGAACGAGTGGCGGAGGGTGTGCGGTGTGGCGGGCTTCGTGATGCCTGCTTGTTCTACGGCACGTTTGAAGGCGCGCTGAAAGGTCTGGTCATACATGTGATGGCGACGCACGACACCGCTCCGTGGATCGGTCGAATGCGTGTGCTGCGCAAAAACCCAGAACCACGGCCAGGAATGCCCGGCGCGCGGATACTTCCGCTCAAGGGCGTCGGGAAGCGCAACGCCGCTGCGGCCCTCGGCCTGGTCCTTCAGCCACCATGCCCGTGCACGCGACAGCTGCTCGCGCAGGCTGGGTGCCAAGCTCTCGGGTAACATCAAGGCCCGATCCTTGGAGCCCTTGCCCTCCCGCACGATGATCGTGCCGTGATCGAAATCCAGATCCTTGACCCGCAGTTGCAAACCCTCACTGATCCGCATGCCCGTTCCATACAGAAGCTGGGCGAACAAACGATGCTCGCCTTCCAGAAAACCGAGGATGCGAACCACTTCATCCGGGGTCAGCACCACCGGCAAGCGCCGCGACGGCCGAGGTCTTCCGATCTCCTGAAGCCAGGGCAGATCCGTGCACAGCACCTTGCCGTAGAAGAACAGCAAGGCCGCCAATGCCTGACGATGCGTGGAGACCGAAACCTTGCGCTCGTTCGCCAGCCAGGACAGAAATGCCTCGACTTCGCTGCTGCCCAAGGTTGCCGGGTGACGCACACCGTGGAAACGGATGAAGGCACGAACCCAGTGGACATACGCCTGTTCGGTTCGTAAGCTATAATGCAAGTAGCGTATGCGCTCACGCAACTGGTCCAGAACCTTGACCGAACGCAGCGGTGGTAACGGTGCAGTGCTGGTTTTCATGGCTTGTTATGACTGTTTTGTTGTACAGTCTATGCCTCGGGCATCCAAGCAGCAAGCGCGTTACGCCGTGGGTCGATGTTTGATGTTATGGAGCAGCAACGATGTTACGCAGCAGGGCAGTCGCCCTAAAACAAAGTTAGACATGATGAGCAACTCTATACACACCGGAATCTCAAGACAGCTTTCACAGGCACGCGATGTAATTAAACGCCATTTGGCATCAACGCTGAAAGCCATACACTTGTATGGTTCTGCAATTGATGGTGGCCTCAAACCATATAGCGACATTGATCTGCTGGTTACCGTGGATGCACGCTTGGATGAAGCTACCAGACGCTCCCTGATGCTCGATTTCTTGAATATCTCGGCACCACCATGCGAAAGCTCAATACTCCGGCCGCTAGAGGTAACTGTTGTTGCATGCAACGAAGTAGTGCCTTGGCGTTATCCGGCACGACGAGAACTGCAGTTCGGGGAGTGGCTGCGGGAGGATATTCTTGAAGGTGTCTTCGAGCCAGCCGCCTTGGACGCCGACCTTGCAATTCTAATAACGAAAGCTAGGCAACACAGCATCGCTTTAGTAGGTCCAGTGGCTCAAAAAGTCTTCATGCCGGTGCCAGAGCATGACTTTCTCCAGGTGCTTTCCGATACCCTTAAGCTGTGGAATACTCATGAGGATTGGGAAAATGAGGAGCGGAACATCGTACTCACGTTAGCTCGGATCTGGTATAGCACTGAAACTGGAGGAATCGTCCCCAAGGATGTGGCCGCCGAATGGGTTTTAGAGCGCTTGCCAGCTGAGCATAAGCCAATACTGGTTGAGGCGCGGCAAGCCTATCTTGGGCTTTGCAAGGATAGTCTTGCTTTGCGTGCAGATGAGACTTCGGCGTTCATTGGCTATGCAAAGTCTGCGGTCGCTGATTTGCTCGAAAAGCGAAAATCTCAAACTTCGCATATTTGCGATGGCGCCAAGAACGTCTAACGTCTAACTATTCATTTAAGCCGAAGCCGCTTCGCGGCTCGGCTTAATTCAGGCGTTAGATGCACTAAGCACATAATTGCTCACAGCCAAACTATCAGGTCAAGTCTGCTTTTATTATTTTTAAGCGTGCATAATAAGCCCTACACAAATTGGGAGATATATCATGAAAGGCTGGCTTTTTCTTGTTATCGCAATAGTTGGCGAAGTAATCGCAACATCCGCATTAAAATCTAGCGAGGGCTTTACTAAGCTTGCCCCTTCCGCCGTTGTCATAATCGGTTATGGCATCGCATTTTATTTTCTTTCTCTGGTTCTGAAATCCATCCCTGTCGGTGTTGCTTATGCAGTCTGGTCGGGACTCGGCGTCGTCATAATTACAGCCATTGCCTGGTTGCTTCATGGGCAAAAGCTTGATGCGTGGGGCTTTGTAGGTATGGGGCTCATAATTGCTGCCTTTTTGCTCGCCCGATCCCCATCGTGGAAGTCGCTGCGGAGGCCGACGCCATGGTGACGGTGTTCGGCATTCTGAATCTCACCGAGGACTCCTTCTTCGATGAGAGCCGGCGGCTAGACCCCGCCGGCGCTGTCACCGCGGCGATCGAAATGCTGCGAGTCGGATCAGACGTCGTGGATGTCGGACCGGCCGCCAGCCATCCGGACGCGAGGCCTGTATCGCCGGCCGATGAGATCAGACGTATTGCGCCGCTCTTAGACGCCCTGTCCGATCAGATGCACCGTGTTTCAATCGACAGCTTCCAACCGGAAACCCAGCGCTATGCGCTCAAGCGCGGCGTGGGCTACCTGAACGATATCCAAGGATTTCCTGACCCTGCGCTCTATCCCGATATTGCTGAGGCGGACTGCAGGCTGGTGGTTATGCACTCAGCGCAGCGGGATGGCATCGCCACCCGCACCGGTCACCTTCGACCCGAAGACGCGCTCGACGAGATTGTGCGGTTCTTCGAGGCGCGGGTTTCCGCCTTGCGACGGAGCGGGGTCGCTGCCGACCGGCTCATCCTCGATCCGGGGATGGGATTTTTCTTGAGCCCCGCACCGGAAACATCGCTGCACGTGCTGTCGAACCTTCAAAAGCTGAAGTCGGCGTTGGGGCTTCCGCTATTGGTCTCGGTGTCGCGGAAATCCTTCTTGGGCGCCACCGTTGGCCTTCCTGTAAAGGATCTGGGTCCAGCGAGCCTTGCGGCGGAACTTCACGCGATCGGCAATGGCGCTGACTACGTCCGCACCCACGCGCCTGGAGATCTGCGAAGCGCAATCACCTTCTCGGAAACCCTCGCGAAATTTCGCAGTCGCGACGCCAGAGACCGAGGGTTAGATCATGCCTAGCATTCACCTTCCGGCCGCCCGCTAGCGGACCCTGGTCAGGTTCCGCGAAGGTGGGCGCAGACATGCTGGGCTCGTCAGGATCAAACTGCACTATGAGGCGGCGGTTCATACCGCGCCAGGGGAGCGAATGGACAGCGAGGAGCCTCCGAACGTTCGGGTCGCCTGCTCGGGTGATATCGACGAGGTTGTGCGGCTGATGCACGACGCTGCGGCGTGGATGTCCGCCAAGGGAACGCCCGCCTGGGACGTCGCGCGGATCGACCGGACATTCGCGGAGACCTTCGTCCTGAGATCCGAGCTCCTAGTCGCGAGTTGCAGCGACGGCATCGTCGGCTGTTGCACCTTGTCGGCCGAGGATCCCGAGTTCTGGCCCGACGCCCTCAAGGGGGAGGCCGCATATCTGCACAAGCTCGCGGTGCGACGGACACATGCGGGCCGGGGTGTCAGCTCCGCGCTGATCGAGGCTTGCCGCCATGCCGCGCGAACGCAGGGGTGCGCCAAGCTGCGGCTCGACTGCCACCCGAACCTGCGTGGCCTATACGAGCGGCTCGGATTCACCCACGTCGACACTTTCAATCCCGGCTGGGATCCAACCTTCATCGCAGAACGCCTAGAACTCGAAATCTAACGTCCGTTCGGGCATCGAGGTCCATGTCGGGGTGGGACGGGCCCGTGGCTTCAAGATCACTTGCAGTCCGACCGCGATGTCTTGGTTGCGCGAGAGGTTGTCGATATCCTCCACTTCCATCATCAACCCTGGATAATGCCGCCGCCGTCATCGCCGCCGACGCCCGTGCCGGGCTTTTCGGGCCTGTCAGGCTTGCTCGGCCTTCAGCCTGCCTGGGCGAGATCTCCGGCGGACGGATTAACGGCGGAGCTTCGCCGCCTTTCGTGCGTGTGAAGGCCGAAGATAGTTCTCTCAAAAACATCCGTTTATGAGAGATACCAAATGTCATTTTCAGAAGACGACTGCACCAGTTGATTGGGCGTAATGGCTGTTGTGCAGCCAGCTCCTGACAGTTCAATATCAGAAGTGATCTGCACCAATCTCGACTATGCTCAATACTCGTGTGGGCTCTGTTGCAAAAATCGTGAAGCTTGAGCATGCTTGGCGGAGATTGGACGGACGGAACGATGACGGATTTCAAGTGGCGCCATTTCCAGGGTGATGTGATCCTGTGGGCGGTGCGCTGGTATTGT
>NZ_JANIJZ010000037.1:0-7611 GCF_024580675.1 Brevibacterium sp. 50QC2O2
CCGGTCGGGACACTCGATGATTCCCTGGTGGGTGGACAGATCACGGCAAAGGCACACACTGTGGTGGCCAGTCAGTGCCTGGGTCACACCCTGGATGGAAACCATCCCTACAAGTATCAACGTCAGTGCCGTGAAGTACGCTGGCCCCATGGTGACAACAAGCCCTGCACGTTTGGCCGAACCCCTGTTGGGAGGAACCGCCGGCGCCCACGCAGGACCGGCGGATCGTCGCTTCCGCGCGGGTGCTGCGACCTGGAGTCTGGTGCTGCTGGGGATCTCCTGCCTGCTGGGACTGACCCGCCAGGTCGCCTGTTTCACAGACGGCTGGGGCTTCCCCGGAGCCTCGCACCGCCTGTGCGCATCGCCCGTTGCCAACGCCGTGCTGGGTCAGACCTTCCCCGACTTCCCGGGACGTTCCACCGGTGGCCTGTCGACGTTCACCCCCGGCAATGCCTGGCTGGTCGGCCTGACCGGTTTCGGTGGTTCGGACGTGCAGACGACCATGGCCTTCCTCCTCGTCATCAACGTCGCGGCCTTCGCCGTGATCGGTGTGAGTCTGCTACGGCTCATGCCCGGCAGTTCCTGGGTCGCCGCGGCTTTCCTCTCGCCGGTCGTGATCTTCTCCCTGGGTCAGGGGCTGGAACCGGTGGCGGTGGCCGCCACCCTGCTCGCCCTGGTCCTCCTCACACCCGCGGCCGAACGCCCGTCCACCGGAGCGCTGGTCTGCGCCGGCCTGTTGTTCGCCGTAGCGGTCGTCATCAGCCCCATCGCACTGCTGGTGCCGATCGTCGTATGCCTGCGCTCACTGGGTGCCGGTCGAGCCGCCTCTGCGGATTCCGCCGCCCGGGCGGGTGCCGCCCGGGACCTCGGCCCCGGGGCGCGGCGGATCGACTCCGGCGACCTGCTGGTCATGGTCGGCAGCGGGATCATCGCGCTGGGGCTGCTCATCATCGTCGACGGGCAGATCATCGCCAGGGCACAGGCCTGGCTCGGCGCCGCTGTGGATCGTGGGTCACTGGTCTCGCTGACCCTGTCGGCGGGCCTGGGATCCCCGCGCGAACTCGGCCTGCTCTCGCTCATCGTGTGGGCTGTGGCCCTGCTGGCCGCAGCCCAGCTCATCTACATGTTCGGCCGACACCTCGATCTGGCCCAGATCCTGAGCGTCGTCTTCGGGCTGAGCCTGCTGCTCCTGCCGGCGGCACCCATCACCCTGGCGCTGTGGCTGGTCCCGGCGGCAGCCGCGGCTGTGCACCGGTTGTGGGTCCACGTGGCGTGGATGCTCGCCGAAGCCGCCCTCTTCATCGCGGTCAATCTGCGCGATGCCGCACGCACCCAGGACAAGGTGGGGCTGGACCAGTCCTGGCTCGTCATCTTCACCGTGTTGCGTCTGGCCGCGGTTCTCGCGGTCATCGTCGCAGCTCTCTGGCCGCGGGACCAGATTGCCGACCGGTCCTCGGCCGCAACCACCGGGACCCGGACCCCGGCACCGGAATTCGAGGCCCGGGGCGTAGCCGCGGCCCAGGACGTCCAGGGCACCATGGGCCGCGTTGAACCCACGGAGGGAACGGGTGCTGCAGAGGACCCGGAAGCCGGGGAAGATCTGAAAGCCGGGGAAGCCGCGGACGATGTGGAGGCCGCGGGACCCGTGGAGGGCATGGGGGACCTGGTGAGCAGTCGCCTGCGCTCGGTGGATGCAGATGCCGCGACCGGTCCCGCCAGCCCGGACGGTCCCGCCGGCCCGGACGGTCCTACCGACCCGGACGGGGACGGCGGAATGACCGGAGACGGTTCGGCGGAAGACGTGCGAAACGTGATTCGCCCGACTTCGGCGCACGAACGGCTAGACGGTCACCATCCCAGGCACTAGAATCGAAAGGTCTGTGTCCGTGCGAACCATCGTGCGGGCCGGGCACGCATTTACCCTCCTGCCATGGACCGACCATGGCCGCATAGACCAGAGGAGGTGGGTTACACATGCGTCACTACGAGCTCATGCTCATCCTGGACCCGGAACTCGACGAGCGTTCGCTGGGTACCACTGTTGAAAAGCTGACGAAGGTCGTCCCCGCTGAAAACGGCACGATCGACAACGTCGACATCTGGGGCCGTCGCCGCCTGGCGTACGAAATCCAGAAGAAGACCGAAGGCTACTACGCAGTCATCGATCTGCACGCAGAGCCTGCGACCACCAAGGAACTTGAGCGTCTGCTGGGTCTGAACGAATCCGTGCTGCGCAGCAAGTTCATCCGTCCCGCAGCCAAGTAACCGAACAGGTCCGTAGTCCACCAGACCCGGCTCGCCGGGTCGTTGCTTAAGGAGTCCTCATGGCCGGCGAAACCATTATCACCGTGGTAGGCAACCTCACCGCTGATCCCGATCTGCGCTTCACCCCCAATGGTGCGGCCGTCGCGAACTTCACGGTGGCCTCGACTCCTCGGACCTTCGACCGCCGCATGAACGAATTCAAGGACGGCGAAACCATGTTCCTCCGCTGTGCCGCATGGCGCGATATGGCGGAGAACGTGGCGAGCTCCTTGTCCCGTGGCACCCGTGTCGTGGTGCAGGGCCGGCTGCGTGCGCGCACCTTCGAAACCAAAGAGGGAGAGAACCGCACGGTTTTCGAGCTCGACGTCGACGAGGTGGGCCCCAGCCTGCGCTACGCCACCGCCAATGTGACGCGCAATGAGCGCTCCGGTGGCGGGAACCAGGGCGGATACGGCGGCGGCCAGCAGCGTCAGGGTGGCAACCAGGGCGGTTACAACCAGCCCCAGGGCAACCCCGGTGGTGGCTACGGCAATAACGGTTTTGGGAACAACAACCCCGGTGGCGGCTTCAACGGCGGCAATCAGGGTGGTTCCCAGTGGGGCCAGAACCCCGGTGCGAACCAGGGCAATGGCGGCGGGGCCCCTGCGCCTCGCCAGGACGACGATCCCTGGGCATCGTCGAATCCGAACGCCGGTGGCGGCGGCTGGGGCAACCCGACCGACGACGAACCGCCGTTCTAAACACGTTTTCAACAGGAGTACATCATGGCAAAGCCGGATATCCGGAAGCCGATCAAGAAGAAGGCCAATCCCCTGAAGAAGGGCGAGGCCGCGCTGATCGATTACAAAGACACCGCAACTCTGCGCAAGTTCATCTCGGACCGCGGCAAGATCCGTGCACGTCGCGTCACCGGTGTGACCGTGCAGGAACAGCGCGTTATCGCGAAGGCCGTCAAGAACGCCCGCGAAATGGCGCTGCTGCCCTACACCAGCACGAACCGCTGATAGGAAGGGGAGATATTCATGGCTACTAAGAAGATCATCCTCAACCAGGAAGTCGACGGACTGGGCGCTGCCGGCGACGTCGTCGAGGTCAAGGCCGGTTACGCTCGTAACCTGCTGCTGCCCCGCGGCTGGGCTCAGCCCTGGACCGCCGGTGCTGAAAAGCAGATCGCAGCCCTGCAGAAGGCCCGTCAGACCAAGCAGCTCGCCGACCGCGATGCCGCTCTGGAACTGAAGGCGCAGCTGGAGAAGACCGCTGCTCGCATCGAGATGAAGGCCGGCAAGAACGGTCGCCTGTTCGGCGCCGTCACCCCGGCCCTGGTCGCCGAGGCCCTGGCCGCCGCGACCGGTCGCGAGTTCGACCGTCGTCAGGTCGCCCTGCCGGCCCACGTGAAGACGCCCGGCACCTACACCGCCACGGTGCGCGTGCACGACGAGATCACGGCTTCGGCCAAGTTCGCCGTCATCGGCAAGGCCTGATTCATCGGGTCGTGAGTCGCGCGGTCCGATCCAGTGGGTCCTGATCCACCGGATCCGATCCGCACGGTTCTCAAGGCGCCGGTCGCCGTTCCCCGTTTCGACGGGGGCGGCGACCGGCGCCTTCTGCATGTCCGGAACCACGACCTCGGCGCGCTGCCACGACACCGGCTCATGGGCCGGCCGGCGTGCCGAACCTAGACTGGGGGTATGAGTGATGAGCAGCCCGGCCCGGTCCCACCCCGGCCGCAGACGCCGCCTGCACCGGCATCCACCTTCGAGCTCGATACCGCCGGGGATGCCGAACGCCGCCGTGGTTTGACGAAGATGCGCCGGATCGCCACCGGTGCGCTGATCCTGGCCGCCCTGATCTTCCTGCTGGTCCATATCTTCACAGACCTCGGCGGTGTCTGGGGCTTCATCGCCGCCGCAGCCGAGGCCGCGATGGTCGGTGCGATCGCCGACTGGTTCGCCGTCACCGCCCTGTTCCGCCATCCCCTGGGCCTGCCGATCCCGCACACCGCGATCATTCCGCGCAAGAAGGACTCGCTGGGGGAGACCCTGTCGGAGTTCGTCGCGACGAACTTCCTGCGCAAGTCCACCGTGGCGCCCAAGATCCTCTCCGCCCACGTCACCTACCGGGCCGGCCTGTGGCTGAGCCGCCCCGACAACCAGGAACTGCTGGTGGGGCGTGCGGCACAGGGACTGAACTACGTGCTGGACCGGGTGGATTCCGCTGCGGTCGAATCGCTGACGAAGAACGTGCTCATCCCGAAGCTGACGGATCTGCGCAAGGCCCCGGTGCTGGGCCTGGTCCTGGAACGGGTCATCTCCGATGGCTCGCACAAACGGCTGATCGACATCATCCTCGACGAGGCCTTCGACTGGCTCTACAACAACCCGCAGGTGCTGGGAGACCAGGTGGCGACCAAGGCCCCGTCCTGGGTGCCGAAGTTCGTCAACTCCGGCATCGCCAACCGCCTGCAGCGCGAGGTCCTGGGCTGGCTGGGCGATATCCGCGACCGCCCGGACCACAAAGTCCGCCGCGCCCTGGACGAATGGCTGCTGGCCGTGGCCCACGATATGCAGGACGAGGATTCTCCTGTGGCGGAGCGGACCGAATCCGTTCTGGCCCAGCTGCTGGCCCACCCCAGCGTGGCGGCAGCGGTGGTGGATCTGTGGACCAGCCTGTCGGTGTTGCTGCGCACGGCGATCGGCGATCCCAGCGGCGAGATCGGTTCGCGGATCCGTGCGGCCCTGACCGAGTTCTCCACCCGCTGTGTCGAGGACGAGGCCTTCGCCGCGGGCATCGATGCGCGGCTGGCGGATGCGGCGGGTGCGGCGGCCGAGTCCTTCGGCCCTGAGCTGGCCAGTGTCATCTCGGATACGATCGCCGGCTGGGACGCGCAGCAGGCCTCGGAGAAGATCGAATTGCTGGCCGGGCGCGACCTGCAGTTCATCCGGATCAACGGCACCGTGATCGGTGCCCTGGTCGGCTTCGTACTGCACGCCGTCGAAGTCCTCATCCCCTGAGCGGACCGACCGCGGCGCCCCGGGTCGGGCCGCGCGGGTGAGGACGCGCTTACAATGAACGGTGGAGTTCATCGCTCCCAATCCCGCAATCGAAACCGTGCCCCCGAAACAGTAAGGATCGCAATGACGCGAACGCGCCCGCCGGCCCAGGGCGGAACCGCTCCGGATGAGCCCCAGACAGACGGAGAGTACCTATTCGTCTGGAATGACACAGTGCGCGGCAAGAAGCTGCTGCTGGGCATCGTCCTGGGCGTCGCCGGCGCCATGATCGGCCTCTACGGAGGCAAGTGGCTCGTCGGCCTGTTCGTCGCCGACCCCGCTCTGGTCAAGGTGTGGTCCCTGGTCACGGGGCTGATCGGCACGGTGATCGGGGCGGTCATCGTCGGCTTCCTGGTACCGCCGGCGCGGATCGTGAGCGATCACGCCTCCGATACCTCGCGGGTGGACGAGACGATCGACGATATGGCGGCCGACCCGCAGGGTCTGGGCACCCTGGCCCAGGCCAGTGCGCGCTCGCGGCACGAACTCGCCGAGGCCGGACTGACCTCGGCGTTCGAGGCCGGGCAGGCGCGTGCCGCCGGGACCTCGGGAGATTCCGGAACCCCGGGAACTCCGGATGCGGCCCGGGGAGGTGCCGCCTGATGGAGATCCTGTCCCAGGTCCCGATCGCCGTGCTCATGGGCATCATCGGCGCCATCGTCTTCACCCTGGTCGGCGTGGTCTCCGGCACCGATGAGACCTCGACCATCGCGCCCCTGACCCTGGTCGTCATCCTGCTGGGCGTGCCCCCGGCCGGAATCTTCACGTTCTTCATCGCCGCGGCCGTGTCCAAGCACATGACGCATGCGATCCCCACGATGCTCCTGGGCATTCCGGGCGACACCCTGGCCGTGCCCATCATGGACGACGCCAACCGGATGCGCGCCCTGGGTGTGCCGCACGTGGCGCTGCGCAAGGCGATCTCGGCTGCGCTGATCTCCGCGGTCATCGCCGTGCCGGTGGCCGTGCTGTTCGCCTGGGTGCTCTCGCCCTTCGAGGCCTTCATCGGCGATATCGCCCCGTGGCTGTTCCTCATCGCCGCGATCCTCATCGCCTATGTGTCGCCCGCGAAGCTGGCCGGTGTCCTGGCGCTCATCCCATTCGTCGCGATCGTCATGGGGCTCAACGCCTGGGCCGGGACCTTCGACGTGACGATCTCCACCAGCTACTTCATGGGGATCGCGATCGGCCCGATGATCTTCGACCTGTTCGCCGTGCTGGTGCCGGGCAATCGCGCCCGGATGCGCAGGCGGGAGCCCTCGCACGTCTACCTGGCCCCCGACACCTCGGAGCTGGGGGTCGGGAACCGGAAGACGCGCGGGAAGTCCGGTGCGGCCACCGCGCAGGCCGCCGCAGCCTCGGCCACGGGCGAGCACGTCGATGTCGACCGGGGAGCGCACGGCACGCACCACACCTGGCCCAATCCGTTCAAGGTGCTCGACAAGCAGCAGCTGGGCGCGACGGCCGCGACCTCGGTGATCTCCAGTGCGACCTTCGTGTTCAGCCCCGTTGCGATGACGGTGCTGATGGGCGAGTTGGTGGGCGCGAAGATCAAGCAGGGCTATCAGCGCCTGGCCACCGTGGTCAGTGCGAAGAACGGCACCACGGAATCGACCTATATGGCCGAGACCCTGATCCCGCTGGTGGCCTTCGGGCTGCCGCTGTCGCCGGTTGCCGCCGGTCCCGCCGCGCCCCTGTTCAACGCGCCGCCGGTGTTCCACACGGATGCCGCCTCCGGCGAGCACTTCAACCTGTCCGACACCCTGTCGACCGGGCAGTTCTTCGTCTTCGCCCTCCTGGGCGTGCTGTTGGCCGGGCTCATCGCCTATCCGTTCGCCATGCGCTACGCCCATGCCGCCGCGCGCTTCGTCGTCTCGAAGGTCAGCCACGAGGCGATCATCGCGGGGTTCTCGGGCCTGGTGCTGTTGGTCAGCGTGTGGGAGGGCGGCCTGCTGGGCCTGATCGTGGTGCTGACGATCGGCCTGCTGTCCGGCCTGCTGGTGCGCACCCTCAAACTGCACTCCGGTGTGTTGTTCATGGGGTACTACGTGGCGATCCTGTCTGTGCCCGGCATTCTCAAGGTGCTGGGGTAGGGGCGCGGGGAGGGTGCATTCCCACTCGATGCGCCGAGGCCCCATCGAGTGTCCGGTTCGTGTCACTTGCAGCCCGTGTGAAGTCTCGGGACATCGTGACCACAGATGTCTCACAACATCATGACCACCATGTCTCACCACATCATGACCATACCCATGGTCACGTGGACTCATGACCCGTGACTACA
The DNA here is from genome assembly GCF_024580675.1 of Brevibacterium sp. 50QC2O2. Taxonomy (NCBI): domain Bacteria; kingdom Bacillati; phylum Actinomycetota; class Actinomycetes; order Micrococcales; family Brevibacteriaceae; genus Brevibacterium; species Brevibacterium sp. 50QC2O2. The sequence continues at coordinate 7,597 of NZ_JANIJZ010000037.1, forward strand.
AGCCCACACAAGACC
>NZ_JANIJZ010000038.1:0-4063 GCF_024580675.1 Brevibacterium sp. 50QC2O2
TGTGTGGGCTTGTAGTCACGGGTCATGAGTCCACGTGACCATGGGTATGGTCATGATGTGGTGAGACATGGTGGTCATGATGTTGTGAGACATCTGTGGTCACGATGTCCCGAGACTTCACAGCAGGTTCCGGGGCGCAGAATCCGCATGAACCGGTCAGTCGATGGGGCGGGGCATCATCGAGTGTCGAAGCGCGACTCAGATCCAGCCCTTCTCCCGTGCTACCCGCGCGGCCTGGGAGCGATTGTGCGTACACGTCTTGCCGATCGCGGAGGACAGGTGATTGCGAACCGTCCCCGCCGATAGATGGACCCGCGCGGCCATGCTCGCCACCGACATCCCCTCCAGCGCCAACCGCAGCAGGTCCACCTCGCGCGCAGACAGGGGGTTTGCGCCGTCGAACAGCGAGGCCTCGGCCAGGGCCGGGTCCACCACCCGCAGTCCCGCGTGAACGTGCCGGACCGCCTCGGCCAGGGCCTCGGCCGGGGCGTCCTTGACCACGAACCCACTGGCGCCGGCGTCCAGCGCAGCCCGGAGGTAACCCGGCCGGGCGAAGGTCGTCACGATCAGCACCCTGGTCCCCGGACTGGCCTCCAGCACTCGGGTGGTCGCCGCGATCCCGTCCTCGTCGGGCAATTGGATGTCCATCAGACAGACGTCCGGGCGGGCTGCCGCGGCAGCGGTGACGGCGGCTGCGGCGTCCGCGGCCTGCGCCACGACCTCGAGGTCGGGCTCCAGTTCGAGCAGGGCTCCAAGGGCTCCGCGGACCATGGCCTGGTCGTCGACGAGCAGCAGTGTCACCATGACAATTCCACCCGCGTTCCGCCCAGGTCCGGCGACGCCCCCAGTTCGAACCGCGCACCCGAGACCGTGGCGCGCTCGGCCATCCCGGCGAGTCCGTTGCCACCGTGTGCACTGCCTCCGGGGACGAACCCGCCGCGTGCAGTACCGGTGAGGTCGGCGGGCAATCCCCGGCCGTCATCCTCGAACTCGAAGCCACCGGGGACGAACCCGATCCGCACCCGGTGCGCGCGAGCGTGGCGCAGGGTGTTCGTGGTGGCCTCGCGCAGGATCCAGGCAGCGACCAGGGATTGGGCCGGCGACAGCACCGACTCCTCCCCCACCACCTCGACATCGATCCCGATCCGGCCCAGGGTCTGAACCGAGGAGGCGAGCTGGGACGCCAGTCCCTCCGAGCGCAGCCCGGTGACGGTGGTGCGGACCCCGGCGATGGCCTCGGCGACCAGCTGGTCGAGTTCGCGCAGTTCCGACTCCGCCCGCCCCGGATCGGTGCGGATGAGCCGCCTGGCCAGCTGCGCCTTGAGCTTCACGACGGTGAGCGAATGACCCAGCAGATCGTGCACGTCCCGGGCGATGGCCTCGCGCTCCTCGCTGGCGACCAGCTCGCGGGAGAGGCGCTCGGCATGCACGGAGCGGCGGATCAGGAACAGGGTCACCAGGTGCACCAGGCACAGCACGGTCACGATGATGAGCAGCGAGATGTTCTCGCTCCAGGTGCCGGTGGCCGCCGTATAACTGAACAGCCCGACCACGCTACTGGCCGCCACCACCGCGAAGAACCACTGCAGGAGTTGATAGGCCGCGATGGTGATGAGGAAGGGCAGGAAGCTGAAGGCGCTGTCGCCGATGGCGGGGATCGTCGCAGCGGCCGAGGCCACGGCCAGGGCGAAGAGCCACCAGGTCACCGCGGGCACCGGCTGGGCTGCCACGCCCGCGTTGCCTCCCAGCCGGAAGCTGAGCAGATACACCACGACGAAGAGGCTCAGCCCCGCCCAGCCGAGGCCGCGCAGCCCCGCAGCGGCGGAACTGCCGACCAGCGTGGCGACGGGGTAGAAGATGAAGACCAGCCACACGGCCGCAATGGCCCAGGAGTAGCGCATCCACGGGCCCCCGTCCCCGGATCCCCGTCGCTCCCGCCCGGCCTCTGCGTGGTTCATGGGCCCGAGCCTACCCGGGTCACTTCCTGCCACGGGTCCGCTTCACCCCGTAGAGGGCCAGGCCCAGGAACACGAGCGCCCAGACCACGACGTTGAGGACTGGCTGCCACAGCGGATCGGTCAGGGTTTCGTCCACCCGACCCTGCGTCAGCGGCCAGCGGGCCAGGGCGACCACGCCGTAGAGAGGGGTGAAGTGGGCGATGGTGAGCATGACGCCCGACAGCGGCATGAAGACATTGCCGAAGAAGGCGAAGAAGGTCAGCAGCGCCGAGGCCAGGCCGGTGGCGGTCTCGGATTTGAAGACCAGTCCGACGGCCAGGCCGTAGAGCCCGTAGATAGTGCCCAGGCCCAGGGTGATGCCGGCGCAGGCGAACCAGACCCAGGCGGCCCCGGCCTCGGCCCCGGTCATGGCGCCCAGCACGTAGACCACTGCGACCGACAGCACCGAGTAGCTCAGCGCCACGAGGACCTTGGTCAGGGTGTAGCCGCCGTTGCCCAACGGGGTCATGGCCAGCTGGCGGCCCCAGCCCTGAACGGATTCGGCCGCCGAGGACGCGGTCAGCGAGGTCATAGCAGTGACGGTGCCGTAGGCGGCCATCGAGACCATGACCGAGAAGGCCACGTTGCCATCGCCGATCCGGGTGGAGCCCCATTCGGCACCCGCGCCGAAGATGAGGTACATAACGGAGGGCAGGGCCAGGGTGAAGGCCAGGGTGAAGCCGTCGCGCAGTTGGCGCACCAGTTCGATGCGCAGATAGGTCGCGGAGAAGGTCATGATGCGCTCCCGGTGGAAGTCGGTTCGGTGGGCTCCGGTTCAGTAGAGTCCGGTTCGGTGGGCTCCGGTTCTATGGAGTCGGAGGCGGCCGAGGTGAGTTCGGTGAAGGCGGTCTCCAGGCTCGGTTCGGTGACGCGCAGCCTGTGGCCGCCGAGGTCGTTCAGCAGGACCCGGGCCACAGCATCCGAGTCCTCCGCCCGCAGGCGCACCCGCACTTCGTCCGGGCCGGCGGCCTCGTCCCGGTGGGGCGCGCCGGCCAGGTGAGTCGCGAGCCCCTCGGCGCCGGCCGGGCTCGAGGCCTGCTCGACTTCCACGTGGCTGATACCCGGCAGGGCGCCCAGGCGCTCGAGTGCGCCCCGCGGCACGAGGGCACTGACGCTGCGGCCGCCCAGTGAGGCCCGCAGGTCCCGCGTCGGCGCATCGGCGACCAGGCGGCCCCGGCTGATGACCACGGTGCGCGCCGCGAACTCCTCGGCCTCCTGCAGATAGTGGGTGGCGAAGACGACGGTGCGGCCGGCCTCGGCGTCGGCGCGCATCACGTCCCAGAAGTGCCGGCGGGCGCTCACGTCCATGCCGGCGGTGGGCTCGTCGAGCACCAGCACGTCCGGGTCCGGGATGAGGGCCAGCGCGAACTTCAGCCGTTGCTGTTCACCGCCCGAGCACTTGCCGACGCGGCGCCCCAGGATCGGGGTGAGGCCGGCGCGCTCGATGACCGCCGGCACGCGGTCGCGGGCGTGGAACATGGAGGCGATCGCCGTGACGGTTTCCTTGACGGACAGGTCGCGCAGCAGGCCGCCGGTCTGCAGCACCGCGGCGATGCGGCCGGATGCGGCGGCTTTGTGCGGGGCTGCTCCCAGCACGCTGGCCGTGCCCGAGGTCGGCTCGCTCAGTCCCAGCACCATGTCCAGGGCGGTGGTCTTGCCTGCGCCATTGGGGCCGAGGAAGGCGACGATCTCGCCTGGGTCGATGCGCAGGTCGAGTCCGTCAACGGCCCGCACCCGGCCGAAGCGCTTGCTCAGGGCCTTGAGCTCGATGGCCGGCGGGGTCGTGTGTCCGGTTGCCGGTGTTGTGGTATCCATACCCACCACTTAACCGGTGAGGGGGCGGCCGCGTCTCCGCCGTGCGTCACGAATCGCTCATGACGGATGTCATGTTTCCCAGTCGATGGGGCGGGGCATCATCCAGTGGGAGGTTCATGCAGGATCCGGGGCGTGTCATGTCTCAGGACATCGGGGCCACGTGATGTCTCAACCAGGTGTGTCCATTGATGTCTCATGACTTCGTGTCCATCTCGGGTCGATGCGTGTATTTCGGATCGTTGAGGAATCCT
>NZ_JANIJZ010000039.1:0-2026 GCF_024580675.1 Brevibacterium sp. 50QC2O2
GATGGCCCACTGATTGGCGCACGGGAGCGTCACCGCAGCGCGGTCGCGGCCAAGTCGGTGATCGCCTGGCACACCCGGTCCAGTCGCGGGGTCCCGACCTTCCACCTGTGCAGATACAGCGGCACATCGGTGATCGGGTCGGCGACCGGCAGGTCGTGCAGGGCATCGCCGCCTCCCGGCTCACCCGCGCCGGGTGCGTCTCCGGCGCCGAGGTGGGCCTCGGGCACCATTCCCCAGCCCAGACCCGCGATGACCGCCCCGGTGAACTCGCGCGAACTGGGGATCTGGTGCACGGGCGGCTCGGTGCGGATCCCGTTGCGCCGGAGGAACTCCCACTGCAGGTCGTCATCACTGCCGAAGTTCACCATGGGCAGGCGCCGCAGCCAATCGGCCGGGCGCACCGCCGGCCCGGACTCAACGCCTCCCACCGGCCCAACCTCAACGTCGTGAGCCCGGAGCAGATCCACCCTGGCCATGGCCCGATAGCGCATCGCGCCCAGGGGGATCGAGCGGCATCCGGCGCCGGCGGCCCGCCGCGAACTGATCGCGGCCATTACCCTGCCCGCTGCGAGGTACTCGTGGGCCAGCGCCTGATCGACCACCTCCAGATGGATCAGCACGTCCGGCCAGGCCGCGGCCGAAGCGAACAACGGCCCCATCCAGGTCGACAGGGAGTCGGCGTTGACGGCGAGACGAATCCGCACCGGGGCCTCGGCGCCGGACGGGCGGCCCGCGCTCCCGGCATCTCCGCCGGTATCCGGTGCGCCCGCGCCGATCCGGGCCAGGGTGTCGGCTTCGATCAACAGCATCTGCCGCGCGGCGCGCAACACCACCTGGCCCGCCTCGGTAGGGGCGACCGGGGCCGACCGGCGCAGCAGAACCGTCCCGACTTCGGCCTCCAGTGCGCGGATGCGCTGGCTCATGGCCGAGGGCGTGATGTGCAGGCGGCGGGCAGCCGTATCCAGCGCTCCGGTGTCCACAGCAGTCGCCAATGCCCGCAGGCGTTCGATGTTCATACAGAAATTCTTCACCAGAAGAAGAAACTTTCATATACCTGCATCACGATCTGGCCCCGAAACGGCCTCCACAGGCCGCCGCCGACCCTAGGCTTGCAGGCATGTCCCCTCTTCTCATCAGCTCCGCCGTGGCCGGCTGCCTGGCAGGCTGGTCCCTCATCGTGGCGGTCGGACCGCAGAACGCCTTCCTCCTGCGCCAGGGCCTGAAGCGCTCACACATCGGCGCCGTGATCGCAGTGTGCGCCCTGGCCGACTGCGTGCTCATCGCCGCGGGCAATCTGGGGATCGGCGCGCTCATCGCCGCGGCCCCGTGGTTCACCACCGCCCTGCGCTGGCTGGGCGCCGCCTACCTGATCTACTTCGCGATCCAGTCATTCCGCTCGGCAGCGCGGGCACAGGGATTGGACGCCGATTCCGCGCCCGTTGCCAAGGGCGACCCCGGCGCGGGTAACGCAGGCCACCCCGGAACTGGTGGTGAGGGCGGCCTCGGCGCCAAAGCCCGGACCGAGGACGCAGGCGCCGCCGCGCCCACAGACTCCGGCGCTCGGCGCCTCGACTCCGAAAGCTCCGAAAGCCCCCGCAGCACCCGTGCCCGTTCGACGCTGCGCCCGGTCATGCTGACGACTCTGGCGATCACCTTCCTCAACCCCGGCGTCTACCTCGACACCGTCGCCCTGTTGGGAACCCTGTCCCATCAATACCCCGGTGACTCCTGGTGGTTCTCCGTCGGCGCGATGTTCGGCTCCATCAGCTGGTTCATCTTCCTGGGCCTGGGCGCACGGGCCCTGGCGCCGCTGGTTGCCAAGCCCGCCGTCTGGCGCTGCATCGATGTGGGGATCGGGCTGTTGATCCTGTTCCTGGCGCTCCGCCTGCTGTTGGCCGGCTAGGCAGGGGACCGGCTAGGCAGGGTGACCGGCTAGGCGGGGTGGCCGGGTGGGCTGAGCGGGACCCGCCGAATCGATCCGGGCTAGACTGGGAGCTTTGCGCGGCCCGCAGATCGTTGGGTCATT
>NZ_JANIJZ010000004.1:0-208736 GCF_024580675.1 Brevibacterium sp. 50QC2O2
ATTGTTCTTCGTATCATCCATCATTATTATTTTCAGCCAGAAAATATGTACTACTTAGTTCTGGCATCACGAAAAAAACTATTCAAGTACGCTATTGAGTTCTCAAACAACAGGCACACACCCACACTGGCCAACCCCGACAACCACCCGTGAAACACGGGCAATCACAAGAGGAGTCACCGCGAAGGGATGCTCGATTATGTTCACTGCCGCCGGGATTTCCGGCCCCGCGAACCCGCTGGGCTGTCCTGGCGACAAGAGAAAACATTACACGACCCGCAACCCGGCCGCAACCCGAACCAGAGTGATCCGTGCTACAAGCATCGGGGCCCGCCGGCATATGGGGACGCAATCGTCCTCAGTACGCCGGCGGGCCCCATGTCCGGAGGAGCGGATCAGCGGGTCACGCGCACGGCGCCCAAGGTCTTCTTGCCGCGCCGCAGCACCGCCACACCCGCACCGGCCGCCTCCAGCAGATCCTCGGCACGCAGCACGGCATCCGCCTCGGCGACCTTCGTGTTGTTGATGTAGGCGCCGCCCTGCTGGATGGCCTTGCGGGCATCGCCCTTGGACTTGACGATGCCGGAGGCTGCGAAGGCATCCACGACCGAGATGCCGGCGGCCAGGGCAGCAGCGTCGAACTGCGCTGTCGGCAGGTCCGCGGTGGCGGACGCCACGGTGGCCGGCGCCAGCTCGCCCAGGTCTCCTCCCCCGAACAGCGCATCGGCCGCGGCGAAGGCCTGCGCGGTCTGCTCAGGGCCGTGGACCAGGGTCGTGACGTCCTGTGCCAGGGTCTTCTGCACCAGGCGCTTGTGCGGGGCGGCTTTGAATTCCTCGATGATCGCGTCGATCTCGTCCATCGGACGCAGCGAGAACACCTTGAGGTAGCCCGGCGCATCGGCGTCTGCCGCGTTGAGCCAGAACTGGCTGAAGGCGTATGGGCTGGTCAATTCCGGATCCAGCCAGACCGTGCCGGATTCGGTCTTGCCGAACTTGGTGCCGTCTGCCTTTGTGATCAACCGGGTCGACATCGCGTGTACGCTGTCACCGGTCACCCGCCGGATCAGGTCGATGCCGGCGGTCAGGTTGCCCCACTGGTCCGAACCTCCGGTCTGCAGGCTGGCCCCGTAGCGCTTGTGCAGTTCGAGGTAGTCATTGCCCTGCAGCAGCTGGTAGGAGAATTCGGTGAACGAGATCCCGGAATCGCTCTTGAGCCGCGCCGCGACGGCCTCCTTGGCCAGCATCCGGTTGACGGAGAAGTGCTTGCCGACTTCCCGCAGGAAGTCCAGCACGTTGACCTCGCCGGTCCAGTCGTAGTTGTTGACCATCCGAGCGGCATGCGGGCCCTCGAAGTCCAGGAAGCGCTCGATCTGGCCGCGGATCCGCTCAACCCAGCCCTCGACGACGTCGCGCGGGTTCAGAGTGCGCTCGGAAGTCAGTCGCGGATCGCCGATCAGGCCGGTCGCCCCGCCGACCAGTGCCAACGGGTTGTGCCCGGCGTCCTGCAGCCTGCGGGCCGTGAGGATCTGCACCAGATTGCCCATGTGCAGGCTGGGCGCGGTGGGATCGAAACCGACATAGAAGGTCAGGGATTCGTTCGCCAGGGCATTGCCCAGGGCCTCTTCGTCGGTGGTCTGTGCGACGAGTTCGCGCCTGCGAAAATCGCTGAGGATGTCGGTCACTGTTTCCCTTTCATATGTGCATGAGCGCCGAACGACAAGGCTCGGCACCCTTGATTCTAGCGGCGCACCGCCGCCGAGGTCCCGGCCGGGACCTCGGCGGCGGTGTTCCAGAGTGCCCCGTTCCCGCCGATTCAGCGGGTCGGCGTGTTCGCGAAGGCGCGCAGCCGCGCGACCTCGGCCCTGGCGTGCTCGAGCTGCCCTGCCACGGCCGAGCGCGCGGTGCCACCCTTGGAACTGCGCGAGTCGATCGAGCCGTGGGTCGACAGCACGCTGCGGACCTCACCGGTCAGGTGTTCCGAGATACCGGCGAAGTCCTCGTCGGTGAGATCCCACAGTTCCTGGTCACGGGACTCGGCCAGCTTGACACAGGCACCGGAGAGCTCATGGGCCACCCGGAAAGGAACTCCCTGCCGGACCAACCATTCGGCGATATCCGTGGCCAGGGCGAATCCGCGCGGGGCCAGATACTCCATCCTCTCGGTGTTGAAGGTCAGAGTGGCGACCATGCCACCGAAGGCCGGCAGCAGCAGCTCCAGGGTGTCCACCGCATCGAACACCGGCTCCTTGTCTTCCTGCAGGTCCCGGTTGTACGCCAGCGGCAGGCCCTTGAGGGTGGTCAGCAGGCCGGTCAGATCACCGATGATGCGCCCGGACTTGCCGCGCGTGAGTTCGGCGACATCGGGGTTCTTCTTCTGCGGCATGATCGACGAACCGGTGGAGAAACGGTCGTCCAGGGTGACGAAGCCGAATTCCTTGGTCGCCCACAGGATGACCTCCTCCGACAGCCGGGACAGGTCCACGCCCAGCATTGCCAGGTCGAAGAGGAATTCGGCGAACACATCGCGGGAGGCCGTGCCGTCGATCGAATTCTCCACCGAGTCAGCGAAGCCCAGTTCGGCGGCCACCGCCTGTGGGTCGAGGCCCAGCGAGGACCCGGCCAGAGCACCGGAACCATAGGGCGAGACCGCGGCACGGCGATCGAAGTCGGTCAGCCGGTCCACATCGCGCAGCAACGGCCAGACATGTGCCAGGAGCTGGTGGGCCAGCAGGATCGGCTGGGCGTGCTGCAGGTGGGTGCGCCCCGGCATCGCCGCTTCGGGGTGTGCGGCCGCCTGCTCGAGAAGCGCCTCGGTCACGTCGAGCACCAGGCCGGCCAGGCTGCGGGCGTGGTCGCGCAGGTACATCCGGCCCAAGGTGGCGATCTGGTCGTTGCGGGAGCGGCCGGCGCGCAGTTTGCCGCCGAGCTCGGCGCCGGCGATCTCCAGCAGGCCGCGTTCCAGCGCCGAGTGCACGTCCTCATCGGATTCCTGTGCCACGAAGTCCCCGGAGTCCACTCGTGCCTGGAGTTCGTCGAGGGCCGCCAGCATACCGGCCAGTTCCGTCTCGTCGAGCAGGCCGGCGGACGCCAGCACGCGGGCGTGGGCACGGGAGCCCGCGATATCGTAGTCGGCCAGGCGCCAGTCGAACTGGGTCGACTTCGAGAGTTTGGCCAGGGCGTCGGCGGGGCCGTCGGCGAAGCGCCCACCCCACAGGCTGATCCGTTCGGACACGGGTTCCTCACTTCTTCGTATGTAGCGGATACGTCGGTTGATGCGTGTTCCCCGGATACGGCCCAGGCCGCAAGCGGGAGGCTTTCGCCCTCAGCTTACGGCCTGGGTCCGGGTGCGGCCGGTCCGGATCATCCACCGGACCGGCCCGCTGCGCTCAGAACTTCTGGTTGCGCGCGGTGGCCTGCTTCGAGGACAGGCCGTAGATGTCGATGAAGCCACGGGCGGCGGACTGATCGAAGGACTGGCCCTCATCGTAGGTCGCCAGGTTGAAGTCGTAGAGCGAGTGCTCGGACTTGCGCCCGGTGACGACTGCCGTACCGCCGTGCATGACCATGCGGATGGTGCCGGAGACGTGGTCCTGGGTGTCCTCGATGAAGGCGTCCAGGGATTCCCGCAGCTCGGAGAACCACTGCCCGTCGTAGACCACTTCGGTCCACCGCTGGTCGACGAACTTCTTGAACCGGGCCTGTTCGCGTTCCAGAGTGACGTTCTCCAGTTCGCGGTGCGCGGTGATCAGCGCGATCGCGCCCGGCGCTTCGTAGACCTCGCGGCTCTTGATGCCGACCAGGCGGTCCTCGACGATGTCGATGCGTCCGATCCCCTGTGCGCCGGCACGCTGGTTGAGCTGTTCGATGGCCTGCAGCGGGGTGACCTTCGCACCGTCGATGGCCACCGGGATGCCCTTTTCGAAGGTGATCTGGACTTCGTCGGCCGGCGGCGGGAATCCCGGATCGTCGGTGTAGTCGTAGACGTCCTTCGTCGGGGAGTTCCAGATGTCCTCGAGGAATCCGGTCTCCACGGCGCGACCCCACACGTTCTGGTCGATCGAGAAGGGGTTCGACTTCGTCGTGACGATCGGCAGGTTGTTCCGCTCCGCGTATTCGATCGCGGCTTCACGCGTCAGCGCCAGGTCGCGCACCGGGGCCAGGCACTTCAGATGCGGGGCCAGCGAGGTGATCGCGACTTCGAAGCGGACCTGGTCGTTGCCCTTGCCCGTGCAGCCATGGGCCACCGTCGTCGCACCGTACTTCAGCGCTGTGGCGACCAGGTGCTTGGCGATGAGCGGACGGGACAGGGCCGAGACGTTCGGGTAGGCGTCCATGTACATGGTGTTGGCCTTCAGGCCCGCCATGCAGTACTCGTTGGCGAACTCATCGCGGGCGTCGGCGACGACGGCCTCGACAGCACCGCAGTCCATGGCGCGCTGGCGAACGGTCTCCAGGTCCTCGCCCCCCTGGCCCACGTCCACGGCCATGGCGATGACGTCCATGCCCGTCGCTTCCTTGATCCAACCGATGGCGACCGAGGTGTCGAGGCCCCCGGAGTACGCCAGTACGACGCGTTCAGTCATGAAACTCTCCTTCGTGATTTATTAAAATACTAACCCATGAATGTCTATTCATCATAGTGCCGGCACTGTGATCTGCGTCGGGCCCGGCCGAACACCCGACCGATCAGCCGGAGATTCCCGCCTGCTCCAACAGCGCGGCGGCCAGCTTCGGCCCCCCGTCGGCGGAGAAGGTGATGACCAGGACGGTGTCATCGCCGGCGATCGTGCCCATCACATCGGGCAGCCTGGCGTGGTCCATTGCCGAGGCCAGATACTGCGCGGCCCCCGGCGGGGTGCGCAGAATCACCATATTGCCCGAGTGCACCGCTGAGACCAACAGGTCTTCCAGCAGGCGGCCCAGCCGGGCGTCGAAGACCTCGGCGCCCAGGCCCTGCTGCAGGGAGGAGTCCCCACCCTCTCCAGGGACCGCGTAGACGGCGCCGGCCCGGGTGCGGACCTTGACCGCGCCGAGGCCCACCAGGTCGCGCGAGAGCGTGGCCTGGGTGACCTCGAAACCGGCTTCGGCCAACAGGCCGGCCAGCTCCGTCTGCGAGCGCACCTGCCGGGTGCGGATCAGCTCCGTGATCTTCGCCTGCCTGGCGGCCTTGGTGGTCACGGCCGCCATCCGACCGGCGGCGGGATGCGCGCTCAAGCCCGCTCCACCAGCCAGGCCAGCAGCGCCTTCTGCGCGTGCAGGCGGTTCTCCGCCTCATCGAACACGACCGAGGCCGGGCCGTCGATGACCTCGGCAGCCACCTCTTTGCCACGGTAGGCCGGCAGGCAGTGCAGGAAGATCGGCTCGTGGCCCAGCGCCATCAGTTCCTCGGTCACCTGGTACTTGGTGAACGGCGAGTCCTCATCGTCGCGGCCGGCGTGGTCCTGGCCCATCGAGACCCAGGTATCGGTCACCAGCACATCGGCGTCCTGTGCGGCCGCGACGGGGTCGTCGGTGATCATCAGCGAGCCGCCGGTGACGCGGGCCAGCTCCTGGGCCTCTGCGACCACGGATGCGGCGGGCTGGTGGCCGGTCGGAGCGGCGATGCGCACGTGCATCCCGGCATTGACCCCGGCCAGGGCATAGGAATGGGCCATATTGTTCGCGCCGTCGCCGTAGTAGCTCAGCGTCAGTCCTGCAACGCCGGAGGCGGAGTCGTTGCCGCGGTGTTCGCGGATCGTCAGCAGATCGGCCAGCAGCTGGCAGGGGTGGTAGTCGTCGGACAGCGCGTTGATCACCGGCACGCTGCCGGAGGCGGCCATCCGTTCCAGGCCCGACTGCTCATAGGTGCGCCAGACCATCGCCGAGACCATCCGGCTGAACACCTGTGCGGAGTCCTCGATGGACTCCTTGTGGCCCAGCTGCGATTCGCCCGGGTTGATGATGAGCGGATTGCCGCCCAGGGCTGCGACTCCTGCGGCGAAGGACACGCGGGTGCGCGTCGAGGTCTTGTCGAAGATGATCGCGACGGTCTGCGGCCCGGCCAGGGGCTTGAACGCGTAGGGGTCGGCCTTCATCGCCTGGGCCAGGTCGAGCACCTCGACCAATTCGGCCGGGCTCAGGTCGGTGTCCTTGAGGAAGTGGCGGGTCATATCATGCCTCCGTGGGGGTGGGCGCGGATTTCTGCGCAGCGGCCAGGATACCCGGCAGATCGTCCACGAACGCCATCAGGTCGGCGTCGTCGATGATCAGGGGTGGGGCCAGGCGCACCTTGCTGGGGGTGACGGCATTGGTGATGTAGCCGGCGGCCAGGGCGGCGTCGACCACGTCGTGGGAATCCAGGTCCGCGACCTCGAAGGCGCGCAGCAGGCCCGCCCCGCTCACCGCGACCACGCCGTCGACCTTGGCCAGGGCATCGGCGAATTCCTGGCCAACGGCTTCGGCGCGGCCCACCAGGCCGTCGCGTTCGAACACGTCGAAGACGGCATTGCCGGCCGCGGTGACGACCGGGTTGCCCGAATATGTCGAGCCGTGCTGGCCGGGCACCAGCAGGTTCGTCACCTCGGACCCGAAGGTCACGGTGGCCCCAATCGGCAGCCCGCCGCCCAGACCCTTGGCCAGGGTCATGATGTCGGGCACCACGCCCTCGCCGATCAGCGGATGCTGGTGTGCGAACCAGGCGCCGCACCGGCCCATCCCGGTCTGCACCTCGTCGAGGACGAGCAGGGCGCCGTGGGCCCTGGTCAGTTCGCGTGCCGCCGTGAGATAGCCCTGCGGATGGTTGCGCACCCCGCCCTCGCCCTGGATCGGTTCGATGAACATCGCCGCAGTCGTATCGTCGATCTCCGCCTCGAGGGCGGCGATGTCACCGAAGGGCACGAAGACGACACCGGGCACGCCGGGGGTGAAGGGCTCGCGATACTTCGGATTGCTCGTCAGCGCCAGGGACCCCATGGTCCGGCCGTGGAAGGAGCCCTCGACGGCGATCACCTTGGTCCGGGTGCCACCGGCGACCCGGCGCGACATCTTCAGCGCCGTCTCATTGGCCTCCGAACCGGAGTTGGCGAAGTAGACTGCCGAACCCCCGGGCGCCTTCGCGTGTTCGAGGATCCGCGTGGCCAGGTGGATCTGCGGCTCCGAGGCGAAGTAGTTCGAGATCTGCGCCAACGTGGCCACCTGGTGGGATACGGCGGCGACGTAGTCCGGATGTGCGTGGCCCAGGGCGTTGACCGCGATGCCGGCCAACAGATCGATGTACTCCTTCCCGTCGGAGTCCCACACATGGGCCCCGCGACCGTGGTCGAGCAGGAGCTGGGGCCGTCCGATGGCGGGCAGGATGGAGTGTTCGTGGGCGGTCCGCCAGCCGGTGGCGGTGGTCTGGGGCTGGGTCTGATCAGCCATGATTCCTTCTAACATTCGTGAGTGGTGGGGAGAAACGGGGTCAGCCGACGGAGCGCGGCACGAAGTCCGGGTACTGCACCAGGGTTCCGATGCCCTCGTCGGTGAAGACCTCGAGCAGCAGCGAGTGCGCGGTGCGCCCGTCGATGATGTGGGCCTGGCCCACACCGTTGTCCACCGCGTCCAGCGCGGCGGTCATCTTGGGGATCATGCCGGAGTCGAGGCGGGGCAGCAGTTCCCGCAACTCCTCCGGTGCGATGCGTGAGATGAGCGAGTCGCGATCGGGCCAGTCGCGGTACAGGCCGGGGACGTCGGTGAGCATGATGAGCTTGTCGGCGCCCACATACTTGGCGATCTGGGCCGCGGCCAGGTCCGCGTTGATGTTCAGCGGTTTGCCCGCCGGCCCGCCGAGTTCCGCCGCGATCGAGCACACCACCGGTACGCGCCCGGCGTCCAGCAGCTCGTTGAGCAGCTCGACGTTGACCCGGCGGATCTCCCCCACCCGACCCAGGGCGACCTGTTGGCCGTCAACCGTCACGGAACTGGGCGTGGCCAGCAGCAGGTCGCCGTCCTCGCCGGACAGGCCCACCGCCGCATCGCCGTTCATATTGATGCGCGCGACGATATCGCGGTTGACCTGGCCCGAGAGCACCATGCGCACGACCTCGGCGGCCTCCTCGGAGGTGTAGCGCTGGCCGGCGATGAATTCGCTTTCGATGCCCAGGCGCTCCAGCATCGTGTTGATCTGCGGGCCGCCGCCGTGGACGACGATGGGCCGCAGCCCGGCGAAGCGGAAGAAGGCGATGTCATCGGCGAAGGCCTGCTGCAGTTCCGGGGAGACCATTGCATTGCCGCCGTACTTGATGACGATCGTGGCGCCCTTGAAGGTCTTGATCCAGGGCAGGGCCTCAGTCAGGACCTCCGCCTTGGACTGGGCCACGGCCAGGCGCTGGGCGGGGCTCAGATGCTGGTGTGCGCGGCTACCGCGCGGCGTGTCGTTCATGATGAGTAGGCGCTGTTCTCTTCGACGTAGTCATGGGTCAGGTCCGAGGTCCACACCGTGGCAGCGGCCCCGCCTGCGTGCAAGTCGATGTCGACGGTCACCTCGCGGCCGAAGACGACTGTGGCCGGGTCGGCGTGCGGGGTGGATCCCTGGCAGACCATGACGCCGTTGATCGTCACGTCGATGGCATCGGGTTCGAAGGTGGCGTCCGTGGTGCCGACCTGGGCGACCACGCGGCCCCAGTTGGGGTCCTCGCCGAAGATCGCGGCCTTGAACAGGTTCGAGCGCGCGACCGCGCGGGATACGGTGACCGCTTCGGCCTCGCTGGCCGCCCCCCTGGTGGTGATCGCCACATCATGGTGGGCGCCCTCCGCGTCCACATGCAGCTGGCGGGCCAGGTCGACGCAGGCCTGGCGCAGCAGCTCCGCGAATTCCCCGGGATCGGGCTTGGCGCCCAGCCCGGAGCTCATCAGGACCACGGTGTCGTTGGTCGACATGCACCCGTCGGTGTCGAGCCTGTCGAAGCTGGCGTCCGTGGCGCTGCGCAGCGCCGCATCGAGTTCCTCCGAGTCCAGATCCGCGTCCGTGGTCAGGACGACGAGCATGGTGGCCAGGGCCGGCGCCAGCATTCCCGCTCCCTTGGCGATCCCGCCGATCCGGAAGCCGGTGCCTTCGTAGCCGATGGTCTTGGGCACGGTATCGGTGGTCATGATCGCCTCGGCGGCGTCCTGTCCGGCCTGCGATGTCTCCGCCAGGTCCGCGACCAGGCCGGGCAGTGCGCCCAGGATCTTATCGCGGAAGTCCTGCCCGCCCACACCGATCAGCCCCGTCGAGCACACCAGCACATCGCCTGCCGCGACGTCCAACAGCCCGGCGGCGGTTTCCGCTGTGGCGTGGGTGGTCTCGAAACCGAAGGGGCCGGTGAAGCAGTTGGCGCCGCCGGAGTTGAGGACGACCGCGCGGGCCCTGCCGTCGGCTGCGGCCTGGCGGCTCCACAGCACGGGGTTGGCCTGGCAGCGGTTGGAGGTGAAGACCGCGGCGACGGCATCGGAGGGGCCGGTGTTGGCGATGACGGTCAGGTCGGGTTTGCCACTGGGCTTGAGGCCCGCGGTAGCGCCTGCGGCGCTGAAGCCCTGCGGATAGGTGACGCTCACGGTGCAACTCCTTGAACTGGGATTGAGAGGTCTTCGGGCAGCCCGAGGCTCAGCTGGGCCGATTGCAGTGCCTGGCCGGCGGTGCCGCGGACCAGGTTGTCGATGGCTGCGCACACCAGGACGGTGCCGGCGCGCTCATCGATGGCGAACTGCAGATGCGCGGTGTTCGAGCCGACCGCCGCCGAGATGTGCGGCCACTGGCCGTGAGGCAGCAGCCGGATGAAGGGCTCATCGTCGTAGGCGGCATGGAAGGCCGCGGCGATCGTCGCGGGGTCTGTCCCGGGGGTCAGCGGCGCCTGGCAGGTGGCCAGAATTCCGCGGGCCGCCGGAATCAGCGTGGGGGTGAAGGAGATCCGCACGTCGGTTTCGTCCGGAGTCTGGCCCAGCACCGCGGCCAGGTTCTGCTCGATCTCCGGGACGTGCCGGTGGGTCCCGGCTGTGCCGTACGGGCTGGCGTCGCCCAGGATCTCCGCTGCCAGCAGGTGCGGTTTGAGCGACTTGCCGGCGCCGGAGACGCCATTGGCCAGCACCGCGTGCAGCTGGGTGTGGTCGATCAGCCCGGCTGCGACCAGGGGCTGGAGGGCCAGGGTGATCGCCGTGACATTGCACCCGGGTACTGCGATCCGCTTGGCACCGGGCAGGAGCGCGCGCTGCTTGCGGCCGCCGGGCAGCATGAGTTCGGGCAGGCCATAGGTCCAGGTGCCCTGGTGTTCGGATTTGTAGAACTTCTCCCAGGCCGCTGCGCTGACCAGGCGGTGGTCCGCCGCCAGGTCGAGGATGAGGGTGGCGGGCGAGGCGGCTTCGAGTTCCGCCGCGATCTTGCCGGACTCCCCGTGTGGCAGGGCCAGGACGACGATGTCGTGGCCCGCCAGGACCTCGGCCGTGGACGGCTCGATGACCATGTCCGCATATCGGACCAAATGGGGCTGGTACTCCCCCAAAGTGTGACCGACGGACGAATTGCCGGTGAGCGTTGTAACGTGAAGGGATGGATGGCCGTCGAGCAGCCGGAGCATTTCCCCGCCTGCGTACCCGGTGGCCCCGGAGACTGCAACACTGAAATCGGACATGTGCATAACGATACATGATGTTTAAACTTTATGCACTAGCGTGACGGTTCACCGTCCCGCGGTCCGAATCGATCCGCAAACCGACTCGAAGGAGCACCCATGTTCGCAATCCAGGCGATGCGCCAGGGCGGGCCCGAAGTACTCGCCTACAACGAACTGCCCGATCCCGTGCCAGGCCCCGGCCAGGTCCTCGTCGACGTCCGCGCCGCAGGCGTGAACTTCATCGACACCTACCGCCGCGGCGGCATGTACCCCATGCCCTTCCCCCACATCGTCGGCTCCGAGGGTGCGGGCACGGTGGCCGCCCTGGGTGAGGGCGTGAGCACCGTGGCCGTGGGCGATGCGGTGGCCTGGCACGACGCCCCCGGCTCCTATGCCACCCGCGTCGTGGTCGCCGAGAAGTCCCTGCTGCCGGTACCGGACGGAGTCGACTTCCCGACCGCCGCGGCGATCCCCCTGCAGGGTCTGACCGCCCAGTATCTGGCCACCGGCTCCCACCGGATCGAACCGGGCCAGACCGCGCTGATCCATGCCGCCGCCGGCGGTGTCGGCCTGCTGCTGACCCAGTTCGTCAAGCACCTGGGAGGCCGGGTGATCGGCACGGTCTCCACCCGGCAGAAGGCGGACCTGGCGCGGGCAGCCGGCGCCGATGAGGTGTTCCTCTACGGCCCGGATGTCGACATCACCGCGACCGTTATGGACCTGACCGACGGCGCCGGGGTCGACGTCGCCTACGACGGGGTCGGCAAGGACACCTTCGACGCCTCTTTGGCCAGCCTCAGGCCGCGCGGTTCCATGGTGCTCTTCGGAGCCGCCTCGGGCGCCGTGCCGCCATTCGACATCCAACGCTTGAACTCCGGTGGCGGCATCTTCCTGTCACGGCCCTCACTGCAGTGGTTCGCCCGGACCCCGGAGGAGTTGCAGGAGCGCAGTGATATGGTCTTCGCCGGGCTGAACGAGGGCTGGCTGGACTTCCGGGTGGGAGCGACCTTCCCCCTGGCCGAGGCCGCTGACGCCCACCGTGCTCTGGAGGGTCGGAAGACCACCGGTAAGGTCGTGCTCCTGCCCTGAGTGGGGCCGGCTGAGCGCCGCGGCCGATGATCCGCGCGCCGCTCAGCCGCTTCGGCGGGTCATCGCCGGGGCGACGACGCGTTCGGCCAGGATCGCTCCGGTTAACAGCAGCCAGGAGCCGAAGTACGTGAAGATCTTGAGCTCACTGGACAGGGTCGGCCCGATATCGGCGGCCATCAGCATGATCCCGCCGATGATGAGCGCCGTCGCGATCACCGTCTGCACCAGGGAGTCGCCCAGCAACCGCATCATCCTGCCCAGAGTGGACTGGTCCATCCCCGTGGGGCCCACGTTGAGCTCCCCGTCCTCCAGATGGGCCACCGCACGCGAGACCCGCCCCGGCAGTTCGAGCAGCTGTGTGCCCGTGGTCAGCGCATAGAGCTTCGCCCGGTCGACCATATCGGCCGGCCGCCTGGCCTGGGCCAGGAGGGAGTCACCGCGCGCCTGCACCATATCCAGTAGGTCGAGATCCGGATCGAGCACCTTCAGCGAACCCTCCAACGTGCTGATCGCGCGGAAGGCCGAACCGATCGGCGTTGGCATCGTGAAACCGTGGACGACGAAGAAGTTGGCCAGTTGGGTGAACAACTCGGAATAGTTCCCGCGCCCGGCGGTGGCGAAGCGCAGCATGACATCGCCGATATCGCGTTGCAGCATCCGGGCGTTCGCGCCGGCGGGATTGCCCAGCATATCGAGCACGGCCGAGGTCGCCGCCCGTGAGTCCTGGGTCTGCAGAGCAACCAACAGGATCATGATGTCCTGCCGGTCCCCGGCCTCCAGCCGGCCCACCGCGCCGAAGTCGATCAGCCCCATGGTGCCGCCGGGCTGGATCAGGATATTGCCGCCGTGCAGATCGGCGTGGAAGGTCCCATCGACCAGCATCTGTCTGGCGATGAGTTCGAACAGGTCCTCTGCCAGGCCCCGGCGCAGCCGCCTTGGCATCGTGGCCAGTTCCGTGTGGGCCTTCGACAGCGGGGTGCCCGCCACCCGGTCCATCACGATGACGGTGGGCCCCGAGAGCTCCGGGTAGATGCGCGGGATAACGATATCTTCCTGGCCCGAGGCCGCGGTGACCTCGCGCATCGCGATCGTCTGTGCGGCCTCCTCCCGGTAGTCCAGTTCGGTCCGAAGGGACTTCACGAAGGACTCCGCCAGTTTGTACACGCCCACTTGGCGCGCCCAGACCGCCCGTGCCTCCAGGCTCTCGGCCAGGGTCAGGATGATATCGGAGTCCGCCTGGACCTGCCCGCGGATCCGGGGGCGCTGCACCTTGACCACCACCGGGGTGCCGTCGTGGAGCACTGCGGTGTGCACCTGGGCCACCGAGGCCGCCGCCAGTGGTCTGCGGTCGAAGGAGGCGAACACCTCGTCGACGGGCTTGCCCCAGGATTTGAGCAGTTCGGGCTCCAGCTCCGAAAACGGCACGGGCGGGACCTCGGCCTGGAGCTTGGAGAACTCGCGGACGAATTCCGGTGGCACGGCGTCGGCGCGGGTGGCGGCGAACTGACCGAGTTTGACGAAGGTGACCCCACAGGCGGCCAGGGCCCGTGCGAGCGTGGCAGCCAACGAGTCCAGATCCACGTGGATCCGCCGTGGCAGGCGCGGACGGACATAACTGGACAGCCCGTGGACCACCAGGATCCGTTGGATCTCCAACAGGCGCCTGGTCCGCCGGTAACGGCCGGGCACCCGGGTGGCGCCCCGGGCGACCGACCCCAGGGTGCCCCCGGGCCACACGATCTCGAGTCCCAACAGCACGGCCACCTGAATGGCCACCAGCCAGCCGAACAACAGCAGGTAGACCATCGCGCCGGCCAGGCCCCACTGGTTGTCCAGCACATCGAGCACATCGGTCACATGCAGTAGCCGGTACGCCTCCTGGGTGATGGGCCACAGTGCCATGCCGAAGACCAGGGACAGGACGGCATTGCGGACCAGTCCTGTGCCCACCCGGGACAGCCGGCGGACCAGCACCCCCAGGATCGCCGCATTGAGCAGGCCCAGGGCGATCGTCCACACAACGGTCATGGGGCACTTCCTTTCACACCGGCACGGATCGTGCACCGTCCGGTGCCTGGCATACGGTCAGGGGATTCCGAGTCAGGATCTACATGTCCACGCGCAGCAGTCGCCGCCCGGCCTGCGGTGACGCGGCCGCCAGCGATTCAGGGGTGTCAAGGCCCGCGCGGACATAGCGACCCGACCATGCGTCGAGGTCTCCGGAGGCAAAGGCCAGCGCCAGGTCCGCCACCGCCTGTGGGTCCGTCCACTCGCTGCGTCCGTCGTGGACCGACATCGCAGAGGTCATCTCCGTGCGCACCACGCCCGGTGCCATTTCGAAGATCCGCAGGCCCTGCTCGTGCCCGTAGTGTTCGACCGAATCGGCCAGGCGGAACAGGGCGGCCTTGGAGGCCGAATACGCAGCGTATTCGACGGTGCCCTGGGCACCGGAACCGGAATTGAGATCGATGATGCGCGCCGGGGCCCCGGTAGTGGCCGCGGTGGCCAGCAGCACCGGCGCCAGGGCGTTGACCAGCAGGAGGGGGCCCGCGACGTTCGCTGCGACGACGGCCAGCAGGTCGGCCGGGTCGTCTTCCCAGACGGGGCCCGCGTTCGGCTCAATGCGCCCTGCGTTGTTCACCAGCACGCGCAGCCGGGTACCGGTGCGCGCGGCGATCTCCTCCAGGGATTCTCGCAGCGCCGTCACGGATCCGGGATCGGCGACGTCGAGGCCACAGCCGAAGACCCGCTGTGGTGCCCCGGCCGCGGCCGCGAGTTCGGCCGCCGTGGCCTGCGCCCGGGTGGCATCTGTGGCGGTGAGCACCACTGTGTAGCCGGCGCGGGCGAAGGCCTCGGCCAGATGGCGGCCGATTCCCCTGGCCCCACCGGTGATGAGCACCAGGTCCACACTGTGTTCCGTCCCGGCCGTACCCTGGCGGCCGACTGCCTGCTGCGCGCTCATCAGCCGCGGACCTCGGCCCCGTGACGCTGCGCGGCCACCGCGGTCGCGGCCTCGCGCAGGGCGGAGGCCTCGTCAGCGGTCAGCGTCCGATCGTGGGCGCGGAAGGTCAGCCGGAAGGCCACGGACTTCTTGCCCTGGGCGATCTGGTCGCCGGTGTAGACGTCGAACAGTTCAAGGGATTCGAGCTCGTCCCCGGCCCCGGCGCGCAGAGCCGCTGCCAACTGGCCCACGGTCACCGTATCGTCGACCAGCAGGGCGACGTCCTGCCTGGACACCGGGTAGCTCGACAGGGCCCCGTGCCAATCGCGGGCAGTGGGCTGCGCCAGCAGCGCGTCCAGGTCGATTTCGAAGGCAACGGTGCGCGCGGGCAATCCCAGGTTCTCGCACACCTTGGGGTGCAGTTCGCCCGCATGGCCCAGCACGGCGCCGGTGGCCCCGGTGAAGCGGGCGCAGCGGCCGGGGTGGTAGGGGGCGTACTCCGCGGCCGCGACCTCCGGACGCACGCCGATAAGGGCCGCAATCCGGTGGACCAGTTCGATGACGTCCTGGGCTCCGGCCTGCCGGCCCTTGCCCCAGACGCCGGGCAGTTCAGCGTGTCCGGAGATGATGCCCGCGAAGTGGTACGGCTGGGCCGGGACCGAGGCGAAGATCGCCTCGAGTTCGGCATCGTCGGGGTGATAGCCCGGCTGGAAGCTCAGTCCCTGGGCCAGGGCGGTGGTCTGTGGCGTGGTGACCAGTCCGGCCTCGAACAGGGCGACGTCCTTGAAACCGCGGCCCAGGTTGCGGGCCAGCGCATCGGGCAGGGTCGCCAGCAGGTGCGTGCGCATGAGCGGATTGTCCTCGGCCAGCGGATTGGCTAGGCGGATGTTGACCCGGCGGGGGTCGGCGGCGTCGATGAGTTCGGCATCGCTGCGCTTGTCCGAGGTGAACGGATAGGTCAGGACCTCCGTCAGCCCGGCGGCCGCCAGCAGGTTCGAGACCGCACGACGGGTCCGCTGGGCCCGCGTCAGCCCGGCGCCGCCGGGTGCCTGCGGCAGGATCGAGGGGACCTGGTCATAGCCGTTGACCCGAACGACCTCCTCGACCAGGTCCTCCGAGGCGCTCAGATCGGGGCGCCAGCCCGGCACCGTGACGCGCAGCAGCGCGCCCGGCTGTGCGGCCTCGGCCACCCCGTCGACGCGGCAGCCCACGGATTCGAGCGCGGATACCACCTGGGCCGGCGTGTAGGCCACGCCCACGCGCTTGGCCGCGGCGTCCACCGCGAAGTCCAGCACCGCTTCGCTCGGGGCGGAGCCGGCCACGGTGACATCATGGCTCAGCGTCCCGCCACCGAGTTCGACCAGCAACAGCGCACAGCGCAGTGCGGCAGTCGGCCCCAGGAACGGGTCGACTCCGCGTTCGAACCTGCGCGCGGCCTCACTGGGCAGCTTGTGGCGTCGCGCGGTCCGGGCGATCGACACCGCATCGAAGTGCGCGGCCTCGATCAGGATGTCGGTGGTCTGCTCGGTGACCTGGAGTGCGGCACCGCCCATCACACCGGCCAGGCCGATGATGCGGGTATCCCCCGCGGCACCGCCCTCATCGGTGATGAGCAGGTCCTCGGGGTCCAGCTTCCGCTTGACGTCGTCGAGCGTGGTCAGCTTCTCACCCTTGCGGGCGCGGCGCACGACCAGTTTGTCGCCCAGTTTCGCGGTGTCGTAGGCGTGCAGGGGCTGGCCGAGTTCGAGCATGACGTAGTTCGTCACGTCGACGGTCAGGGAGATGGGGCGCATGCCCTCGTCGAGCAGCCGCTTGACCATCCAGTAGGGGGTCCGCGCGGAGGCGTCGATCCCGGTGACCCGCAGAGCGGTCAGGCGGTCGCAGCCGGGCACCCCGTGGATCGGGGCCTCGTCGGCCAATTCGACGGGGAAGCCGGTGCCGGCGGCGGCCAACAAGTCGGAGGTGTCCAGGGCGGCGGGGTCGGCGAACTCCTGGTTCTTCAGCAGGGCGAATTCCCTGGCCACCCCGCGCAGCGACAGCTGGTAGCCGCGGTCGGGGGTGATGTTGACGTCGAGCACCGTGTTGTCCAGCCCCAGCAGCGCTTTGGCATCATCGCCGGGGGTCCCGTCCAGGCCCCAGTCGGCCAGTCGGATGATGCCGTCGTGGTCCTCGCCCAGGCCCAGCTCACGGGCCGAGCAGATCATCCCGTCGGAGACGTGGCCGTAGGTCTTGCGGGCGGCGATCGCGAAGTCACCGGGCAGCACGGCACCCGGCAGGCAGGCCACGACCAGGTCGCCCGGGCCGAAGTTGTGCGCCCCGCAGACGATCCCGCGCGGTTCGTCCTCGCCCACATCGACGGAGCACCAGTTGACGGTCTTGCCGTTCGAGTGCTTCTCGGGTTCTGCGGTGAGCACGCGGGCGACGACCAGGGGACCTGTAACGGTGGGGCCGAAGAAGTCCTCTTCCTCCAGGCCGATCCCGGCCAGCTCCGCCGCCAGTTCCCTGGCATCGGTGACGCCGGAAAGGTCGACGAGTTCGGAGAGCCATTCCAGGGAGACGCGCATCAGGCGACACCTCCGAAGGTGTGCGAGAAGCGGATATCGCCCTCGACCATATCGTGCATATCGTTGATACCTTCTCTGAGCATGAGGGTGCGTTCGATGCCCATGCCGAACGCGAAGCCCTGGTAGACGTCGGGGTCGATCCCGGCGGCGCGCAACACGTTCGGGTGGACCATGCCGCAGCCACCCCATTCGATCCAGCCGGGTCCGCCGACCTTATTGGGGAACCAGAAGTCCATTTCCGCGCTGGGCTCGGTGAATGGGAAGAAGCTGGGCCGCAGGCGCGTGGTGGATTCGGGGCCGAACATCGCGCGGGCGAATTCGTCGAGCGTACCCTTCAGATGGGCCATGGTCAGGCCCTTGTCGATCGCGATGCCCTCGACCTGGTGGAACACCGGGGTGTGGGTCGCATCGAGTTCATCGGTCCGGAAGGTCTTGCCGGGGCACACGACGTACAGCGGCACACCGCGGTTGAGCAGGGAACGCGACTGGACCGGGGAGGTATGGGTGCGCAGCACCAGACCCGCCGAGGCCGGATCGACGAAGAAGGTGTCCTGCATCTGCCGGGCCGGATGATCCGGTCCGAAGTTCAGCGAGTCGAAGTTGACCCATTCGTTCTCGACCTCGGGTCCCTCGGCCACTTCCCAGCCGTGGCCCACGAAGTGATCGGCGATCTGCTCCTGCAGCTGCTGGAGCGGATGGCGCGAGCCCGCGGGAGTCCGGTTGGTGGGCGCGGTGACGTCGATCGCCTCGCTGACCAGCACACGGGCGTCGCGTTCATCCTCGAGCTGCTGCTGGCGGGCGGCCAGGGCCTTCGAGACGCGCCCGCGGCTCGAGCCCACCAGCTTGCCCGCGGCGGCCTTGAGCGACTTGTCCAGCTTGCCGATGGACCGGTTCGCCAGCGCCAACGGCGCCTTATCGCCCATATGATCGATCTTGGCCTGTTTCAGGTCGTCCAGGGACTCGGCTTGGGCGAATGCGGCGAGCGCGGCTTCCACCGCGGCGGTGACGCCCGCCTCGTCGAGCGGATCAAGATGCTCGGACATCGGCCTTCTTTCTCACGATTTCGTTCAATGTGCAGTCAGGGGTCATTCTACCGGTGGCCTAGAGGCGGACGTTCTTGGCCGATTCGTAGATGCAGATACTGGCCGCCGAGGCCAGGTTGAGGCTTTCGGCCCGCCCGTAGATCGGGATGGCCACGGCGGCGTCGCACTGTGCCCGGTCGGCCTCGGGCAGACCCCAGGCCTCGTTGCCGAAGACCCAGACAGTGGGCCGGGTCAAGTCCAGCCCGGTGTCCCAGGGCACGTGCAGATCGTGGGCGGGCTGATGGGCGTCGGCGGCCAGCACCTGCATGCCGCGGGCACGGGCCAGTTCGGTGACCTCCGGCAGTCCGACCCCGGTGACGACCGGGGTGTGGAACAGAGAGCCGGCGGTCGAGCGGACCGTCTTCGGGTTGTACACGTCGACGCTGGCCGAGGTGAAGACGATGCCATCGGCACCCGCTGCGTCCGCGACGCGCAGCACGGTGCCGGCGTTGCCGGGGTCCCGCACCTGGCTGAGCACGATGACCAGTTTGGATTGTTTGGTCACCACGTCGGTCAGCGGGACGTCCAAGCGCTCGGCCACGCCGACCAGGCCCTGGCTGTGCTCCGTATCGGAGACCTCTGTCAGGGCCTCCTTCGTCGCCTGGTGGATGCGCACGTCCGCCTGCTTGGCAAGCCCCAGGATGTCCGTGTGGCGTTCCGCGGCCTCCGCGGTGATCCACAGATCCACCACCGAGCCGCGCGGCGCGCCCTTGGGGAAGATCGGCTCGCCGGTCTCTTTGTCCCGTCCGGTGGGAATCGTGACGGCCGCCGGTGCGAGTTCGAGCTGGTGGCGCAGCGCCTCGCGAATGGTCTGCGGTCCCTCCATCAGGAAGCGGCGGGCCTTATTGCGCCAGCTGCGCTTGTGCAGCTTCGCGGCCTCCTTCAGGTGCTTGGACTGCGGGGAGGTGATGACCGGTCCGCGCAGGCCGGGATACAGGGCGACGGGTTCGTCAGAAGTCATGGTCCAAGCCTAGCGGCCCCGACGGGGACGACGGCGATGCTATGAGATTCGGTGATTTGATATACAGGTGATGTGAGCGACACAGACCAGCCCAGACCGACCGCGCCCTTCATGCCCTCGGCCCCACCCCCACCCGTTCCTCCCCTGCCACCACAGGACCCGCCGACAGGCGCACCCGGTTCGGTGAACACCGGTGGTAGCCGGCGGAGCGCGCTGCGGCCGGCCCTGCTGGGAGCCGGTGCCGGTGTGCTCGTGCTCGTCCTGGCTCTCGGCGGGTTCGTGCTGTTCCGACATCTGGGCGCCGCGGACTTCAACCGGCCGCCGGTGGCGTCCGGCCGCGTCGATACGACGGGTCTGGAGGACTATGCACTGGTGCCAGCCCCCTCGGGTCTGGTCCCGCCGGAGAAGGACTCCGGCTATCTGTTCCTGGCTGGGGAGGATTCCGATGCCGTGGCGAAGCTGACACCCGATTCGCCCAGCCCCGACTGGATCGCGCCCATTCCCCGCAAACAGGGCACCAAGCGTTCGGATTGCAAACTCGCCGAGGACCACCTCGACTGTGGCAGTGTGACGATCGACCTGCGCACCGGCGACTCCACCGCCACGGGCGGGGACGACACCGGATCCACGGGTGCCGGCACAGAGGACATCACCGTCGACGACACCACGATCACGCGCGAGGGCGATACGATCGTCGGCCGCGATCCGCAGGGCACCGAGGTCTGGCGAGTAACCGTCAAGGATGCCAAGTCGTTCAGCGTCTCCGGAAGCAAGCTCTACGTCAAGGTCGCCGATATGATGTTCGTCTACGATTTCGCCAAGCGCGGCGGTGACACCGAGCAGACCGTCACGGACGAACAGCGCACGGCCGACCGGCCCCAGCGACTGGACAAGAAGGCCTTCGCCCAGGGGAAACTGCAGATCCCCAGCGTGTGCAAGGAGTTCGTCGACTACAAGGAGGACCTCGATCCGGAGCAGGCCGCACGCCGGGCAGCAGACCAACCCTTCACCGAGGTCACCATGTCCGGCGGTCGATTCCATCCGGCCGGGGCGCCGGTCGACTATCAGGCCGCCGAAGTGACCAAGGTCGTGCCGATGACAGTGGCGGGTGGGCCCGCCGCCGCGGTGGTCTTCACCTGTAACCCCGGCGGGAACTACACCTATGATTCGCTGGCCGTCTACGACGCCGAGCGCAAACCGCTGGGCAGCGTCGAGTTCGCAGGAGCCGATGCCCCGGCTCTGCTTGGCTGGGCGCCCAAACTGTATTTGGAGACCGTCAAGGCCACCGGGGACTACCTCCAGCTGAGTGTGCCGGTGGGAGTCTACGGAGACGGCTCGTGCACCGGCTGCGAGAAGTCGGGGACCGCCCGCTACAGTTACCGACTCGGTGCCGATGGTCTGCACATGGTCGACGGGGTGTTGGGAATCAAGGGCAAGCAGGTGCGCAAACCGGCGGTCCAGGATGTGCAGCGCTTCCTCGATGCGGTGCGCACCGGCGACGACGACTATGCCACGAAGCATGCGACGAAGGAGCAGATGGACACGCTCTCCTCCGTGTTGGGGGACGGCCAGGAGAAGGGCGCGCCGACCGTCCGCTCGGTGCAATTCGGTCCCGGCGTCAAAGCCGACAGCTGCGAGGTCGTCAATCCCGTGGACGACTCGGAATACGGTACCGGCACCTACTACTTCGCCAATGGCAAGACCCTGTTGGGCCTCGGCGCGCAGGACATCCGGCCGGGCGATACCGTCTGCGGCATCGTCACCGATGAGATCAAGACGTTCACGTCGGACGACTCCGAGTCCTGTCCGATCTACCTGCTGCTGCGCGGCAATGCCAAGGGCGATGTGCAGGCCTACTACTTCGGACGACAGTTCAGCTGAGGGCAGCGGGCAACACAAAGGGCCGGTAGGGGATCTCCCCTACCGGCCCTATGAAAAACCGTTGGCGCTGAGCGGACTCAGGCTGCGTTCTTCGGTGCGTTCACATCTGCGGGCAGCGCGGCCTTTGCCACGGCGACCAGCTTCGCGAAGGTGGCGGCGTCGTTGACGGCCAGTTCGGCCAGCATACGACGGTCGACCTCGACCTGCGCGGCCTTCAGGCCCTGAATGAAGCGGTTGTAGGTCATGCCGTTGGCGCGGGCTCCGGCATTGATGCGCTGGATCCACAGGCGACGGAAGTCACCCTTACGGGCGCGACGGTCACGGTAGCTGTAGACCAGCGAATGGATGACCTGTTCCTTGGCCTTGCGGTACAGGCGCGAACGCTGTCCGCGGTAGCCGCTGGCGCGGTCGAGAATGACCCGACGCTTCTTCTTGGCGTTGACCGCCCTTTTCACACGTGCCACGTGTACTCCTTAAGAAAAAAGTTTTCGGAAAGACTCAGCGCTTGCCCAAGAGCTTGAGGCCCTTTTTGGCATCGCCCTTCGCCAGGACCTGGTCCTGCGACAGGCGGCGCTTGCGACGCGAGGACTTGTGCTCGGCCAGGTGGCGGTTGTTGACGCGTTCGCGCATGACCTTGCCACTGCCGGTGAGGCGCAGGCGCTTCTTGGCGCCGCTGTGGGTCTTCTGCTTCGGCATGTTGCCGTTCTCCTTTACATCGACACCGTCGGGTGAACGACGGGGCTGGTCCCCGACGCAATGGTGCCCGGCAGGGCACCACCGCGTGGTTTGACGATTATTCCGCCTTGGACTTGCGTGCCTCGGCGTCTGCCTGGGCCTTCGCCTGGGCCTCGCGCTCACGACGCGATTTGACCTCGGCCGTCGAACCCTTGGCTCCGGCGGTGGCCTGACGGGACTCCGCCCTGGCATCCGCCTTGGACTTCAGTGGTGCAATCACCATGACCATGTTGCGGCCGTCGACACGCGGGGACGACTCCACGGTTCCCAGATCCGATACGTCCTCGGCCAGGCGGTTGAGCAGTTTGATGCCCATCTCCGGCCGCGACTGCTCGCGTCCACGGAACATGATCATGACCTTGACCTTGTCGCCACCGGACAGGAACCGGGAGACATGGCCCTTCTTGGTCTCATAGTCGTGGGCATCGATCTTGAGTCGGAACCGGATTTCCTTCAGGGCCATATTGGCCTGATTCTTCCGGGCCTCGCGCGCCTTCTGGGCCGACTCGTACTTGAACTTGCCGTAATCCATGAGCTTGGCCACCGGGGGCTTCGCCTGTGGGGCAACCTCTACGAGGTCCAGATCGGCTTCGCGAGCGAGGTCGAGCGCCTTACGAATGGCGACGATACCGACCTGTTCACCGTTGGGTCCGACAAGGCGGACCTCGGGCACCCGGATCCGATCATTAATGCGCGGCTCGCTGATGTGCTCGCTCCTAACATTCCAAGAAAAAGATCACTCGGGCCAAAAGGAAAGGCTCCCTTTCGACCAATGCGAAGGGAGCCCGGAATCTTATGATTGCAACCCGAGGGCTGCAACGCATTACCACATCAGTGGTGAAAATTCGTACCCGACCGCTTGAACGGTCAAGGTGGGAGCGGGCTCCGCTTTGCACTAACGACCATAGTACCCGTATCCGTCGGCATTTGCACATCGACTCCGTCACACACATGAATCTCACTCGACGTCGTCTTCCCCTCCCCTGCATTTCAACACCGGAGGGCGGCCACGGGGCCGAGGACCTGCGCAGTGGTCCGTGTGGGAAGCTTGGACCATGAATGAACAGACGAATTTCTCCTTCGAGACCCAGGATGCCGAGTCCGGCGCCGCCGCAGCCAACGCCGAGGAACAGGCCGCCGGCACCGCGATGCGCGACATCGCCGAGGTTGCGGCCGTCGAGGTCATCACCTCGGCAGCCGTCCACCTGATGAGCGCAGCGGCGGTCAAGGTGGGGCTGGCCGAGGACGCAGACGGAGTCAAGGGCGCGGAGTTGATGGACCTCGACGAGGCCCGCAAGCTCATCACCGCTCTGGCCGGCTTGATCACCGCAGGCGCGCCCGAGGTCAGCGATTCCCACGCCCGCCCGCTGCGCGATGGACTGCGCAGTCTGCAGTTGGCCTTCCGCGAGGCCTCGGCCATCCCCGATGCCCCCGGCAAGGGACCGGGCGAGAAGTTCACCGGCCCCGTTATGTGAGCCGCGAACCGAACCCGGGCCCGAGCCCGGTTTAGGTCGCCCAACCTTCCTTGCACGCGCACGCGCCCCCGTTATCCTGGGACGCGTGCGTGATCTTTTTGCATCGGACGTCCCCAGTGCCTCGGTTCTCAGCGGACCGGCCGGACCGATCCTCCTCCAGGACCACTATCTGATCGAGCGACTCTCCCGGCCGACCCCGCGGCGGCGGTCGGTCAACGCCAAGGGCGGCGGAGCACTCGGCACGTTCACCGTCACCGGCGATGTCTCCGCGCTGACCCGTGCCCAGGTCTTCGCCCCCGGCGCCCGGACCCAGGTGCTGGCCCGCTTCTCCTCGACCTTCGGCGAACCGGGATCCCCGGATACCTGGCGCGATCTGCGCGGCTTCGCCGTGAAATTCTACGGTCCCGACGGCAACCTGGACATCGTCGGCAACAACTCCCCCGTGTACTACGTGCGCGATACGACGGCAGTCGGGGCGCTCATGCGCGCTGGCCTGCGCGATCCGGAAACCGGGCTGTACTCCCACGACGCCCAGTGGGACTTCTGGTCGGCCACTCCACAGACGGCCCACCAGGTCGCCTATCTGATGGGCGACCGCGGGATCCCGCGGTCCTGGCGCGAACAGAACGGCTACGGCACGCACACCTTCCAATGGGTCGCCGCCGACGGCCGCAAATCCTGGGTCAAGTACCACTTCGAATCCGCGCAAAAGGCCGACTTCCTCTCCGCCCACGGCCATGAGGGCTTCGGACAGGCCGACGCGCAGGCGATGGCCGGCATCGACGCCGACTTCCACCGGCGCGATCTGGCACAGGCGATCAACGCGGGGAACTATCCCTGCTGGACCCTGTCGGTTCAGGTGATGGACGAACAGCGGGCGACCGAAGTCGACTTCGACCCCTTCGATCCGACCCGCGTGTGGCCCCACTCCGAGTTCCCCCTGCACGAGGTGGGCCGCCTCGAACTCGACCGCAACCCGCGCGACTTCTTCACACAGGTTGAACAGGCGGCCTTCACCCCGGCCAATCAGGTGGCCGGAACCGGGCTGAGCCCCGATCCGATCCTGCTGGCCAGGGTCCGTGCCTATGGGCTCTCGCACCGGCAGCGCATCGGCGCCGACTTCGCGGCTCTACCGGTCAATCGGACCCTGCCCGGCGTCGTGCCGGGTACCGCGGAGCCGCTGGCGGCCGAGGACCTGCTCGTCGGTGCCCAGTCCGCGGGGAGCCCGGCAGCGGGTCGAGCCGCCGCCGACTTCGCGCAGGCCCACACACTGGTGCGCACCGTAATGGACGATGAGCAGCGCGACCGGCTTGTCGGCAATGTGTCCGGGCACCTGCTCTGCGGCGTCAGCGAGCCGGTGCTGAGCCGGTCATTCGACTATCTGCGGCGCATCGACGCCGAGACCGGGGACCGCGTCGAAGCAGTGGTCCGTGCGGCCGGGCACCGGTGAACCGGACCGGGTCCCGATAGGACCGGCCCCGGCCGGCCGTTAAGCGGACTCGAGACTCAGAGTCAGGGAATCAGCGGCCTCGGCGATCTGCGGGGAGCCGGCCAGAGCCGTCTGCAGGGAGCCCAGCTCCGCCTGACTCGGCTGCCGTAGCGCCCGCACGTGCAGTGATACCTCGGGACCGCTCACAACGAGCCCGGCCGACCCCGGACCTACGCCCAGGGAGTCGATCCAGTCCAGGCCGGGAGTCTCACGCGCGATTCGCCCCAATTCCGCCACCGTGTTCGGATCGGCCCAGGCGGGCTGCCACTGCTCCTGTTTCAAGAACGCCCACAGGGCGGGCCTGCGCAGCAGGAAGGAACGCGGTGAGCCGGGGTCGAGCACGACCAGTTCCGCACCCTCCTCGACGGCCGCCGCGCACAGGCGCTCGGCCTCGATCGGTACGGGCCTGGCCTGCGGGTGCCAGGCGGTGAGGCTCGGGATGTCGGTGAAGCACGGAACGCAGCGCCTGCCGTCCTCCGAGGCCAGGAGCACCATCGCCATTTCGGATTTATTGTCGTGGACGTAGCCGTGTTCGTCGGTCGTATGTTCCACCGCGGTCGGCAGCACGGGGGCGTAGAGCCGGGTATCGCGCAGCGCTGCGAGGACGGATACGTGCAGCCGTGGATCGAAGGGATCCCGGGTCACGGCGCACAGAGCGTCGACGAGAACGGCGTCCGCCTCCCCCGTATCGCCGGAGAAGGGGTTGGGGTGCAAGTCCCGGCCGGCCCACGGGGTGCCGGCGGAATCCGCGGTGTTACCGTCGACGCCCGCGGCTTTGTCCGTCATGCCGGGCGCCCCGCCACGTCGAGGGCCTGGGCCAGGGTGAACTTGCCGGCGTACAGTGCCTTGCCGACGATCGCGGAGTCGACGCCCAGTCCGACCAGTGCGCGCAGCGCACGCAGATCGTCCAGGCTGGAGATCCCGCCCGAGGCGACGACCGGCTTATCGGTGCGCTCCGCGATCTGACGCAGCAGATCGACATTGGGTCCGCGCAGGGTGCCGTCCTTGGTCACATCCGTGACCACATAGCGCGCACAGCCCGCTTCCTCCAGCCCGTCGAGCACCTCCCACAGGTCTCCCCCGTCTTCGGTCCAACCGCGGGCGGCCAGGGTGGTCCCCCGGACGTCCAGGCCGATCGCCACCGTATCGCCATAGGTCTTGATGACCTCGGCGGTCCAGGCGGGGTTCTCCAGCGCCGCTGTACCGATGTTGACGCGCTCGGCGCCGGTGTCCAGGGCACGTTCCAGACTCTCCGTATCGCGGATCCCGCCGGAGATCTCCACTTTCAGGGAGACCGACTTCGTCACCCGCTTGAGCAGTTCGTAGTTCGACCCGCGCCCGAAGGCGGCATCGAGGTCGACCAGGTGGATCCATTCCGCGCCGGCCTCTTCGAAGCCGTGTGCGGCATCGATTGGGGACCCGTACTCGGTCTCGCTGCCGGCCGCCCCCTGGACCAGGCGGACGGCCTTGCCGCCGGCCACGTCGACAGCGGGCAACAGAACGAGGCGGGGATCGGTGGTTGCGGTCATGTTCTCTTCGCTTTCGAAAGGCGCCGGCATGCGAGGCCGACGGGGATTAGAAACTTATCAGCCAGTTGCGCAGCAGCCGGGCCCCGGCGTCCGCGGACTTCTCCGGATGGAATTGGGTCGCCCAGGTGGGCCCGTCCTCAACGGCGGCGACGAAGCTCTCGCCATGGGTGGCCATGGAGGCGCAGGTGCCGGGCGGGGGAACATGGGCGGCGTAGGAGTGCACGAAGTAGAAATACTCTTCGGCAAGGCCCGCGAACATCCGGGAGCCGGCCCCGGGAGTCACCCGGGTCCAACCCATATGGGGGATGACGGGGGCCGTGAGCTTTTGGACCGCACCCGGCCACAGGCCGATCCCGGCGGTCTCGACGCCGTGCTCGGTGCCGTGGGAGAACATCACCTGTTCCCCCACGCAGATTCCCAGCGTGGGCCGTCCCTGCGCATGACGGGTACGGATGATCTCCACCCCGTCCACGGCCCTCAGCCCGGCCATCACCGCACTGAAGGCCCCGACTCCGGGGACCAGGAGGCCGTCTGCCTGCGCCGCGCGGGTCCGATCGGCGGTGAGTTCGACCACCGCACCCGCGTGTTCGAGCGCACGGACCGCCGAGCGGACATTGCCCGCTCCGTAGTCGAGGACGACGACATCTGCGCTCATGCGCCGGCCCTCTTCGCCCCGCCGCCGAGCAACCGCCAGACCCGGTACAGGGAGAATCCCAGGACGAGGGCAGCCACCGCCACGGCGGCCCACACCAGGGCACGGCCCGAAAGCGCAACCAGGGCGCCGACGACGACGGCGATCACAGCCAGTAGGGCGACGACGAACCAGAGCAGAGCGGTACGCGCCAGCGATGCCCTGGCCGGGGTCATGGTGGCGGCCGAGGCCTGCATCTTGGTCATCGTCGAGGTGTCGATATGGCCCTCGACCTCGGTGGGCGCTGTCTGTTCGAGCAGCAGGGCCTCGACGATTCCCGGCAGGTTCGTCAGGGCCAAGCCGGCCGGCACATCGGACTCGCGCTTGCCATTGCGATAGTGGCCGGCATCGATCTGTTCCTCGCTGCGCACCAGCATGAGCACCTCGTGCTCACCGGCCAGGCGCGAGATCGTCGTGGCG
The DNA here is from genome assembly GCF_024580675.1 of Brevibacterium sp. 50QC2O2. NCBI lineage: Bacteria > Bacillati > Actinomycetota > Actinomycetes > Micrococcales > Brevibacteriaceae > Brevibacterium > Brevibacterium sp. 50QC2O2. The sequence goes on from NZ_JANIJZ010000004.1 coordinate 27,462, forward strand.
ATCTCGTCGGCCCCGGCGGCCGTGACGTCGTCGCGGGACAGAGCGGTGAATTCTCCGACGGGCACGACGTCACCGTGGATGTTCGACAGGACCAGGGCCGCAGCCAGCTGGTCCGCGCGTCCGAAGGGGGTGACGATCAGGGTACGGCTCACAGGGCTCCTTTGGTACTGGGAATCGCGCTGCCCATCCGCGGATCGGGTTCGACCGCCTGGCGCAGAGCGCGGGCGAAGGCCTTGAATTGGGCTTCGACGATATGGTGCGGATCGCGGCCGTCCAACAGGGTCAGGTGGACCGTCATACCGGCTGCGAAGGTCAGCGATTCGAGGGCATGGCGCGTCATCGACCCGGTGAAGTGCCCGCCGATCAGGTGGTACTGCTGCCCCTCCGGCTCACCCGTGTGAACGAAGTAGGGCCTGCCGCTGATATCGACTACGGCGCGCGCCAGCGCTTCGTCCAGCGGTACGTGGGCGTCGCCGTAGCGGCGGATCCCCGCCTTATCCCCCAGCGCCTGGCCGAGTGCCCGGCCGATCACGATCGCGGTGTCCTCGACCGTGTGATGGACATCGATCTGGGTGTCACCGGTCGCGCGCACGCGCAGATCGCACAGTGAGTGTTTGGCCAGTGCATTGAGCATGTGGTCGTAGAACGGCACGCTTGTGTCGATGTCGCCCTGGCCGGTGCCGTCGAGGTCGATCTCGACTTCGACAGTGGATTCGGAGGTGGCCCGCGTGGCGCGGGCGGTGCGGTGGGTCATATCAGTCCTGGGTCTCAGAGGGTGCAGTCAGCAGTTCCGGGTGCGCTGAGACCACGGCCGTCACCGCGGCGATGAAGGCATCCGTTTCCGCTTCGGTCCCCGCGTTGACCCGCAAATGGCCGGGGATGCCGTTGTCACGCACCAGCACTCCACGATCCAACAGGTACTGCCAGAGTCCGTGCGGGTCCGCAATCGATCCGAACAGCAGGAAGTTCGAATCGGAGTCCGCAACGCTGAACCCCAGCCCCAAGAGGGCATCGCGCATCCGGTCGCGACTGGTCTTGAGGGCCTCGACATTGGCCAGCAGGGAATCCGCATGATCCAGCGCGGCTCCGGCTGCGGCCAGGGTCAGCGCGGACAGGTGATAGGGCAGACGGACCAGCTTCAGAGCGTCGATGAGCGCCGGCTGGGCCACGGCATAGCCCAACCGCACACCGGCGAAGGCGAAGGCCTTGCTCATGGTGCGCGAAACGACCAGGCGCGGATACTCGTCCAGCAGGGTCAGCGCGGAGACGAATCCGGGACGTGCGAATTCCGCATAGGCCTCGTCCACGATCACGATGCCGGGCGCCGCGCGCACAATGCGCTCCACCGATTCGATCGGCGTCGAGCCACCCGTGGGGTTGTTCGGAGTGCACACGAAGACGACGTCGGGCCGCTCCCCTTCGATCGCGGCCAGGGCCGCATCGACGTCGATGTGGAAATCCGCGGCGCGCGGTACAGAGAGGAAGGAAGCACCCGTGCCCGTCGTGATGAGCGGGTGCATGGAATAACTCGGGGTGAAGCCCATCGCGGTGCGCCCCGGACCTCCGAACGCCTGCAGGATGTGCGAGAGGACCTCGTTCGATCCGTTGGCCGCCCAGATCCAATCCGGCGTCAGCACGGGATTGCGGTCGGCCGCACCCTGGGTGAGCAGGACCCGATTCAGATATCCGACGAGCTTGCCCCGCAACGCGGTGAAGTCCCGGTCGGGGTAGCGGTTGAGATCGGGCAGGACTTTCGCGATCGCGTCGGACATCGCGGAGACGACGTCTGGCGGCACGCTGTAGGAGTTCTCGTTGACATTGAGTGCGACGGGCACGTCGAGCTGCGGCGCTCCATACGGGGTCTGTCCCCGCAGGTCGTCGCGCAGCGGCAAATCCTGGAGATCGGTCACACGGAAAGTCTAACGCGCAGGCACCTGCAGGCTCTGCCCGGCCCGGATCGCGGAGTCGCGCAGACCATTGAGCCGTTTGATGTCCTCGACCACTATGTCCGTGCGCTGTCCGCCGGAGTGCGTGCGCGCGATCGACCACAGTGACTGGCCTTCCTCGACAGTCACCGTGGTCGTCGCGGGCGGTTCCGGCGCCTGGGCCGAGGCACCCGGTTGCGCCAGGAGGAACACCGGAACCGTGACCACGGAAATGGCCACCAGGACCACCAGCAGACGGACCCGGGTAAGAGCACTCCGATGCGGCGCCGGACGGGTTGTCCGGAATGCCTGTGACACAGCGATACTCATCGTTCCTCCTTTGGTTCGGGTCGCGCGGTGGGAAGTCCCGCGGCTCCTATTCGAACCTGTGTTCTATTGAAGCGCTTAATCGTATATATGTCCAGTCTTTTTTGGAACATTTTTGGAACATATGTGTGAAAATAGAATCGAACGGGGTCCGCAACCGTTGGCGCCTGCTGCAGCACAGCCTTCCAGCAGGCACTGACACGGCTCCTCTGAAGGAAAGTTTTCGCAGGTGAGGGCGATGAGGGACGGGGAATGACATGACAGCTGCACAGCGCCGGCCGCGCGGGCGGCCACGCAACGATAGCGTCGAGGACGAACTGCGCGAATTCCGCGACCGGGCCGGACACGGGGAGACCGGGAGCCAGTCGGCGGCCGCCGACGACCGGCGGCTGACCGCCAGGCAGCGGGTCGTCCTCGAGACCATCGAACAGGCCATCGTCGCCAACGGCTATCCGCCGAGCATGCGGGAGATCGGCGAGGCCTGCGGGCTGGCCTCGCTCTCCAGCGTCGCCCACCAGCTGACCCAGCTCGAACGGCTGGGCTATATCCGCCGCGATCCCAGGCGGCCCAGGGCCCTGGAGGTCGTCAATCCGGCCGAACAGAAGCTGGCCGCGGAAATCCACTCCACCGCGGAGCTCAACACCTCCTTGGTGCCGCTGGTCGGCCGGATCGCAGCCGGTGGCCCGATTACGGCCGAGCAGAACGTCGACGACGTCTTCGCCCTGCCCCGGCAGGTCGTGGGCTCCGGTGAGCTCTTCCTGCTCCAGGTGATCGGCGACTCCATGATCGACGCGGCGATCTGCAATGGGGACTATGTCGTCGTCAGGCGCCAGTCGAATGCCGAGAACGGCCAGATCATCGCGGCACTGCTCGACGATGAGGCCACGGTCAAGACCCTCAAGCGCACCGGCGGCAAGCAGTGGCTGATGCCGCACAACCCGGCGTATGAACCCATCGACGGGGACCACGCCACCATCATGGGCATCGTCACCGCCGTCATCCGCAGCATCTGAGGCGTTCGGCTGCGGGGCGCAGTGCCCGTGGCGCCCTGTTGCCCGGTCTGCGGCTCAGTCGGCTGCCGCGGGCATAGAGCCCAGCCGCTGTAGGGCGCCGCGGACTGTCGCATAGTCGTCGGTCCGCCACAGCGGCGGCAGGCTCTGCAGCAGGAAGCCCCCGTACCTGGCGGTACGCATCCGGCTGTCGAGGATCGCCACCACGCCGCGATCGTCGACGGTGCGGATCAGCCGACCCACGCCCTGGGCAAGTTTGAGCGCGGCCGAGGTCGCGCTGACGGCCATGAAGCCATTGGCCCCGTTGTGTTGGGCCTGCGCTGTCCGCGCCTTCGCCAACGGGTCGTCGGGGCGTGGGAACGGAATCCGGTCGATGACGACCAGTCGGCACGCCTGCCCCGGTACATCGACGCCCTGCCACAGGCTCAGGGTGCCCATCAGACAGGTTTCGTCCTCGGCCGCGAATCTCTTGACCAACTGGCCCAGAGTTTCCTCCCCCTGGAGCAGGATCGGCAGATCCGTATGCGCGCGCAGCGCCTCTGCGGCCTGAGTGGCCGCCAATTTGGAGGAGAACAGGCCCAGCGCCCCGCCGCCGGCGGCCGCGACGAGTTCGACCAGTTCGCTCGTCGCCTCATCGCCGAGTCCAGAGCGGCCCGGTTTGGGCAGGTGTCCCGCGACGTAGAGAATCCCCTGTTTGGGGTAGTCGAAGGGAGAGCCCACATCGATCGCGTCATAGCGCGGGGCATCGGGCCCGACCAGGCCCAGGGAGGCGGCCACCGCTTCGAACTTGCCGCCGAGCGCGAGAGTCGCCGATGTCGCCACCACGGTGGATTCCGCGAACAGCCCCGAGCGCATGGTGCCCGCCACCGACAGAGGTGCCGTGACCAACGAGGTCGTCTCCGTTTCCCGGAATTGATTCCGGGCCACCCAGAGAACGTCGTTATCAGCGTCCAGCGCCATGCGTTCTGCCAGTTCGAAGACTTCCTGCACGCGGGCCTTGGCCATCTTCTTCCCTGCGTCGGCATCATCGTCCGAGCGTTCCTTGTCCCCACCCATCTCCGAGACCAGCGTTCTGGCCTCGTCGCGCACCGCTGCGACTACGGACATAAGGGATTCGGGTTTGCGCAAAAGTAAACCGGTCTCGGATTCCGCCAGGGCCCGTTCGAAGCCGTTGGCCGCGCTGTCGAGCCGGCCGATCAGGGCCTCTGGCACCGTCGAGTGGCGTTTGGCCGAAGCCACCGCCGACTGGACCATGGGCACTGTCAGCGACCCGGTCAGCGCGTTGGTGACCCGATCGCGCAGTTCATGGGCCTCGTCGATGATGACGGCCCCGTGTTCGGGCAGGACCTTGTTCTGGCCGAAGGCGTCTATGGCCAACAGCGCGTGATTGGTCACCACGACGTCGGCGCCGGCGGCCTTGAGCTTGGCCATCTCCGCATAGCACTCGTCGTACAGCGGGCACTTCGAGCCGAGGCAGTCCGCGGCGTTGACGGATACCTGCTGCCAGGTCTTATCGGATACGCCGGGGGTCAGGTCGTCGCGGTCCCCGGTGTCGGTCGTGCGCTCCCAGGAACGGACCCGCGCGACTTCCTCCTCCAGCCGCGACATGCGCGTATTGCCGGACTGGGCTGCGGCGTCCGCACCCAGGTCGAAGAGCATGCCGGCATCGTCTTCGGGGTAGCCGCCGTCGAGCTTGTGCTTGCACACGTAGTTGCGCCGGCCCTTGAGCACCGCGGCAACGGGTTTGCGGCCGAATTCCGCCTTGGTGGCCTTGACCAGGCGGGGTAGGTCACGGTCGATGATCTGGCCCTGCAGCGCCAAGGTCGCTGTGGACACGACGACACGCGAGCCGGTGCGCATCGAGTATTCGACGGCGGGCACGAGATAGCCCAATGATTTGCCCGTGCCCGTGCCCGCCTGCACCAGCAGATGGGTCTCCGTGTCCAAAGCCGAGGCCACGGCCTCGGCCATGGTCTGCTGGCCCGCCCGCGGAGTACCTCCCAGAGCGCCGACGGCCAACCCCAGGAGTTCGGCTACATCCGCCACCCGGTCATTCCCCCTCTGTGTATCCGAAGGGGGCCAGCTCGGCGGCCAGATCATGATTGACCCGGGCGGTCAGGCGAGTGCCGGCTTCCCCGTACTCCTCGTGCTCGACGGTGCCCTGTTCGTGCACGCGCGAGACCAGATCGCCGCGGTCGTAGGGTATCAGCACGTCGACGGCGGTGTCGGGGCGCGGCAGCAGGTCCTCGACCCTGCAGCGCAGTTCCTCGACACCATCACCGGTATAGGCGGAGACCGCCAAAGAGCCACGGTGGGCGGCCAGCAGGCCGGCGAGCACCGCGGGGTCGGCGATATCGGCTTTGTTGAACACGATGAGTTCGGGAATCTGCCCTGTTTCGACATCGGCCAATACGTCGTGCACGGCGCTGATCTGGCTTTCGGGATCCGGATGGGAGGCATCGACGATGTGCAACAGCAGGTCCGAGTCAGCGGCCTCCTCCAGGGTCGACCGGAACGCCTCCACCAACTGTGTGGGCAGGTTGCGCACGAAGCCCACGGTGTCCGTGTAGGTGTACGCGCGCCCGTCGTCTGCCTGCGCCGCGCGGACCGTGGGGTCCAGGGTGGCGAACAGTGCGTTCTGCACCATCACCCCGGCGTTGGTCAGCCGGTTGAGCAGGCTGGATTTGCCGGCGTTGGTGTAGCCGACGATCGCGACCGAGGGAATCCTGTTGCGGTCGCGGTTGGAGCGCTTGGTCGCCCTGGCGGGCTCCATCGCCTTGATCTCCCTGCGCAGTTTCGCCATCCGGGTGCGAATGCGCCGCCTGTCCAGTTCGATCTTGGTCTCACCCGGACCGCGCGAACCGATCCCGGCCCCGCCAGCCACCCGGCCGCCCGCCTGCCGGGACATCGATTCGCCCCAGCCGCGCAACCGCGGCAAAAGGTATTCCATCTGCGCCAGTTCGACCTGTGCCTTGCCCTCCCGGCTCTTGGCGTGCTGGGCGAAGATGTCGAGGATCAGGGCGACCCGGTCGACGACCTTGACCTTGACCACGTCTTCGAGCGCACGCCGTTGGCTGGGGCCAAGCTCCGAATCCACCACGACGGTGTCCGCGCCCACCGCTGCGACGATGTCCGCCAGTTCCTGTGCCTTGCCGCGGCCCAGGAAAGTGCTGGGGTCCGGATTGGCGCGGCGCTGCAGCACTCCGTCGAGGACCGTCGAACCGGCCGTTTCGGCCAGTGCCGCCAGCTCCCGCAGCGATGCCTCCGCCTGGGCGGCGGTTCCGTGCGTCCAGATACCGGCCAGGACGACGCGCTCGAGGCGGATCTCACGGTATTCGACCTCCGTGATGTCCTCGAGTTCGGTCGACAGCCCCGCGACGCGCCGCAGTGCGGTGCGCTCCTCGACCTCCAGCTGGTCGTCGTGGGCGACCAGCCGCTCGTCGGTGAGCGCGGTCCCCGCCCGTGAGAGCACCCGGTCGACGACATCGCGACCGGTGCGGTTCCCGCCGCTGTTCTGGGGTTGGGTCATAAGGCCTCTGCTTCCTTTCGTCTGCGGTGTCCATTGTCCCACAGGCCACTGACGTTGATACTTGTAGGGATGGTTTCCATCCAGGGTGTGACCCAGGCACTGACTGGCCACCACAGTGTGTGCCTTTGCCGTGATCTGCCCACCCGCCAGGGACCGTCGAGTGTCCCGACCGGACGAGCATGACTTCATAGGAGCGCGGTCACTACCCCGTCAACGTCCTGTCTGCCCACCCGGCCGGGATTGCGCTTCCATCACCACCAAGGGACGAAAGGGCACCACCCATCATGCCAACACCACACCGACACGTCTACGCCGGCATCGACACACACGCCGACACACACCACGTCGCCATCATCGACGAGCTCGGCCGCAAACTCGACGACGCCGAGTTCCCCACCACCCCGGCGGGCTATGCCGCGATCCTCGCCTTCATCACCACCCTCGGCACACTGCGCAAGGTCGGGATCGAGGGCACCGCGTCCTACGGTGCCGGCATCACCGCCCACCTCCGCAGTCAGCAGATCGAAGTCCGCGAGATCATCCGCCCGAACCGGCAGGCACGCCGCGGCGGCAAGTCCGACCCGATCGACGCCTACGCCGCAGCCAAGGCCATCGCAGCTGACGACCACGACCGCCTGCCGATCCCGAAACTCCTCGGCGGCGTCATCGCCGGCCTGGCCAACCTCTTATGCGCCTACACCACCGCCGTCAAAGCCCGCACGACTGCGATCGTGCAGATCAAGAACAAACTCGTCACCGCCGACACCGCCTTTCGCCAGGCCCACCGCGGCCTGAACGACAAGACGCTGATCGCCCGACTCGCCGCCACCCGACCGGTGGCGACGGACTACCAGCGCAAGGCATTGCGCACGCTGGCCCGCCGCTATCAGAACCTCACCGGTGAGATCGACGAACTCCTGACCGACATCACCACCGTCGTCGCCGACACCGCGCCGGCACTGGCAGCGGCCAAGGGAATCGGACCGGTCAGCGCGGCGAAACTGTTGGTCACCGCGGGTGAGAACCCCGAGCGCATCCGCAGCAAGGAGGCCTTCGCCGCCTTATGCGGGGTGAGTCCACTGCAGGCGTCTTCCGGGAAGACGAACCGGCACAGGCTCAACCGTGGAGGAAACCGGCAGGCCAATCAGGCACTCCACCAGATCGTGCTCGTGCGCATGTCCAGTGACCCGCGGACACGGGCCTACGTGGCACGTCGGACCGCGGAGGGCAAGAGCAAACGCGAGATCATGCGGTGCCTCAAACGCTACATCGCCAACGAGGTCTACCGGCACATCGTCCGGCCCGAGCCAGTGCCCGCCGTCGACGATCTGAGGCCACTGCGCCAGTCGAAGAAGATCAGCTTGGAGACCGCGGCCGGGCACTTCAACACGTGGCCCACCACGATTTCCTACCTTGAACGCGGTAAACGCCGAGACGATGACTTCGTCATCGCCTACCGTGAATACCTGCTCGCCGCGTAGGCCACCTCGCCATGGTCGATCACCACCACCATGATCACGACCGGGCTTGACAACCTATAGGAGCATCACGGGCCCGGTACGATGAACCGGTGAGCGATCATTACTTCTCCGCCGAGCCGACCTCGGCCTCGCACCCGCGTACCCTCGACGTCCGCCTGGCCGGACACAGCGTGCAGGTGTCGACCGATGCCGGAGTCTTCTCCCCCACCCGACTGGATCAGGGAACGGCAGTGCTGCTCGACGCGCTGCCGATGCCCCCGGCAGGTGAGTTACTGGATCTGGGCTGTGGCTGGGGCCCGATCTCCCTCCATGCCGCTCTGCGAGCGCGCGAGGCCGGGATCGACCTGCGCGTATGGGCCCTCGACGTCAACGAGCGCAGCTTGGGCCTGACCGAAGCCAATGCCCGGGCTCTGGGCCTTTCCGAGGTCAACGCCGTGACCGCCGATCTGATTCCCGCAGAGCTGCGATTCCAGACGATCTGGTCCAATCCGCCGATCCGCGTTGGCAAGGACGTGCTCCACGGACTGCTGCAGACCTGGCTGCCCAGGCTGGTCCCCGGCGGCGAGGCCTGGCTGGTGGTCGCGAAGAAACTGGGGGCCGATTCGCTGCGCTCCTGGATCCAGGACAGCTTCCCCGGATACCGGGTGGAGAAACGCTCGCAGTCCAAGGGCTTCCACGTCATCGTCGTCGTACGCGGCTGATCCCGCTCCCGGCCGGCGGCGCGTCAGCCCTCCAGCCCCGCCTCGCGCAGTAAGCGCCGCGTGGGCCGCAGCACCGCGGTGAGGACCGCGGGGCCCGACAGCGCGACGGTACCGGCTGCGATGTCGATGCGCACGGTACCCCCCGGTTGCTCGACGTACCAGGAACCGGGGGCACCGCTGCCCGCCCAGGTGTGGGCGGCCAGCGCCGCAGCACAGGCCCCCGTCCCGCAGGCGTAGGTCTCCCCCACGCCGCGTTCATTCACCCGCATCCGCAGCCTGGCCACACCGTCGACGGGTTCGCCGGAGATCACGATGTACTCGACATTCGTCCCCGCCGGTGGAACCGGATCGATCACCGGCTGTTCCAGCAGATTCGCCCGGTCCAGTTCGGCTACGCCGGCCAGGGCCAGAACGGTGTGCGGGTTACCCATGTCCACGCTCAGCGCCGGGCGGGTGCCCTGTACCCCGTCGGTGACGACGGTCGAGTCCATTCCGTCCACGGGTGCCAACGGGAAGGCATAAGCGCCCATATCCACGCGGTACCAGCGATCGGCCCCCGGCGCTGCGTCCAGCGGGTTGTCCACCACTGTGACGTGTTTGGTACCGGCCCTGGTCCCCACCGCGAAGCCCGCGGAGGGATCGACCAATCCGTGTTCGACCAGGTAGTGTGCGAACACGCGCACTCCGTTGCCACACATCTCGGCGATCGAACCGTCGGCGTTGCGGTAGTCCATGAACCATACGGCTCCGTCGTCCCCGGCGCCCTTGGCCGCTTGGACGTCCGAGGCCTGGGCCGGACTCGCGGCCAGGCCCGCCGGGTGGATCACACGGATCAGGCCGTCACCGCCGATCCCCGCGCGCCGGTCGGTCAGGACGCGCACCGCGGCGGGGTCCACCGCAATGCCGCCGTCCGGATCGAACAGCAACACGAAGTCGTTCTGGGTTCCATGCCCCTTGGTCAGTTCCATCGTGTGCTCCTTCGCTGCGCTGTCATCGAATCGTGGGCTCCGGGTCCGGACCGTCCCCGGGACCTGCGGCTTCTGCAACGAGCCGCAGGGCGTGCTCCAGCAGCCCCGTGTCCTGTGCGTCCACCCAGGCGATCCGTGGATCCCGGCGGAACCAGGTCTCCTGCCTCCGGGCGAACTGCCGGGTCCGGACCACCGTCGACTCGATGGCCTCGGCCCGGGAGACGGTCCCTGCGAGCAGTTCCATGATCTGTCGGTAACCGATCGCACGGCCGGCCGTTTTACCCTGGGCCAGGCCCTGTGTGAGCAGAGTCCGGACCTCGCCGACCCATCCCGCGTCGAACATCGCCGCGACGCGCGCTGCGATCCGTTCGTGCAAAACGGCGCGCTCTATCCGCAGGCCGATCTGCACTGTCGGCATGGCGTAGGTGTATTCGGGTAGCTGGGCAGAGAACGTCCGGCCGGTCAGCGCCACGACTTCCAGGGCCCGCACGATCCGGCGGGCATCGCCGGCACCGATCCGCCGCGCCGCAGCCGGGTCGACCCGAACCAGTCTGGCGTGCATGGACTGCGTGCCCACCTCCGCGATCTGAGCTTCAAGCCGCGCCCGCAGTGCTGGATCCGTGCCGGGGAACTCCATCACATCGGTGGCCGCACGGACGTACAGGCCCGATCCGCCGACCAGGATGGGCTGTTTGCCGCGCGCTCGGATGTCGGCGATGAGCTCACGGGCCTCCCGTTGGAAGGCACTGACCGATGCTTCCTGGGTCACATCGAGGATGTCGAGCAGGTGATGTGGGATGCCACCGCGGTCCTCCGGCGCCAGTTTGGCGGTCCCGATGTCCATCCCCCGGTAGAACTGCATGGCATCGGAATTGATGATCTCGCCGTCGAGGCGCTGGGCCAGGGCGATGGCCAGATCGGATTTGCCTGTGGCGGTCGCGCCCACGATGTTGATCACCGGCGTCCGGGTCATGCGCGCGCCGCCGTCCAGCTCCCCGTCAGCGTGCCCGAGACCACGGTGACTCCGTCGAGTTCTTCGACCAGCAATTCGGCCGGGCCCGGCTCCCATCGCAGGCCGTGCGCCGCGGTCAGGGAGTGCAATGCGACCACTGCGTCGAGGTCGGCTGCGAACCGCGCCTGGTCCCGGTGCAGGTCTTCCAGGCCCGGCACGTCCCAGGCCCGCAGTGCGGCCAGTACAGCCCGGTCGAACTCCGCGGCGCCCGGCAGCGGCGCCAACGGACCGTCCGGGGTGGAGCGCGCGCTCAGGTCCACCGGCACGATCACGAGTTCCGGGCCGGCGGCGCCGACCGGATCGGTGGAGCCCACTGCCTGCCCGCGTTCGGGCTCCAGGGCGGGCCAGGCCCGCAGTCGTCCGGCCGGGCCCGAGGCGGCTACCAGTTCCGCGACCACGCCCAGTCCGGAATGTGCGGCCAGGCAGGCTCGTCGTTCCTCTTCCTTCAGCCGGGCGCAGGCCGCGCGCCAGGCCGCGCCAACGCAAATGTGCGTGCCCGTGCGCAGATCGACTCCACGGTCGAGTCCATAACCGCCGAGACCCGCCAGAGCGGGCAACCGCCGGGCGGGGAAGGTCAGGGGCGTGGGCCCGGCGAGCAAATCGACCACGCGGGCGCTGAATGCCCGCTGCCGCGTCGTTGCTCCCGGATTGACCCCGGGGACGTAGGCGGGGGCGGTTGGAAGCACGACCAGGCGGGCCGGTGTGCTGTGCTCCAGGAGGGTCCCCGACACGTCAGACGCTGGCCCGAATCGTGGGCATTCCCAGGACCGTCGGCCCCCCTGCGGATGCGCCGGGAGACGGAACGCCGCAGGAATCCGCCTGTGCCAGATCCCAGGCATCGCCCGAAACCGTCTTGCGCAGGTCGAAGGGAGCATCCGCGATCAGGAAGTAGGGTTTGGCCTCTGTGATGTCGGTGGTCACGATATCGCCGGGACGCGGCTGTTCGACCGAGTCCCCACTGGCGACGTGGACCAGCCGGTTGTCGCGGGCCCGCCCGGAGAAGCGGCCGTGCTCGTCCCGCTGGGAGGTCACGAGGACCTCGACCGGGGTGCCGATGAGACGCTTGTTCTCGTCCCAGGCGATCTCGTCCTGCAGGGCGACCAGACGTTCGAAGCGCTCCTGCACAATCGCCTTGGGAACCTGCCCGTCCATGGTGGCGGCCGGAGTACCGGGACGAATCGAGTACTGGAAGGTGAACGCCTGGCTGAACCGGGCGGCGGCCACCACGTCCAGCGTGCCCTGGAAGTCTTCTTCGGTCTCACCTGGGAAGCCCACGATGATGTCGGTGGTGATCGCGGCATGCGGGATGCGGTCCCGGACCCGCTCCAGGATGTTCATGAAACGCTTCGTCCGGTAAGACCTGCGCATCTCCTTGAGCACCCGGTCCGAACCCGACTGCAAGGGCATGTGCAGCTGTGGCATGACCGTGGGGGTTTCGGCCATCGCCTCGATCACGTCATCCGTGAACATGGCCGGGTGCGGGCTGGTGAAGCGGACGCGTTCGATCCCGGGAACCGCACCGACGGCGCGCAGTAGTTTGGCGAAGGCTCCGCGGTCACGGAATTCGCTGCCGTAGGAGTTGACGTTCTGGCCCAGCAGGGTGACCTCGATGACCCCCTGTGCGGCCAGTGCCTCGACCTCTGCCAGGATGTCTCCGGGACGCCGGTCGCGTTCCTTCCCGCGCAGGCTCGGCACGATGCAGAAAGTGCACGTATTGTTGCAGCCCACAGAGATCGACACCCAGCCGGAATGGGTTGATTCGCGCCGGGTCGGCAGAGTCGAGGGGAACACCTCGAGGGATTCCTTGATCTCGACCTGGGCTTCGTGATTGTGGCGGGCACGCTCCAAGAGCACCGGCAGCGCACCCATGTTGTGAGTGCCGAAGACGACGTCGACCCAGGGGGCGCGCTTGACGATCGTATCGCGGTCCTTCTGCGCCATGCAGCCGCCCACGGCGATCTGCAGGCCGGGGTGGGATTCCTTGACTTCCTTGAGTCGGCCCAGGTTGCCGTATAGACGGTTATCGGCGTTCTCCCGCACCGCGCAGGTGTTGAAGACCACGACATCCGCTTGGCCTTCGGAGACCGGACTGTAGCCGGCGTCGTCGAGCAGGCCCGAGATCCGTTCCGAGTCGTGGACATTCATCTGGCACCCATAGGTCTTGACCTCATAGGTGCGCAGGTTGCTCTGGGTTTCGAGTACGTCAGTCATGCTGCCCGTTAGTCTACCGGTCCTTGGCACGTGTTTCGCACCCTTGGCCCCTATGCTCGATTAAGAACCCGGAAAGGACTCCAGTGCCGCCTCCGTCGCCTTGAGACAGGCACCCTGGGCGAAGCCGCGACGGGCCAGCATCCCCAGGATCCGCCGCTTGCGGGTATCGCGCGGCAGGCGCACAGTGGACGCGGCCTTCTTCGCCGCGACTTCGTAGGCCAGGTCGAACTCATCGTCGATGTCCGCGAGTGCGGCGGCGATATGGGAGTCCGCCACTCCCTTATTGCGCAGCTCTCGGCGCAGAGCGCTCTTCGACAGGGCCCTGGACTCGCGTTTCGCCCTGACATACGAGCTCGCGTATTCGGCATCGTCGAGCAGGCCCGCAGACTCCAGCCGCGCGATGAGCTGGTCGACGATGTCAGCCGGGTGCTCCTTGCGCAGCAGTTTGGTGCGCAGGTCGTGAGCGGAGTGGGCCCGGGCCGCCAGCATGTTCATCGCCCGCTTCTTCGCCCGCTTGTATTCCGGATCCTCACTGAGGGCATCGGGGCCGGGTACCGTGCCGGCATCCCTGGCGGCCTGCGCCTGGCCAAGCACCTCGACAGCCCGTTGCAGGGCGGCGACGACGGTGTCCCGTTCGTCACCGCCCTGGCCGGATGGTGTGGTTTCCCGAGCAGAGGGATCAGACATTGCCCACTGCCGGTGCCGCGACCGGCGCCTGGCCCACCGGCTTCGAAACTACCGGCTTCGAGTCCGTGGGCTTCGCTGCGGCGGACTTCGATTCCGGAGTCTTCGCCCCAGCCTTCGGGTCCGCCTTGGCGGCATCCGTGCCGGCGGATTCGGCCTCGTCGGTTTTGATCAGACCCAGTTTCTCCTTGATCTTCGTCTCGATTTCGGCAGCCAGGCTCGGGTTGTTGCGCAGGTAGTTTCGGACGTTCTCCTTACCCTGGCCCAGCTGATCGCCGTTGTAGGTGAACCAGGAGCCGGACTTGCGCACGATTCCGTTGTCAACGCCCATATCGATGATGCTGCCCTCACGGGAGATACCCTGACCATAGATGATGTCGAATTCGGCCTGTTTGAAGGGCGGTGCGACCTTGTTCTTCACAACCTTGACGCGGGTCCGGTTGCCCACCGCATCGCCGGATTCCTTCAGCGTCTCGATCCTGCGGACGTCCAGGCGCACGGAGGCGTAGAACTTCAGCGCCTTACCGCCGGAGGTGGTCTCCGGCGACCCGAAGAACACTCCGACCTTCTCACGCAGCTGGTTGATGAAGATCGCGGTGGTGTTCGACTGGGCCAGGGCACCCGTGATCTTGCGTAGGGCCTGCGACATCAGACGGGCCTGCAGGCCCACATGGGAATCACCCATTTCGCCTTCGATTTCGGCCTTGGGCACCAGGGCTGCGACGGAGTCGATGACGATGACGTCCAGGGCACCGGAGCGGATCAACATGTCCGCGATCTCCAGCGCCTGTTCACCCGTATCCGGCTGCGACACCAGCAGCTGATCCGTGTCGACGCCCAGAGCCTTGGCATAGACCGGGTCCAGCGCGTGTTCCGCGTCGATGAAGGCGGCGATGCCACCGGCGGCCTGGGCACTGGCGACCGCGTGCAGGGCGACCGTGGTCTTACCCGAGGATTCCGGCCCGTAGATCTCCACTACGCGGCCACGCGGCAGGCCGCCCACGCCCAGGGCGATGTCGAGAGCGACCGAACCCGTGGGGATGACTTCCACCGCGGGGCGGTTCTCATCGCCCAGGCGCATGATCGCGCCCTTGCCGAACTGCCTGTCGATCTGTCCCAGCGCCGAGTCCAGCGCCTTGTTCTTGTTGTCCGCCGCTTTGTCGGCGCTGGTGGCCGCTGTGCGGGTGTTCTTGCCTGCCATGGTTCCTCCTTGGTGATTCCCTTATGCCAGAACTCTAGAACCAGGCACTGACACGGGTGTTCCGCCGACGCGAACTGTGGATATGCGGGCGCCGGATAACCATCGAAGGTCACAGGCGCAGTCCATCCCGTTGGCTATTCTAGACCATCATGGGAACATGTGTTCGAAATACTGCCCACCGAAGCCTCTACGCAATGCTCTGCCCACATCCCAGCGGACCGCGGTGGGCGTGATCCACAGGCCTCCGCACGCGGTCACCGTCATTCACCGAGGTAAAGGCGCAGGCCTATGCCCGGGGAGAATGCGCGGGGCCCGGATCCACGACCCGGGCCCGTTTCTTCCTCCCCCAGTGCTCCGCTACCTCGTCCACATAGACGGAACGATCCGAGTATCCGCCTCAGAAGGGGGCGGCGGGGGGCTTGTGATCGATTCCCAGCCTGCGTTCTGCCGGAATCCCTGCGGAATCGCAGACGGCCAGCCAGATCTCCTTGGGCTGGTAGCCGGCGTCGAACGCCTGCTCGGGGGTCAGCGAACCAAGTGGGCTCAAAGCCAGGTCGGCGTGCAACGAAGCGGCACGGATGGAACCGAACTCGTCATTCATCAACTGCCAGTAGACGGCATGGCGCATCTCAGCGCCGTCCCACCAGCTGCTGCTCGCCGGCGAGGACATGGGCCGAGAGTTCGGCCGGAATGGTATCGGGGATGTCGACGCCCTCGCTCAGGGCGACCCGGTCTGCGACCTCGCGCAGCATATGCGACAGAGGCATGTCGAGCGCCCCGCAAATCGAGGCCAGGAGTTCCGAGGACGCTTCTTTCTGACCCCGCTCGATCTCGCTGAGATACCCCAGGGACACGCTGGCCCCGGTCGAAACATCCCGCAGGGTGCGGTGCTGCCGCTGTCGGGCGGCACGCAGAGTGTCGCCGATTTCCGTACGGACAAGTGTCATCGGGCGGCCTCCGTTTTCTATCGATGTTGTCATACGTATGTACTAACCCATAGGATGCGGACTTTGTTCCTTCCAAACTACACGTTCACAGCTCCGGTCACCACCGCCCGGGCCGGGCAAAGCGGAAAACCTGAGCCGAACACACGCAACTTAGAGGTGAATTCCCACGCTGTGCTCATCCCGGATTCAGACCGTGGCCAGCTCACTGTCCACTACCGCCAATAATCGGGAGACGGTCGCCCGGCGGATGGCGTCCCGGTCCCCACTCAGATCCAGGCGAATGGTGCGCACGTCCGTCGGCATCGCCAACCCCAGGTAGACCCGACCGACCGGCTTGCCGTCCTGCGGATCGGGCCCGGCCACACCGGTGCACGAGATCCCGATATCGGCCCCGCACCGGTCCCTGGTACCCGTGGCCATCTGGGCTGCGACCTCGGGGTCGACCGCGCCACGCGCGGCCAGCAGTCCGGCATCAACTCCGGCCAGCACGTGTTTGAGCTCCGTCGCGTAGGTCACCAGCCCACCGCGCAGCACGCGTGAGGCACCCGGCACCTGTGCCAGGGTCGCCGCCACCAGCCCCGCGGTCAGGGACTCGCACGTGGCGATCGTCAGACCTTTCGCGGATGCTGCGGCGATGACGGCCGCGGCGCCCTTATCGATCATCGGCCCCACTCTGTTCCCCCTCTGGCGTCCCGCCCCCGGCGGCCTTCGCATCGCGCACCAGGCGGTAGGCCTGCACGCAGTAGTCCACCCCGGATACCAGGGTCACGACCACAGCCGCGGTCAGCACGATGACGGCCACCACCGTGAAGACCGCGGTCAGCCAGCCCACCTGCAGGGATGCCACCGGCACCAGCAGCAGGTACATGGCCAGGGCCACCGTCTGCAGGACGGTCTTGAGCTTGCCGCCCTTGGAGGCGGGCATGACCGCGTATGTGATGATCGCGAAACGCAGCAGGGTGATTCCGAATTCGCGCACCAGCACCAACACCGGGATGACCCACCACATATCGCCGACGATGGCCAGGCAGATGAAGGCGGCAGCCGTCAGTGCCTTGTCGGCGATCGGGTCGGCGATCTTGCCGAAGTCGGTGATGAGGTTGTATTTGCGGGCCACGTGACCGTCGATCGCATCCGTCACCATGGCCAGCACGAAGACGACGAAAGCCCAGATCCGCCAGATCGGATCGCTACCGCCGTCGTGCAGCAGAACGACGATGAAGATCGGCACCATGATGATGCGCAGAATCGTCAGCGCATTGGGGACGTTCCAGTTACTGGGCTTGGTCTGCATTTCGTTCACGCCTCCAGCCTACCGGCCCGTCAGCTCCCAGGCGTCTTCGCTTTCCCCCTCGACGACTTCCAGGCCCGTTGCCGGATCGATATCGCCCGGTGCCAGGCCGGCGCGGGCGGCGTCCTGTGCCGCATAGGCGTCGGATCCGTACGCATCGTGGCCGACGGACCCACTCGCCCCATGGGAGGCCTGTGGCTGTGGGGCTCCGGGCTCGGCGTGGGCGGCGGCGTCCATTGCATCGTGGATGTCCCCCGCCGCCGGATCGTCGCCCTTGATGTAGGACAGTGTGGCGGGCAGGTCCTCTGGCTTGACCAGCACATCGCGGGCTTTGGAACCCTCCGAGGGCCCGACGATCCCGCGGGACTCCATCAGGTCCATCAGCCGGCCGGCCTTGGCGAAGCCCACGCGCAGCTTTCGCTGGAGCATCGAGGTCGAGCCGAACTGCGAGGTGACGACGAGTTCCGCGGCCTGCAGCAGCAGGTCCATATCGTCGCCGATCTCCTCGTCGATCTGCTTCTTGGGTGCCTCGACCGCCACGTCTTCGCGATAGACCGGTGCCAGCTGGCCCTTGACGTATTCGACGACCTTCTCGATTTCGTCCTCGTTGACCCAAGCGCCCTGCACGCGCATGGGCTTGGCCGCACCCATCGGCAGGAACAGGGCATCGCCCTGGCCGATCAGCTTCTCCGCGCCCGGCTGGTCGAGGACGACGCGCGAGTCGGCCAGGGAGGACGTGGCGAAGGCCAGCCGCGAGGGGACGTTGGCCTTGATCAGACCGGTGACAACGTCCACCGAGGGCCGCTGGGTGGCGAGCACCAGGTGGATGCCCGCGGCGCGCGCCAGCTGCGTGATGCGCTGGATCGAGGCCTCGACATCACGCGGGGCGACCATCATGAGGTCGGCCAATTCGTCCACCACGACCAGCAGATAGGGGTAGGGGTGGAGTTCGCGTTCCGAGCCGGGGGGCGCCTGGATCTTGCCCTCGCGGACCGCGGCGTTGAATTCCTTGACGTGTTTGAAACCGAAGTTCGCCAGGTCGTCGTACCGGGCGTCCATTTCGCGCACGACCCATTCCAGAGCCTCTGCGGCCTTCTTGGGATTCGTGATGATCGGCGTGATGAGGTGTGGGATGCCCTCGTAGATCGTCAGTTCCACGCGCTTCGGGTCGACCAGAATCAGGCGGACCTCGTCCGGAGTGGAGCGCATCATGATCGAGGTGATCATCGAGTTCACAAAGCTCGACTTGCCGGATCCGGTGGCACCGGCGACGAGCAGGTGGGGCATCTTCGCCAGATCCGCAACGACGAACCCGCCCTCGACGTCCTTGCCGACGCCCACCACCAGGGGCTTGTCCGTCTTCCGCGCGGCCTGACTGCGCAGCACATCGCCCAATGCCACGGTTTCCCTGTCCGCATTGGGGATCTCGATGCCGATGGCCTTCTTGCCCGGGATCGGCGAGAGGATGCGCACGTCCGCGCTGGCCACCGCATAGGCGATGTTCTTCGACAGCGCGGTGACCTTCTCCACCTTGGTGCCGGCACCCAGTTCGACCTCATAGCGGGTGACCGTCGGCCCGCGGGAGAAGCCGGTGACGTGCGCGTCGATCTTGAACTGTTCGAAAACCTCGCGCAGCGCGGCCACGACCTTGTCATTGGCCTCCGAGCGTTCCTTGGCGGGAGGACCCGCGATCAGCAGATCCGAAGACGGCAGGGTGTACGTGACGTCCCCGGCCATTTCGAGCTGGGCCACGCGCTGCGGCAGTTCGCCGGCATCCGGCTGGGACTGCTTGTTGACCACCGGCACTTGGGCCTGCGCTGCCGTTTCGGCCTCGTCCATCCCCAGATCGTGTTTGAGCTGGGCACGTTCACGTTCGGCCCTGGTGGGCCGGCGCTGGCCGGGTTTCGGCGCATCCGGGTCCGCCGCCGAGCCGTCCTGAGAATCCGCCTGCTGGTCGTAGACGCCCTGGGGCCGCAGCACGCGGGTCGGCTCATCGTGTTCGGCCACGTGGTCCGTGGGCTGGCCTGCGGCCGCCTGATCGTGCTCTTCTAAGGCCTTGTCGTAGGCCCGGGTGGTTTCGGCCTCGTCGTCCTTCTTCCGCCCGCCGCGCTTCTTGCCCATGGGTTTAAGCGTCGCGGTGCCACGGTTCTGGCCCACCAGGTCCACTTCGGCGCGGCCCTCGTCCTGGTCGTCGAGTACGCGGTTGGCCCCGGTCAGCAAATCGTAGAGGCCGACGATGCGCTGCGGAATCCGGGCCACAGGCGTGCCCGTGATGATGAGCAGGGAGAACAGTCCGATGAGCACCAGCAGCGGCACCGTCACATAGACGGTGGTGGTGGCGACCAGGGGCGAGGACACGATGTAGCCCAGCGCGCCGCCCCCATTGGCCATGGCGGCACGCGAGTTGACGAAACTGGGACTGCCCGCGGCGATGTGCGCCAGTCCCGCTGCACACAGCAGGGCGATGAGCAGCCCGATGAGGATGCGATTGTTCCCGCGCACCCGGTCACCGTGCAGGAACAGCCGGATCGCGTAGCCGACGAAGACGATCGGCAGGACCAGGGCGACGCGCCCGAAGGTGCCCTCGATGACCGCGCGGACTCCGTTGCCAAAGCCCCCTGGGATGTTCCACCATTCGAAGGCCGCCGCGATCACGGCCAGGATGATGAGCAGGAAGCCGGTGCCGTCGCGTCGGATGCCACCGTCGCGCGATTCGTTCTCCCCCATGGATTTACGGGTCCGGTTGCCTGCCATTCGAGCCATTCCCATCCACGCCCCCGCAATGGGATTCACGGTGGCGTTCTGCTTGTCCCCCGAACCGCTGCCGCGCCCGGTACTGCGCGCAGCCCTGGAAGTGGCCGCGGACTTCGCGGTGGCCTTCTTCTTGGACCCGCCGCTCTTGCCACGGCCGGCAGTGGGGGAAGTCCTACTGGTAGCCATGGTTCCATGGTAGGCGGCGGCACGGACACGGCCGGGGATTTCCGCGGGCCTGGCGCGGCAGGTCCCTGTGCGAATCAGACCTCCCGGAGCACCTGCAACAGGGCGGCCGCGTGCTCCTCCGTGGTGTTGGGGTTGACGATGCAGGCGCGCAGCGCGGTCACGGACCTGCCCGCCGCAACCACAGTGGTCTGGGCGATGAAGGCACGGCCCGACCGCTGCACCCGCAGCGCCAGGTCCGCGTTGAGAGCGTCCAGATCTTCTTCGGCCACGCCTGCGGGAGTGTAGCGGAAGCACACGATCGACAGGCCGTGGCCGAACACCTGGAAGTCGGGGGCTGCGACGAGGAGCTCCCGCAGGGCCGAGGCCACAGCCAGGTCGTGACCGATCAGGCTGCGGTACCCGTCCAGTCCGGTCAACTGCAGCTGGGCCCACAGCTTCAATGCGCGGAAGGGCCTGGTCTGTTCCAAGCCGTATTCGGAGAACCAGACGGGTTCATCCGTTGTCGCCTGCGAGCGCAGATAGGGCGGCACCAGGCTATAGGCGTCCCGGGCCCAACTCCCGTCTTTGAACAGCACCATGCCACAGTCCACAGGGGCGTAGAGCCACTTATGGGGATCCAGCGCCAGGCTGTCGGCTTGCGCCATGCCGGCTTTCACACCGTCCAGGTCGTCGAGCAACAGGGCCGCGGGACCGCCATAGGCGCCGTCGACGTGCAACCACACATCATGGGCGCGGGCGATCCGGGCGATCTGATCGAGCGGATCGATCGCACCGGTATTGACGGTGCCGACGCTGGCGACGACGGCCACCGGGGTCAGCCCCGCTGCGATATCGGCCTCGAGCATCCTCGCCAGATGCTCCGGGAGCATCCTGTCCGCGGCGTCGTGGGGTACGCGGGCGATGCAGGAGCGGCCCAGGCCCAGGGCCTCCACAGCCTTGTCCAAGCAGGAGTGCGCCTGCGCTGTGGCGTAGATGCGGGGCGCAAGGCCGGCCACGCCGTCGACGCGGTCGTCCAGACCGATCGCGGCGGCCGCCCGGTGCCGGGCGGCCCCCAGGGCGGTCAGGGTCGCGGCGGAGCCGCCGGAGACCAGTTGTCCCGCTGCCGAGCCGGCGGTTTCCCAGCCGAGCAGTTCGCAGAACCAGCGAATCACCTCGTGTTCCAGGTGCACACCGGCGTGCCGTCCCCCGGCCATGCTGGGATTGAGCGCGGTGGCGATCGCATTCGCAGCGACGCCCATCGGGTGAGCGGGGGAATTGACCCAGGCGAAGAACATCGGGTGCCCGTTGCCGAAGGGGTAGGGCATCACCTGCTCGGCAATGTCTGCCAGCACACTGCGCACATCGCTTCCGGCCACCGGAACGGGCGAGGTTGCGAAGGTCGTCAGCAGATGTTCCGGCAGTGATCCGGTGACCGGGCCGGTCACCGTGTCCGCCAATACCCGGGAGGCGAGTTCGGCCGCCCGCGACAGCAGAGCCCGCTCGGCCTCCGGCGTCCAGTCCCAGCCCGGTACTGCGGGATCGGCCCGGCACACGATCGTCCCCGCACCGGGTTCCCGTTCGGACGGAACGGCACCCGGCGCGGGGACGGGGTCAGCACCCTGGACAACCGCCCCGGCCCGCGGCTCGTGCGCCCGGTCCGGACCGATGGCGTCCATCACCAGGTAGTAGGTGCACGGTACGGACGCGTCGTTGCGGAAGGCGTGGACGCGGGCTCCGCCGAAGTAGATGCTGTCGCCCGCTGCCAATCGGTAGTCCCGTCCGTCGAGGCTCAGGGTGAGCACACCCGATTCCACTGCGACGTATTCCCGGCTGCCGCGCATGTGTGGATCGTAGGCACCCGCGTCCACACCGGCGGCGATTTCCACGCGCATGAACTCGAATTCGACGCCGGCCAGATTCGGATTGAGGACGGTTCTGGACCAGGAACCTTCATCGAGCCGGGCCTGCTCGTCCTGGCGGCGGACGATGATGGCGTCATCGTCACCCGCCTCGCCGGCTACCAGGCGGCCCAGCCCGGTACCCAGGGCTGTAGCCAGGCGGTCCAGCGTGAGGATGGTGGGAACGCGTCCCCCGCGTTCGACCTCGGAGACCATACTGCGACTGACTCCGCTGCGCCGCGCCAGGTCCTGTACCGTCAGCCCCTTGGCCCGCCTGATGTCGCGCAGCCGGGGTCCAAGGGCTCGCGGGTCAACATTTCCTTTGATCTCCACCATGGATTCCACTATAGTGGATACTCCTACAAGGAGCCACCACACGCAGAACCGGCCGAGGCCGCACCCGGTGGGCGCGGCCTCGGCCGGAGATTCCCGCAGGCCGCGTGTACCAGCCCTGCCCGCGGCGACGATCCACTCAGTCCAGCAGTTCGTATGCCGGCAGGGTCAGGAAGTCGTAGTAGACCTCGGCGGTGGCCATGGCAACGAACAGTTCGGTGGCCCGGGCGAACGACTCGGGCCCGCCGGGCAGTCCCGCGGTCTCCTCGGCGACCAGCCGGTCGACCAGTTCCCGGGTCACGGTGGCGCCCGTATCGGCCAGGGTGACTTCGAACTTCAGCCACTGCCACACCTGGGTTCGGCTGATCTCCGCGGTCGCGGCGTCCTCCATCAGATTGTGAATCGCCGCAGCACCGTTGCCGTTCAGCCAGGACTGAACGTACTGGATGCCCACGTTGATGTTCGCCCGCAGGCCGGCCTCCGTGACATCGCCGGGGGTGTCCTTGACGCTGAGCAGCTCGGCCGCGCCCACGCTCACATCCTCGCGCAGCTTGTCGATCTGGTTGGGCTTATCGCCCAGCACCTTCGTGAACTGCTCCTTGCACAGATCGACCATGCCGGGGTGGGCGACCCAGGAGCCGTCGAAGCCGTCGGTGGCCTCACGGGTCTTGTCGCCGGTGACCTTCTCGGTCGCCACCGCGTTGACCTCAGGGTCCTTCGACGGGATCTGCGCGGCCATGCCGCCGATCGCATGCGCCCCGCGCTTATGGCAGGTGCGCACCAGCAGTTCCGTATAGGCGCGCATGAAGGGCACGGTCATGGTCACGAGGTTGCGGTCGGGCAGAATCCAGTCCGTCCCCTTGTTCCGGTGGGTCTTGATGACGGAGAAGATGTAGTCCCAGCGCCCGGCATTGAGTCCGGCGGAGTGCTCACGCAGTTCGTAGAGGAATTCCTCCATCTGGAAGGCCGCAGGGTAGGTCTCGATCAGGCAGGTGGCGCGGATGGTGCCGCGCGGGTTGCCCAGTGCGTCCTCGGCGAAGCTGAAGACGTCATTCCACAGTCGCGCTTCGAGGTAGGACTCCATCTTGGGCAGGTAGTAGTAGACGCCCTGGCCCTTCTCGATCTGGCGCTGTCCGGCGGTGGCGAAGTACAGGGCGAAGTCGACCAGGGAGCCCGATCCCTGTTCCCCGTCGATCAGCATGTGCTTCTCATTCATGTGCCAGCCGCGCGGGCGCACGATGATGGTGGGCAATTCCGCATCGGGGCGCAGGCGGTATTCCTTGCCGGTGTCCGCGGCGGTGAAGTCGATTTCCCGGTTGATGGCGTCGAGCAGGTTGATCTGGCCGCCGACCACCGAATCCCATGCCGGGGTGTTGGCGTCCTCCTGGTCGGCCAGCCAGGCCTTGGCTCCGGAGTTCAGGGCGTTGATCGTCATCTTCTTGTAGGTGGGGCCGGTGACCTCCACCCGACGGTCCTCCAGGCCGGGCGCCGGCGGGGCGACGCGCCACGAGTCATCGGCGCGGACCGCGGCGGTCTCCTCCAGGAAGTCCAGTTCGCCACCGTTGTCCAGGTGTTCCTGGACGGCCCGGCGGGCGGCCAGGCGTTCGGCGCGCGCCGGGGTGAACTTCCGGTGCAGGTCGACGATGAGCTGCAGGGCCACAGGGGTGAGGACCTTGGCGAATTCGGGCTGCAGTTCGGCGGTGATCTCCAGGCCCTGGGGTGGGGTGATGCTCGACGGGGACATTCGGGCTCCTTCGGCTCGATTTCATATCGTGAAATTAAAATCACGCTCAGTGAAACCATAGCAGGCATTGCGTGTCCCGCGCCACACCCCGCGCCACGAGCGGCAGCACGCTGCACACCCGCCGCCCCGATGCCCGAACCCTCAGGAATGCGAGCGCTGCGAGGCGAACACCACCCCTGGATTGAGGATCCCCTGCGGGTCCAGCGCGTCCTTGATCCGCTGATTGAGCTCCATCACGTCCTCGCCCAGATAGTCGGGCAGCCACGGCCGTTTCAGCCGGCCCACCCCGTGTTCTCCGGTGATCGTCCCGCCCAGTTCCATCGCCAGTTCCATCACCTCGCCATAGGCCGCGTGCGCGCGTTCGGTCTGCGCCGCATCCGCCGGATCGAAGACGATGAGCGGATGCGTATTGCCGTCGCCCGCGTGTGCCATCACCGCGATCGTGACATCCCGGTTCTTCGAGATATCGGCCATGCCCAGCACCAGGGCGCGCAGTTCCGGCAGCGGCACGCCCACGTCCTCCAGCAGCACGGTGCCCTGCTTCTCCACACAGGGGATCGCGCCCCGGCGGGCCGCGACGAACATCTCGCCCTCGTCCGGATCCGTGGTGTGCAGGCACTCCGAGGCGCCGAAACCGGTGCACACCCGTTCGATCTGCGCGATTTCGGCGGCCGCGAACTCCGCGGGCTCGTCGGATTGGACCACCAGCATCGCGGCGGCATCACGGTCCAGGCCCATGTGCAGTTCGTCCTCGACCGCGTTGATCGTGACCCGGTCCATGAACTCCAGCATGGAGGGCCGGGCGACCCGTGTGATGTCGAGGATCGCCTGACAGGCGGCGCCCAGATCGGGGAAGGTCGCGACCAGGGTCGAGGGAGCCCGTTGCACGGGCACCAGCTTGAGCACCGCCTCGGTCACAATGCCCAGCGTCCCCTCCGAACCGACGAACAGCTTCGTCAGCGACAGGCCAGCCACGTCCTTGAGCCGGGGACCGCCCAGCTTTACCGCCCGCCCGTCGGCCAGTACCACCGTCATGCCCAGCACGTAATCGGTCGTCACGCCGTACTTCACGCAGCACAGACCACCGGCGTTGGTCGCGATGTTCCCACCGATCGAGCAGAATTCGAAGGACGAGGGGTCCGGCGGATACCACAGGCCCTCCGCGGCCGCCGCGGCCTTGACCTCGGCGTTGAAGGCACCGGGCTGGACGAAGGCGGTACGGGTCAATCGGTCGATCGTGACCTCGCGCATCGCGTCCAGGGAGATCACGATCGCCCCGGTCAGTGCGGTCGACCCGCCCGACAGGCTGGATCCCGCGCCCCGCGGCACGATCGCCACGTCATTGGCCGCAGCCCAGCGCACCGCCGCCTGTACGTCCTCGGTGCACGTGGCCAGCACCACCGCCAGCGGGTGGCCGGCCTGCGGGTCGTTGGCCCGGTCGAACCGGTAGGCCTGGGTCTTCACCGGGTCGGTCAGGACCCGCCCGGGTGGCAGCAGACCGCACAGTTCTTCGAGACTCATGGGACTCCCCCTCATCGATCGTCGTTGATCAGTCCCCCTGATCTTCTCGCACAATCGGTTATGGCGAAATCCATATTCCACATTATGAAAACATGTGAGCCGCGGTTTAGGATCGCCCCATGGTGCAACATGTGCAGTCAGTCGACCGGACCCTTGATGTGCTCGAGGCACTGGTCGCCGCCGGCGGTACGGCCAGGGAGAAGGACCTGGCAGCGGCCTGCGAGCTGCCCGCCCCCACGGTCCACCGGATCCTCGCCACCCTGACGGCCCGCGGTTACGTCCTGCAGTTCGCCGATCGCTCCTATGCCCTGGGCTCGCGCCTGGTCCGCCTAGGCGCGGTGGCCGCCCGGCAGGTCGGGGCCTCGGTCCAGCCGATTCTGACAGCACTCGCCAAGGACCTGGGCGAGACCGTGAACCTGGCGTTCCTGACCCGCGATTCGATGACCTATGTCGCCCAGGCGGCATCGCCGCGGTCCATGCGGATGTTCACCGAGGTCGGCCGCAGCGTGCCACTGCACAATTCCGGGGTCGGCAAGGCGGTTCTGGCCTCCCTCCCGGACTCCGTGGCCGAGCCCCTGCTGGACGCGAGCGTGGGCGGCCCGCGCGCCCGGCGCCACATCAACCTCGAGGCCGAACTCGCCCAGTGCCGCAACCGCGGCTTCGCGCTCGACGACGAGGAGCAGGAGGTGGGCGTGCGCTGCCTGGCCGTCGCGGTCGCCGGCGCCCCGAGCCCGGCCGGGCTGTCTGTCTCCGGCCCGACCTCGCGCCTGGGCCCCGATGTCTACCCCGCGGTCGCCGCGAAACTCACCGAAACCGCCGCCGAACTGAGCGCCCACTGGGCGCAGGGATGAGCAGAGCGAGGTGGCCCGGAACCCAACAGGGTTCCGGGCCACCTCGCTTCGGTGCGCCGGTACTCAGTCGCGCACGACGACAACCATCGGAACGATCATCGGCTTGCGGCGCAGCTTGGAGCTGATCCAGCGGCCCAGTGTCCGGCGGATCGCCTGCTGCAGCTTGTATTCGTCCTTCGTGCCCTTGTTCAGGGCATCCTGGATCGCCTCGGTGATCTTCGGCTTGATCGTGTCGAAGACCTTGTCGTTCTCCGCCACGCCACGGGTGTGGATGACGGGGCCGGCCAGGATCGACTGGTTCTTGGCATCGACGGTCAGGAACACGGACACGAAGCCCTCGCCGGCGAGCACGCGGCGGTCCTCGAGGTCGGCCTCGGTCACGGTGCCGACCGAGGACCCGTCGACGAAGACGTAATCGCAGTCGACGGCGCCCACGACTTCGGCGTGGCCGTTCTTCAGATCGACGACCCAGCCGTCGTCGGCCAGCACGATGTTCTCCTCCGGCACGCCGGTGGCCTGGGCCAGCTTGGCGTTGGCGATCAGGTGACGCCATTCGCCGTGGACGGGGAACACGCCCTTGGGCTTGACGATGTTGTAGGTGTAGAGCAGTTCGCCGGCCGATGCGTGGCCGGACACGTGCACGTTCGCATTGGCCTTCGAGATCACCGTGGCACCGGCCTTCATCAGGCCGTTGATGACA
Organism: Brevibacterium sp. 50QC2O2; assembly: GCF_024580675.1. Taxonomy (NCBI): domain Bacteria; kingdom Bacillati; phylum Actinomycetota; class Actinomycetes; order Micrococcales; family Brevibacteriaceae; genus Brevibacterium; species Brevibacterium sp. 50QC2O2. The sequence goes on from NZ_JANIJZ010000004.1 coordinate 54,715, forward strand.
CGGGAGACCGAGTTCTCATTGCCCGGGATCAGCGAGGAGGCCAGGATGACGGTGTCATCGCTGTTGAGCTGGATCCGGTGGGTGCCGTTGGCCATCCGCGACAGGGCGGCCATCGGCTCGCCCTGCGAACCGGTGCACATGAGCACGACCTGGTCCTCCGGCAGGGAGTCGACGTCCTTGAGGTCGACCAGCACGCCGAAGGGCACGTTCAAATAGCCCAGCTCCTGGGCGATCTTCATATTGCGGACCATCGAGCGGCCCACCAGGCAGACCCGACGTCCGTGTGCGCTGGCGGCGTTGAGGACCTGCTGGACGCGGTGGACGTGGCTGGAGAAGGACGCCACGATGATCCGGCCCTCGGCCTGGCCGAAAAGCGACTCCAGGACGGGGCCGATGTTCTTCTCCATCTTGGTGAAGCCGGGGACTTCGGCATTGGTGGAGTCGGTCAGGAACAGGTCGATGCCCTCTTCGCCCAGCCGGGCGAAGGAGCGCAGGTCGGTGATCCGGCCGTCCAGCGGCAGCTGGTCCATCTTGAAGTCGCCGGTGTGCAGGCAGGTACCGGCCTCGGTGCGGATGCACACGGCCAGGGCGTCGGGAATCGAGTGGTTGACCGCGACGAATTCCAGGTCGAAGGGACCCAGTTGGTCCTTGTCGCCCTCGTGGACCACGCGGGTCACTGCCTTGATGCGGTGTTCCTTGAGCTTGGCCTCGACCAGAGCCAGGGTCAGCACCGAACCCAGGATGGGGATGTCCTTGCGGTTGCGCAGCAGATAGGGCACCGCGCCGATGTGATCCTCGTGGCCGTGCGTGAGCACCATGCCCACGACGTCCTTCCAGCGGCCCTCCAGATAGCTGAAGTCCGGCAGGATCAGGTCGACGCCTGGCTGCTCTTCCTCGGGGAAGAGCACGCCACAGTCGACGATGAGGAGTTTGCCGTGGAATTCGTACACGGTCATATTGCGGCCGACTTCGCCCAGGCCGCCCAGGGCGACGATGCGCAGTGCGTTTCGATCGAGCTTCGGGGGTTCGCCCAGCTCCGCCAGTAGATCTCTCACTGAAGTATTCTGCTCCCTAACAATTCCGTGCGCAGGAACTCGACCTGGTCCTCCGTTGCCGGCAGGACGGGCAGTCGGGTCGCGCGGTTCTCTATCAGGCCCTGGAGCTCGAGTGCGGCCTTGGCCGCGACCACTCCGGGCATATGGTTCATGATCGTGTCGACGACGGGCACCAGTTCAAGCGCCAGCTGTCGTGCCGTGGCCATTTCGCCTACGTGCGCGGCGGCCACCATCCGTGAAATCTGTGGTGTTGCGACGTGTCCGACGACGGACACGACGCCGATCGCTCCGGCCGCCAGCAGCGGCCAGTTCAGGGCGTCCTCGCCGGAATAGTAGACCAGGGGCGAACGCCCCATGACCTCCATGGTCGAGGCGATATCGCCCTTGGCATCCTTGACGGCCAGGATATTCGGGTGGGTTCCCAGTTCGACCAGGGTGTCGACGGTCAGCGGAATACCGGACCGACCTGGAATATCGTACAGCATAATGGGAAGGTCCGTTGCCTCGGCCACCGTCTTGGCGTGCGCGATGACACCCGCCTGGCTGGGCTTCGAATAGTAGGGAGTGACCACCAGCAGGCCGTGGGCACCCACCGCCTTTGCCCGTCCGGCCAGTTCGATCGTGTGACGGGTGTCGTTGCTACCGACGCCGGCGATGATCCGGGCCCGCTCACCGACCGCGGCGAGCACACAGGACAGCAGTTCGTCCTTCTCATCGTCACTGGTCGTCGGGGACTCCCCCGTGGTGCCGGAGACGACGAGCATATCGCAGCCCTGATCGACCAGATGCCGGGCCAATCCCGCGGTCGCCGAGAAGTCGATGCCACCGGCCTCGTCGAACACCGTCGCCAGAGCCACACCGACCGTACCGAAAGCGGAGATAGCCGTCCTCGCTTCACCGTCACCCATAATCGCCATGGGCCCAGTTTAACCGGCTGCACCGCAGGTGTGCATGGCGGGACGCGAAAGTCGGTGACATCCGCAACACGATGACGCAGCATGGCAGACTTGCGGGCATGATGCATCCAGCGGATTTCGTCTCGGTCGAGAACGCCGGCGTCCCCGGCAGGCTGGCCCCCTTGACCTTCACGGTGCCGGCGGGCACTGCGAGCGCACTGACGGGGCCCAACGGCAGCGGCAAGACCACCGCGCTGCGCCTGGTCGCCGGGCTCGAGGCCCCCGCCGGCGGCCGCATACAGGTGGCAGGTGCCGCTCCCGACAGGCGCAGCGCGGCCTTCCGCGGCCTGGTCGCGACCTTCTTCGACACCACGCCCCTGGATCCCGCCCTGACGTTTTCCGAGCACGCCGGGGTCCTGGCCGCCAGCTGGGCATCCCAGGATCCCGGGGTGCGCGCCCGCTATGGCGATTACGCCGCAGCGCTGGGCGTGGCGCACCTGGCCGAACGCTTCCCCCATGAGATGTCCTCGGGCGAGCGCCAGCTCATGCGCCTGTCACTGGTGTTGGCCAGGCCGGCCCGGCTGTTGCTCCTCGATGAGCCGGAGGGCCGGCTGGCCAAGGGCGTGATCGGCGTGCTCGCGGGACTGTTGCGCGAGCGCCTGGATACCGGCGACACGGTCCTGGTGTCCACGCATCGACCCGATCTGGTCACGGGATTGGGCGCCGCCGAGGTGAAGGTGGGAGAGGCCTGATGGCCACGAGAGCGCACCGCGGCGCCGAGCTGGGCTACCGCGTCTATCTCCTGCTCATGCTCGTTGCCGTGGTGGGCGCCCCCTCCTATCTGGGGATGCTGGGCCTGGTCCGCGCTCGACTGGCGGTTCTCGCGGGGCTCGCCCAGCTGAGCGAGCCGCTGGCCCCGGCCCTGCTGGCAGGTTGCGCGGCGCTGGGTCTGAGCCTGGCCACGCGCGGCGGACTGCAGGCGCCCGGGGCGTTCCGGCTGGCGACCCTGCTCGATTCCCCGCGGGCGCGCTCCTCCTGGCTGCTGCCCCGACTGCTCTGGCCCGTCGCCGGTGTCGCGGCTCTGACCTGTCTGCTGTGTTCGATCCCGGCCGCAGCCGGTGCCGGGGCCTGGTGGACGGCCTGGGCCCTGCTGCTGATCTCCGGTACCACTCTGGCGAGTCTGGTCTGCGCGGCCGGCGTGCTCGTGGCCCGGCGCACCCTGTTATCCGCCCTGGGCGCGGCGTGGGCCCTGACGGCCGTCCTCACAGCTGTAGCCCTGAGCGGGGGCTTCGCCTCGGCGCGGTTCGGTGCGGCGTCCGGCTTCGCCGCGGCCCTGGGCTGGGCCTGGGCGGGTCCCGTGGTGTTCGCCTCCACGGTGGCCTGTGCTCTGGGCTGTGTACTCGCCGCAGGCGCGCTCGTCGGCGCACTGCGCCACCTCGACGAATCGGCACTGCTCGAACGTTGTGGGGCCGCATCCGCTTGGCGCGGGGCCATGCTGACAGGCGATCCGGTGGCAGCGTCCCTGGCCTGCGCCGAGGCCCCCGTCCACCTGGCGCGGCTGCCCCGGGACGGACGGGGCGGGCGGCGGAACACTGCGCACAGGTCCACAGCGTTCGCTCTGTTGCGCGCGGCGCTCCCCCGGGTACGGGCGACGGGTCTCGGCGCGCTGCGCCGGCCGCAGTCGCTGCTCCTGGCCGGGGTCGCAGCGCTCGGGGCCGGCCTCGCCCTGGGGACGACGGGGCTGGTCGACGAGCGGCTGCTGTGGCTGCCCCTGAGCTGTTTCGTCTTCCTGGCCAGCTGGGCCCGGGCCCCCTTCGATGCCGCGCTCAGTGCTGCGGCCAGGGTGCAGGAGTCCGATCTCTCCGGCCTGCCACCGGCTCTGGAGTTCACAGCGGTACTCGCAGTGCCGTTTCTCCTCCTCGCACTGCTCACCTTGCTGGGGACCTGGGCGCCTGCCATCGTGGGCCTCATCCCCGGATCCGGCGCCCTGTTGCCCCGTGCCATCCTGATGGTCCCAGCGCTTGTGGGGCTGCGCGTCCGCGGGCTCCTGGCCCCGCCCCTGCCACTGTCGCGGCTGGCCTCGATTCCCACGGCCTTCGGCGATATGCAAGGACTGCGGGTTCTGTCCTGGGTGCTCGACGGGCCGCTGCGCCTTGGCCTGTTGGCGGCATGCGCCGCGCTGGCCTGGTCGCATCCGCTGATCCTGGCGGCGCTGGCCGCAGCGCTGGCCTACTATGCCTGGTTCGGCGTGCACCGCAGGGTCCGCAGCGCCTGAGGTGTTCCACCGGGTGTGCCGGACCGCGGGCAGCACCGGGTGTGCCGTGTGCCATGACAGACTGGGATCATGAGTCGAGCAGACCCGCCCGTGCGCACTTCCCCCGCTTTCCGACTGGCGCCGCCGGGACGGGATCTGGGCGTCGACCTGGCCCGTGGCCTGGCCCTGTTCGCGATGTTCGCCACCCATATCCTGCCCTTGGCCGGTGCGGACGGACAGCCCGCCTTCGCCGGGCATTTCGCCGGGCGCGCCTCCGCGTTGTTCGCGGTGCTGGCCGGTTGCTCCATCGTCTTGTCGACTCGCCGCCCGCTGGGTGCCGGCCGCTTCGGCCAGGCCGCGGCGGGCCTGGTGGTGCGCGGTGTCATCATCGTCATCATCGGCCTGGCCCTGGGCGAGGTGACCAGTTTCCTGGCGATCATCCTGAGCGTCTACGGCCTCATGTTCGTCCTGGCCGCAGCCTTCCTGCCCGCGCCCACCTGGCTGTTGGGCGTGCTGGCGCCGGTCTGGCTGACGGTCTCCCCCGTTCTCAGCTTCCTCATCCGCCGCAGCCTGGGACTTGCCGCCGACCACCGTGTCCCCGACCTGACCTCCGCACTGCATCCAGGGGAGTTGTTCACCGCAATCGCCCTGACCGGCTACTATCCGGCCCTGCAGTGGTTCGGCTATGTGCTGGCGGGGATGTTCGTGGCCCGGTTGTTCTACGGCGATCCTCACCGCGGTACCGACTCCCGGCAGCACGGACTCACCATCGACGCAGCGCTGGTGGCGGCGGGAGCAGTCCTCGCCCTGGTCGCTCGCGGCCTGTCCGCCCTGCTCCTGCCACTGGCCCGACCGGCGCTCGAGGCGAGCCTGGCCGGCCGGCAGCGGGACCTCGCGCAGATCCTGGTGGAGGGCAACTTCGGACTGACTCCCACGGATTCCTGGTGGTGGCTGACGATCTGCGCTCCGCACAGCGGCACACCGTTCGATCTGCTGCACACCGCAGGCGCAGCGCTCGCGGTGCTGGGACTGTGTCGGCTGATAGCGCGCGGTCTGAAACGCCCGGGGATCGGGCGGCAGGGTGCCGGTCCGTCCCTGATCCTGGCCCCGGTGACCGCACCCGGCTCGATGCCGCTGAGTATGTACGCGATCCACGTCGTCGTCTTGGAGATTACCGCGGCGGCGGGTCTGGCCGCCTGGCCCGAGTACGCGACCCACCTCCTTCTCCTGGCCGCCGTGGCGATTCTCTGGCGCGCCTGGGTCGCGCCGCGGGGCCCGCTGGAGTCCCTCATCCACATCGCAGTGTTGCCGGTGCGCGCACTGAGCCGGTGAGCCCGCGCGACCGCGCCGGGGTCCGCAGGGCCCGCCCGGCCCTCCCCGGACCCGGACTGCAGGCCATCTCACTTCACCTATACCCCCTGGGGGTATATGGTGGATGTGAGTGAGACAGAGGAGGACCCTTGGATATGCAGACCAGCCACACGGTCAGCGACCCCGTGTGCGGGATGACGATCGATCCGGCCACCGCCGCGGCCCACGAGGACGTCGGCGGTCACACCTATTACTTCTGTTCGGAGCACTGCCACCACACGTTCCTGGCCGATCCGGCCACGTACACGGGGAGCGCCGAACACTCCCAGCACGAAGGACACGGGCACAGCGCACACACGCACCACGGCGCCGCCGAATCCCACAGTGCACATGAGCACGAGGCACACGAGCACGATCCCAGCGCACACGCCGGGCACGACGCCCACGAGCACGCGCACCATCACACGGCCGCACAGACCACTGCGACACAGACGGCTACGGCACAGACCGCCCCGGCCGCCGGCGCCGCACATGGCACCACACATGGCACCGCCACCGAATACACCTGTCCGATGCACCCGGAGATCCGCCAGGACCATCCGGGGACGTGCCCCAAGTGCGGCATGGCCCTGGAACCCGTGACGGTCACCGCCGAAACCGGGCCCAATCCGGAATTGGTCGACATGACGCGCCGCTTCTGGATCTGTGCGGCGCTCGCAGTGCCGATCATGGTCTTCTCCATGCTCTTGCCCATGGTCCCGGCGCTGGCCGGCCTGGTCCCCATGGGGGTCTCGGCCTGGATCCAGTTCGCCCTGGCCACTCCGGTGGTCCTGTGGGGTGCCTGGCCGTTCTTCCGCCGCGGCTGGGATTCCGTCCGCCACCGCTCCCTGAACATGTTCACGCTGGTCTCCCTGGGCGTGGCCGCGGCCTATCTGTACAGCCTGGTCGCCCTCCTGGCCCCCGGTGTGTTCCCCGATTCGATGAAGATGCACGGGCACGTCGAGGTCTACTTCGAGGCCTCCGCCGTCATCGTCGCCCTGGTGGCGCTGGGCCAGGTGATGGAGCTGCGCGCCCGCGAGACCACCTCGGGCGCCATTCGGGCGCTGATGGATCTGGCACCGGCCACCGCGCTGCGGATCGAGGCCGACGGGACCGAACACGAGGTCCCCGTCGAGCACCTGCAGCCCGGCGATACCGTGCGAGTGCGCCCCGGTGAGAAGATCCCCGTTGACGGCACCGTCATCGACGGGCGCAGCAGCGTGGACGAGTCGATGGTCACCGGAGAGTCCCTGCCCGTGGCCAAGACCGCCGGGGACGCCGTCGTCGGCGGCACCGTCTCCGGCAGCGGCACCCTGCGGATTCGGGCGGAGAAGCTGGGCGCCGATTCGACCCTGGCGCGCATCGTCGACATGGTCGCCCACGCCCAGCGCTCCCGCGCGCCCATCCAGTCGCTGGTCGACAGGGTATCGGCCGTATTCGTTCCGACCGTCATCGCCGCAGCCGTCATCGCCTTCATCGTCTGGATGCTGGTGGGCCCGCAGCCGCGCCTGAGCCATGCCCTGGTCGTCGCGGTCAGCGTGCTCATCGTCGCCTGCCCGTGCGCCCTGGGCCTGGCCACCCCCATGTCGATCATGGTCGGGGTGGGCCGTGGCGCCAGAGCGGGCGTGCTGATCCGCGATGCCGCAGCCCTGCAGACCATGGAGCGCGTCGACACGATCGTCGTCGACAAGACCGGCACCCTGACCGAGGGCAGCCCCAGCCTGACCGGCGTCGTGCCCACCGGTCAGCTCGACGAGCAGCGGGCCCTGACATTGGCGGCGGCCGTCGAGTCGTCCTCCGAACACCCCCTGGGGGCGGCGATCACCGCTGCGGCCCGCGAGCGCGGCCTCGACGTGCCGAGCGCCACCGAGTTCGATTCGGATCCCGGCGGCGGGGTGCGCGCACAGGTCTCCGGGCACGAGGTGAGGGTCGGCAATGCCGGCTACGTCGCCTCGGCCGGGGACGACGGGCTGCCCGCCGAGCTGCACGGTCGGGCCGATGAGATGCGCGCCGATGGGGCCACCGCGGTCTATCTGGGAGTCGACGGGGAGATCGCGGCGATCCTGGCGATCGCCGATCCGATCAAGGAGACCACTCCCGCGGCGCTGCGCGAACTGCACGAGCAGGGACTGCGCATCATCATGCTCACCGGCGACAATGAGACGACCGCGCGGGCCGTCGCGCAGCGCCTGGGCATCGACGAGGTCCGCGCCGGCGTACAACCGCAGGACAAGAGCGATGTGGTCGGCGAACTCACCGCCGCCGGGCGGACCGTCGCGATGGCCGGCGACGGGGTCAACGATGCTCCAGCCCTGGCCCGGGCACATGTCGGCATGGCCATGGGCACCGGCACGGACGTCGCGATGGAGGCCGCCGGCATCACCCTGTTGTCGGGTGATCTGGGCGGGATCGTGCGCGCCAGGTCACTGTCGCGGGCCACGATGCGCAACATCCGGCAGAACCTGGTCTTCGCCTTCGTCTACAACGCGATCGGCATCCCGGTCGCGGCCGGCGTGCTGTACCCGGTGTTCGGACTGCTGCTCTCGCCGATGCTGGCCGCGGCCGCCATGGCCCTGTCCAGCGTCAGCGTCATCACCAATGCGGCGCGCCTGCGCCTGGTGCGCCTGGAGCACCGCGCGGCGGACTGAACTCGCTGCTACCAGTCGATGCCAAGCATCTGCGAGCACCGATCCCAGTGTTCGGCGACGATGTCCGGATCGTAGACCTGGGGTTTGGTCAGCCCGATCCGGCCCGGCGCGCGATAGTACTCGCCGGGCTGCCAATCGGCCTTCGGATTGCCCTCGATGAAGAACCGGAGGCGCTCGCCGGCCGTTTCCGGCGAGTCGAAGAAGCCGCTGAAGGCTCCCGTGTAGAGCGTGTGCAGATAGCCCCTGGCCTGCGCGGCGAAACTCGTCCGCACGAGCCCCGGATGGAAGGCCACAGCGGAGACGCCCCGGGAGCGAAAGCGCTTGTGCAGACCGCGGGTGAAGATGATGTTCGCCAGCTTCGCATTGCCGTAGGCACGGTTCGGGGTGAATGCCCGCCAGGTGTTCAGGTCGTTCAGATCGAGGCGGGCATAGAGCCGGGCGGCGATACTGGCGGTGTTGACGATGCTCGCCCTGCTGTCGACGAGGATGTCCATGAGCTCATGGGTCAACAGCATTCCGGCCAGATGATCGACTTGGAAGGTCCGTTCGTACCCGTCGACGGTCAGCGCCCGGTCCTTGAACAGCGCTCCGGCGTTATTGGCAAGCACATCGATCCGGTCGCAGGTCCGCCGCAGTTCGGCTGCCAGCGACCGGACCTCGTCCAAGCACGCGTAGTCGGCCACATGGTGTTCCACGCCGAGGGACTGTGCGATGCGCAGGGTCTTCTCCGCCGACCGCCCGATCAGGATGAGGCGGACGTCGCCGGCCGCGAGCTGCGCCGCAGCGGCCGCACCGATCCCATCACTGGCACCGGTTATCACAATGGTTCGAAGCGCCAACGGCGCACCCCCTGCTCGGTGTCCGGTCCTCGTGTGGGTCCAGCGTAGCCTAATCGCCCGTTTCCGGGCCCTCGTGCGGCCCTTCGGCCTGCTGCACCGAAACCCGCGAGATGCGCCTGCCGTCGACCGCTGCGACCCGCAGCAGCGCATCACCGATCCGCACGACATCGCCCACGCGCGCCAGTCGGCCCAAGCGTTCGACCATGAGACCCGCAACGGTATCGGCGGTCCCGCGCGGCAGTTCCAGACCCGTGGCCTCCTGGAAGTCCACCAGGTTCAACCGGCCAGACACCGTGCCACCGTGCCCGGCGGCCAATTCGGTGCGGGCGTCGTATTCGTCGAACACCTCGCCGACGACCTCCTCGACCAGGTCCTCGAAGGATACGATTCCGTCGGTTCCGCCGTATTCGTCGACAACCACCGCGATCTGGTCGCCGGCCGCGCGCATTTTCGTCAGGGTCGGCAGCACCCTGGCAGATGAGGGCACGAACAGGATGGGCCTGATGATTGTGGTGATGGATGCCTGCGGATCCTGCAGCGCCGCCTCGAGCAGATCGCGGACGTGGACGAAGCCGGCGACGGAGTCGAAGGACTCACCGACCACCGGATACCGGGAGAAGGGCTGTTCGCGCACGCGTTCGGCGGCCCGGCCGATGCTCAGGTCCGCGTCCAGCGTGGAGACGGCCGGCCGGGGCGTCATGACCTCGGAAACCTGCCGACCCCGGAGCGAGAGCACATCGTCGAGCATCTTGCGTTCGGCCGCCGGCATCCGTTCATCGGCTGCCACCAGACTGCGCAGTTCCTCGTCGCCGACGGCCTGGCGCTCCTGCTGTGGGTCACCGCCGAGCAGTTTTACCACCAGGTTCGTCGATATCGAAAGGAACCAGATGACCGGGCGCAACAGCCGCGCCAGGCCGCCCACCAGGGGGCCCACCGCATAGGCCAGCCATTCATTGCGCTGCAGGGCGATGCGTTTGGGCGCCAGTTCCCCCAGCACCAGGGACAGGTAGGAGATGATGAGGGTCAGCAGCACCGTGGCCAGCACACCGGCGACATTGGCCGGCGCCCCCAGAGCTGTGAACAGAGGGGCGACATAGGGTGCGATCGCCGAAGCGCCGAAGGCCGCAGAGGCGAATCCGGCGACCGTCACGCCGATTTGCACGGCGGACAGGAAGGTGTTGGGGTTGCGCGCCAGGGCGGCCAGTTTCGCCCCGCGGGGCCCACGGGATTCGAGTTCGGCGATCTGGCCGGCGCGCAGGGTGACCAGTGCCATCTCCGTGGCGGAGAAGAACCCGCCGATGAGCACGAAGACGAACACCAGCACGATGTTGAGGACGAGCTCACCCATGACCGGCCCGACGCTGTTCCCGTTCCAGCCCGATCGCCTTGCGCATGTTCTCCCTGGCGCGCTTGCGGTCGCCCGCCGCATCGTAGGCGCACGAAAGGTTGAACCAGGACTTCCACTCATCGGGCGCGGCCGAGGCCTCGGCCCGGTACTTTTCGAATTCCGCATCCGCGGCGGCACGGTCGATCCGACCGCCCGGGGAGCGCGGCAGATCGTCCACCGGCAGTTCGCCCCGGGATTCGAGGATGCCGGCCAACCGCTCCATGGAGGTGCCGAACATGAGTTCGCGGATCAGCGCCCAGGCGCCGATGATGGGCAGGACGACCAGGGCCGCTCCCATCACCTTGGCGATCGGCTGGGAGTCGGTGAGCATGATCCAGGCGCGCTGGAGCATGAAGACGAAGTACAGCAGCAGGCCCAGCGATACGATGAGCGCGCCGATCTTCGCCTTGGACATTTTGAAGGCCGCCATCAGATGTCCAGCACCGTCTCCAGGCCCACGCTCAGCCCCGGGTGCGCGGCGATGCGCCGCACCGCCTCGATGATGCCGGGCATGAACGATTCGGTTGCGAAGGAATCCGTGCGGATCGTCAGCGCGTCGTGGGCCGAGCCGAAGTGGATCTCCTCGGTCGCGTTCATCCCCAACTGGCGAATCGAGTGCACGTGGATGCCGTCAACCACTGCCCCACGCCCGCCCAGCGGATCGGAGGCTGTGGCGTCCGGCACCGCGGACAGGCCCGCGGTGGTGCGCGCCGCGGCGATGCGCTGGGCCGTGGTCACCGCGGTGCCCGAGGGCGCGTCGAGCTTGCGCGGATGGTGGATCTCCACCACCTCGGCGGAATCGAAATAGGGCGCGGCGAGTTCTGCGAACTTCATCGCCAGCACCGCGCCGATCGAGAAGTTCGGCGCCACCAGTACACCCACCCCGGGGTGGGTGTCCACCAGCTCGCGCAGCGCGGCCAATTTGTCCGCATCCCAGCCGGTCGTGCCCACCACCGTGTGGATGTCATGACCCACCAGGAAGCGGACATTGGCCTCGCTGGCCGCCGGCACCGTCAATTCGACGGCCACCTCGGCGCCGGAGTCCAGTACCGTCTCCAGGGCGTCGCCACTGCCCAGTGCGCAGGCCAGCTCCAGCCCCTCAGCCGCCTCAATCGCCGCCACGGCGTGCGAGCCCATGCGCCCGTGCGCCCCGATGACCGCAACCCGGATGTCTGCCATTACGTGTCCTCCCACCAGATGGAATCAGGTTAAAACCGCAGCCCGCCCTCGGGCCGGGCCCCGTCCCATTGTTCCAGACAGCGCCACCACCTGGAACGGGACCGGCCCACACCGCGGTGTCGGCGGGATCACACCCGGCGTAGTCTGAGCTGTGACCACGTGGTTCATCGGGCCGGCGACGCGAAGGACGGCAATGTTCAAACAGATCCTCTGGCCGGTCCTCGTCCCCTCCGTGCTGGTCAACATCGGCCTGGGCGCAGTGGTGCCGGTCCTGGTGCTCGCCGCGCTGAGCGTGGGGGCCACTCAGGCCTTCGCCGCGATCATCGTGGGCCTGGCCGGAGCGGTCTCCCTGGCCGGCACCGTGCCCGCGGGGATCCTGATCGACCGACTGGGAGATCTGCGCGCCATGCTCGCCGCCACCGGCGCCGCGATCGTCGTCACCGCTGCCACGGTGTTCGCCCTGGCGGCCGATCAACCCTGGTCCCTGGCCGTCTACACCCTGTCCATCATGGCCCGCGCACCGATCAACGACGTGTGGACACTGGCCCGCCAGGCCTATGTCGCCGACACCGTGGAGCCCCGGCACGTGAGCCGGGCCATGACCGCCCTGGGCGGAAGTATGCGCGTGGGCAATCTGGTCGGCCCGATGCTCTCCGCGGGCCTACTGCTGGTCTTCCCGATCTGGACGGTCTTCGTGTTCTCGGCGTTGGCCGCGCTGGCCGCCGTCATCGTCATGTCCCTGCCGATCGGCCGGGCCACACCCAGGGCCCGGGGCCCGGTCGCCGGGGCACCTGCATCGGAGACGGCACCGCAGCGTCCGACCGGCCCGGCAGCCGCCGACACCGCCGCAGGCGGCAGCGCCGCCGGCTCCCCGGCGGAGTCCTCTCCGCATTCGCACGGCCCACGCATCAGGGACTTGGACGTGCGCTGGGACTCCGTCTGGTTGGCCGGGATCGGCATCGCGACGCTGACGGTGGCCAGGGCCGGTCAGCCGATCATCGTGCAGCTGTGGGGCGTGCACATCGGGCTGCACGAATCGGCGATCTCCCTGCTCATCGCCCTGGGCGCCGCCCTCGAACTCATCATCATGTTCCTGGGCGCCTACCTCAAGGACCAGCTGGGCCGCACCACGACACTCATCACCTGCCTGGCCGTGTTCGGCGCGGGCTTCCTCATCATGGTGCTACTGCCCACCGGCGGCGGATTGATCGCAGCGGCCATCGTCATGGCGCTGGGCAACGGCCTCGGCGCGGGCATCAACCTGACCGTGGGCGCCGATCTCAGCCCCGAGGCCGGCCGCGCCAGATTCCTGGGCGTGTGGGCACTGTTCAACAACCTCGGCAAACTGGGCGGCCCATCGCTGATCTCCGTGCTGATCGCCGCCTCCGGGATCCGCTTCGGGATCCTGGCCACCGGGGTCACGGCGGTGGCCGGTGCAGCCTGGGTTCTCGTCTGGCGGCGCCGGATCGGCCTGCCGGGCCGCCAGCGCAGAATCGGGACACCCCCGACCGATCAGTGAGATTTTCTCCGGAAAAACCCTCCGACCCCTTTTCTGAACGAGCATCCAGCGTTATAGTGGAGCCATTTCTACCGAACGTAGAACCACCTCAACACGAAGGAGTGTCATGGCCGTTCAGGCTTCCGACGCTCCGGCCCTCGCGGGCCGGGGCAGGGTCCTCCTGGGCACTGTACTGGCCCAGCTGGGGCTCGGCACCGTCTACTCCTGGTCCATCCTCAACCCGCCTCTGGCACAGCGCCTGCTGGGCGACCACACCCAGACATTCGGCATCGCGATCACCTTCTCCATCATGATGATCTGCCTGTCGGTGTCCACTCTGTCGATCGGCTGGCTGCAGGCCAGATTCGGCGTCCGCAAGGTCCTGGTGGCCTGTGGCATCGTGCTGGCCTGCGGACTGTTCGTCTCCGGCTTCGTGGGCAATGTCTGGCTGCTCTACCTGTTCGCCGGGATCGTCGTCGGCGCCGCCGACGGTGTGGGCTACCTGCTGAGCCTGACGAACTGTCTGCGCTGGTACCCCGACAGGGCCGGCACCATCTCCGGGGTCTCCGTGGGCGCCTACGGCGTGCCGGCCGTCATCCTGCCCTTCGTCGTCACCCCGGTGCTCGGGGATGCGGCGTCCGGCTACCCCGGGCTGACCATGTGCTTCATCATCTGGGCGGTCGTCGCACTGCTGCTCATCGCCGGCGGCGGACTGCTGCTGCGCGATGCCCCGCACACGGGCAACGCCGGTCAGGCAGCCGGCGAATACACCCGCGGGCAGATGCTGCGCACGCCCCAGTCCTATCTGCTGTTCATCGGCATCACCGCGTTCTGCTTCGCCGGCCTGTTCATCATCGGCAACGCCGGCGGCGCCGCCCTGTCGGGGCCCACGGCCACTGACCGGCCCACGGCCTATCTGATCGGCACCGCGATCAGCCTGGTGTCGCTGGTCGCCGTGGTCAACACGATCGGCAGGTTCTTCTTCGGCTGGCTCTCGGACCACATCAAGCGCACCCTGATCGTCGCCGTCGCCCTGAGCGTCCTGGCGGTCTTCGCGCTGCTGTTGGGTCTGACGTGGCTGCCCAGCCCCTGGCTGTACATCCTGGGGTTCCTGTTCTTCGGCGCGGCCTTCGGCGGGTGCATCACCATCTACCCGGCCATCGTCGGGGACTTCTACGGGCACAACAACCAGTCGAAGAACTACTCGGTGATCTACCAGGGCTTCGCGGCCGGCGCCGTGATCACCCTGATCTTCAATTCGCTCATGGCCGCAGGCGCCCTGACGTTCGGCACCGCGCTGCTCATCGGCTGCGCATTCATGGCCCTGGCCGCGGTAATCCTGTTCGCCATCAGAGCGCCCGGCGCACCACCACAGACCGGCGGCCCGGACGGACCGGCGCCCGCCACACCATCGACCACACACGTCACACAGAAGTAGGAGGCACATACCATGACGGAGCAAACCGCCACCCCGGTCGTCGACTTCGCGGCGATCAGGGATTCCCAGGGCAAGGACGTCCAGGGTCCCATCAGCGTGCTCGACGAGAACCACAGGATCGTCGACCAACAGGTCTTCGACACCTTCACCGACGAGGACCTGACCGACCTGATGCAGAAGATGCTCTGGGAGCGCACTCTGCACGACCAGACCACGATCTTCTCCCGCCAGGGCCGCCTGGGCTTCTATGCCCCGACCATCGGACAGGAGGCCAGCCAGATCGGCAGCGTCACCGCGTTCGAGGCGATGGACTACCTGTTCCCCACTTACCGCGATCTGCCCCAGATGATCCAACACGGGGCCATCACCGTCGAACAGGGTTTCCTGTGGTCGCGCGGCCACGTCGAGGGCAACCGGATCGCCGACGGCGTCCGCAGCTGGTTCCCCCAGATCATCATCGGCGCCCTGCACGTGCAGGCCGCAGGGGCGGCCCTGGGGATGAAGATGAACGGAGAGCCGAATGTCGCGTTCTCCTATTCCGGCGACGGCTCGACCTCGCAGGGCGATACCTATGAGGGCCTGAACTTCGCCGGGGTCTACCGGGCGCCCCTGGTGATGATCATCCAGAACAACGGCTGGGCCATCTCGGTGCCCCGCGAGCGCCAGACCGCGTCCCGGACCCTGGCACAGAAGGCCTCGGCCGCCGGTGCCCCGGCCGTCCAAGTCGATGGGATGGACGTGCTGGCCGTGCACGCGGTGGCCAGGGCCGCGCGCGCATACGCAGCGGCGGGCAACGGTCCGGTGCTCATCGAACAGCTGACCTACCGCTTCGGCCCACATTCCTCGGCCGGCGACGATCCGAGCCGCTACCGCACCCACGATGAGGAACAGCCCTGGCTCGAACGCGATCCACTCAACCGGATGCGCGATCTGCTCACCGAGAAGGACCTGTGGTCCCTCGAGCAGGAGGCCGAACTGACAGAGAAGTACAAGAAGGAGTTCCGCGCCGCCATCGCGGCCGCGGAGAAGGCGCCCAAGCAGACGGTCGAGGAGTTCCTGAGTAACACCTTCGAGGTCCCCACCCCGAACATCCGCGAACAGATCGCAGCAGCAGGCGAGCGGGAGGGAAACTGACATGACGACGCGTTCATACATCCAGGCCATCACCGACGCCCTGGACCTCAAATTGGCCGACGATGAGAAGACCCTGATCTTCGGCGAGGACGTGGGAAAGAACGGCGGCGTGTTCCGCGCCACCCAGGGCCTGCAGGACAAGCACGGCACCGATCGGGTGTTCGACACCCCGCTGGCAGAGTCCGGCATCCTGGGCTTGGCGATCGGGCTGGGCGCCACCGGCTGGCGCCCGATCCCGGAGATCCAGTTCATGGGCTTCACCTTTGAGGCCGTGGACTCCCTGGTCGGGCAGATGTCGCGCAATCGGTTCCGCACCGCCGGCGCGCTGACCCAGCCGATCACGGTGCGCACGCCCTATGGCGGCGGGACCCACACGGCCGAGCTGCACTCGGACAGTCTGGAACACCTGTTCACCGGAGTCCCCGGC
The DNA here is from genome assembly GCF_024580675.1 of Brevibacterium sp. 50QC2O2. Taxonomy (NCBI): domain Bacteria; kingdom Bacillati; phylum Actinomycetota; class Actinomycetes; order Micrococcales; family Brevibacteriaceae; genus Brevibacterium; species Brevibacterium sp. 50QC2O2. The sequence goes on from NZ_JANIJZ010000004.1 coordinate 70,820, forward strand.
CTGCGCGTCGTGGCCCCGGCGACGGCCTACGACGCCAAGGGGCTGCTGATCTCGGCGATCGAGAGCAACGACCCTGTGCTGTTCATGGAGCACCTCAAGCTCTACCGCTCCATCAAGGAGGACGTCCCCGACGGCATCTACCGCGTCCCGCTGGACACCGCGAATGTGGTGCGCGAGGGCACCGACATCACTCTGGTGGCCTATGGCGCCCAGGTCCACGAGGCGCTCAAAGCCGCCGAGGCCCTGGCCCAGGACAAGGTGTCCGCCGAGGTCATCGACCTGCGCACGATCTCCCCGATCGACACCGACACGGTCTTCGCCTCCGTGGACAAGACGGGACGACTGGTCGTGGTGCAGGAGGCGCAGAAGATGGCCGGGGTGGGCGCCCACGTCGTCTCCGCGGTCGCCGAGAACCGGATCCTGAGCCTCGAGGCCCCGATCGGGCGGGTTTCCGCGCCAGACTCCGTCTACGCCTTCGCCGCCGATGAACACGCCTGGCTGCCGAATGCCGACGGCATCGCGGCCAAGGCCCGCGAGATCCTTAGCTACTGAGCCAGCCACAACACGATTGGAGTAAGCAATGGCATTCACATTCACCATGCCGGAGCTGGGCGAGGGCCTGGCCGAGGGCACTATCTCCAGCTGGCACGTCAAGGAGGGCGAGACCGTCGCCGAGGACGACACGCTGGTCGAAATCGAGAACGACAAGTCCGTCTCCGAACTCCCCTCCCCCGTCGCCGGGACCGTGACGAAACTGGGGGCGAAGGAGGGCGAGACCGTCACCGTGGGGCAGATGCTCGTCGTCATCGACGACGGCTCCCCCGATGAACCGGCCGGTGACTCCGCGAGTGGTTCACAGAGCGCGGAGAAACAGGATGAGGATATGGCGCCCACCGGTCCCGCCGGAGCGTCCCAGCCGGCCGGCGCGGCCCCGGCAGGAGGTTCGGCCCAGGCTGCGGCCAAGGCCCCGGCCGAGGACTCTGCCAAGACTCCGGCACCCACCGAACCGCCCCTGGCCGCGGCCGCGGAACCGGCTGCGCGCGTGCTGGCCATGCCCTCGGTCCGCAGATATGCGAGGGAGAAGGGCGTGGACATCCAGGCCGTCACGCCCACCGGCTCCCACGGGCACGTGCTGCGGGCCGATATCGACAAGCTGGCGGGCGCGGGGCAAACCACCGAGCCGACAGCGTCCGGGACGCCCGCAACCGCGACCCAGGCCGCCGCTGCGACACCGGCTGCCCCTGTGGCGCCGCGCGAGGGCGACCGGCGCGAACCGTTCTCCGGCATCCACGCCGCCACCGCCAGGGCGATGGCGACCTCGCAGGCCACCATCCCGCCCGTCACCCTGTTCGGCGAGGTCGAGGTGACGAAGCTGCTGGCGCTGCGGCAGGCCTACAAGGAGCGCGCAGCCGACCGGGACATCCACCTGACCCTGCTGCCGTTCATCGTCAAGGCGCTGGTCGCTGCCCTCAAGGAGTTCCCGGCATTGAACTCCTCACTGGACATGGACGCGGGCGAACAGGTGTTCCACTCGGCGTACAACGTGGGCATCGCCACGAACACCGAGCGCGGGCTCTACGCCCCGGTGATCAAGGACGCCGATGCGAAGAACCTGTTCCAGATCGCCCAGGAGATCGGCCTGAACACCGAAACCGCCCAAGCCGGCAAGCTGACGGCCGAGCAGATGTCCGGAGCCTCCATCACGCTGAGCAATCTGGGCAGCGCGAACGGCGGCTACTTCACCCCGATCGTCAACGCCCCACAGGTCGCGATCCTGGGCGTCGGCCGGGCTGTGCCGGGGCCGTACGTGACGAAGAAGGGCAAGCTCAAGGTCGGCCAGATGCTCAAGCTCTCGCTGAGCGTCGACCACCGGGTGATCGACGGGGTGGCCGGCCAGCAGGTGCTCAACCTGCTGGTGGAGCTGCTGCACGATCCGAATCTGCTGCTGATGGAGGGCTGAACGATGAGCGAACTGGAAACCCACGGCACCGTGGTCATCGGCGCCGGACCCGGCGGTTACGTCGCCGCGATCCGCGCAGCCGAACTGGGCCAACAGGTCACCGTGATCGAACAGTCCGACACGCTGGGCGGGATCTGCCTGAACGTGGGCTGCGTGCCGTCGAAGGCGCTGATCTCCGCCGGTGAGCGGCTGCGCCAGACCAAGGACTCCAGTGTCTACGGGATCACGGCCGGGGACGTCTCATTCGACTTCACCTCGCTGCAGGACTGGAAGCAGCACAAGGTCGTAGACCGGATGACCCGCGGGGTCGCCGGCCTGTTGAAGAAACACGGGGTCGAGGTGGTGCGCGGTTCGGCCACGCTGGTCAGCGATACCGAACTGCACATCATGCCGGCCGGCCCGCAGCAGTTCATGAGCGTGTCCGATCCGCGACGGATCGCCTTCACCGATCTGATCATCGCCACGGGTTCGCGCCCGGTGGAGATCCCCGGCTTCATGTTCGGTGGTCGGGTGCTCGACTCAACGGGCGCTTTGAACCTGCCCGAGGTCCCCTCCGAGTTCGTGGTGATCGGCGGCGGGTACATCGGGACCGAGCTGGCCGGGGCCTATGCCGACTTCGGCTCCCATGTGACGATTCTGGAGGGCACCGAGCAGATCCTGCCGAACTTCGAACCGGACCTGGTCAAGGTGGTCGAGAAGCGCCTACGGGCCAAGGGCGTGGACATCCTGACCGGGGTGCGCGCGCGCCGGGCCGATCAGCACGACGACGGGGTGCACGTGTCCTACGAGAAGAAGGGCGGACAAGAGCAGACGATCGCCGCCGACTACTGCATGATCACCGTGGGCCGGACCCCCAATTCGGATGCCCTGGGCCTGGAGGCCACCAGCGTGGAGGTCGACAAGCACGGACTGATCAAGGTCGACGAGCGCGGCTTCACCGGAGTCGATCACATCTACGCAGTGGGTGATGTGACGATGGGCCCGGCCCTGGCACATATGGCCTTCATGGAGGGCAAGACCGCGGCCGGCGCAATCGCCGGACGCCCGGACGCCAATGAGTACTTCAGCGTCCCGGCCGTGTGCTTCGCGGATCCGGAGATCGCCACCGTGGGAATGACGGCCGCGCAGGCCGAACAGAACGGACTGACGGTGACCACCTCGAAGTTCCCGTTCGCCGGCAATGCCCGCGCTGTCTCGCTGGACGAGGCGGAGGGATTCGTGCGCCTGGTCTCCACCATCGACACGGGCACCCTGGTGGGTGCCCAGATCGTGGGTCCGGGCGCCTCGGACCTGATCTCGGAGTTGAGCGTGGCGGTCAACTGTCAGCTCAACGTCGAGGACGTGGCGCTGACGATCCACCCGCATCCGACCCTGGGCGAACCGATCCAGGAGGCCGCGGACATCGCATTGGGCTATCCCACGCACCTGTAGTCCTGCGCCGAGCGGCCGAGTTGCTAAGCGGCCGAGTTGCAGGGACGGCCGGGACACGCCGGGGATTGAACCCCGTTGACGGCGCGGCCCGGCCGTTCGACGTCTCCGGGTCCTCTCCCCGGACAGGTCTCAGATCTGCTGGATGCCGTGTTCGGTCGACAGCTCCACCTGGCCGCCCGGGGTGCCGAGTACAGCGCGGTAGCCGGGAGTAGACGCCTGTTCGACCTCCGCCTCGATGCCCAGCACGGCCAGGGCCGCGGCGAAGGCCTGCGGATCGGGACCGAAGAAGGCCAGCTCCTCCAGCGTGGCGACCGCCGAACCGTTACCGTGCAGGCGCTCGGCGGGGTGTACCGAATCGCGCCAGTCGATCAGGAAGGGCAGACCGCCGCCGAAGGGTAGTGGCTCGTCTGCGGCGTGCTCGGCGCGGGTCAGACGCCACTGCAGCAGGCCGCCCTCCGGGGTCGCCCGCGACATCTCGTGCACCCGGCCGACGGGGACCTCGGCTGCGTGGGCGGCGTCAACCGTGGCGGGGAAGTCCGCGGGGTGGATCGCCCAGCGCTGCAGGTGTGCGGAATCGACATTGCCCAGCTGCGATTTGCCCAGTGCGGCACCGGCCTGCTGCGGGTCCGGGCCGAGGATCTCCAGGTAGGTCCGGGAATCGGCGGGCCAACCGGCCGGCACCACGGGGACCAGGAAATTCGCGGTCCCCAGACCCACGTGGGCTCCTCCGAATTCGGGGGCCAGGCCGGTCAGCCGGGCGAATTCCGCCGTGGCCTCGGCCAGGTTGGGCACGGCGTAGACCAGGTGGTCCAGTTCGGCCGGGATCTGGGTCGCGGGCGTCTGCGGAGTCGCTCCGGTATCGGTGTTCGAAGTCATGGCGCGAACCTATCAGAGGTCCGCGCCCGTCTCCGCGCCGACGCCACAGTGTGACATCGGCTGTGTCGCCGAGATGACACCCGATTAGGCACCGCCCGGGCTTCTGGGGTTCAATGGAGCAGTGAACTTCTCTGTGTCCGCCCGTCCGCAGTGCCTGTGCTGCTGGCGCCGTCTGCACATCGACCTGATGGCAGTCACCACCTGCTGCTGTCACTGACGCGACGCCGCTGAGCGTCCCCCGTCTCCCCCGTTCACATTCCTCAGAAAGACCTTTCGTGCCTCCTTTGCGCCCCTTTGCGCGCCCACATCGGCCATTCGACCATTCCACAAGCCAACAGGACTCGGGCGCCGGCGTGCCCCCGAGCAGTCCCGGACCCACCCGCCGCGCCGTGCTCGGCGCTGGCCTGGGCCTGACCGGCATGCTGCTGCTGAGCGCCTGCACCCACCCCGATACCGCGGTGCCCGCCGGCGCGAAGCCCGTGCCCGGCGGGGTACTCGACTATTTCGAACCGCAGAGCTGGACGGTGCTCTACCCGCCGGCAGGCGGTTTCTACCCCAACGGCGGAATACTCAACAACATCACCGCGCGTCTGCTCTATCAGGATCCGCAGACACTCAAGCTCTATCCCTGGATCGCCACGGCACTGCCGCGCATCAACGCCGACGCCACCGAATACACCTTCACGTTGCGCCCCGGCATCACCTACTCCGACGGCTCGGCGCTGACCGCGCAGAACGTGGTGGACAATTTCGAGCTCTACGGCCGCGGCGACAAGGCACGCGGCCTTGCCGTGTCCGAACAGGTGACGAACTACGCCGGCGGCGAGGTGCTCGACGAACACACCGTGCGCTTCCGCTTCTCCAAGCCGGCGCCCGGCTTCGCCCAGGCGGTCTCCACGATGAACTCCGGCCTGTTGGCCGACGCCACACTGAAGCTGGACTCCGCGGGCTTCGGGCCGGGAAGTGCGGCGAAGATCGCCACCTGCGGACCCTTCGCGATCACCGCTGAACGGGTCGGCACACTACTGAGTGTGAGGGCCAGGGAGGACTACGACTGGGCCCCACCGCACTTCAAACACCAGGGCAGGGCGTACCTGGACGGGATCGACTACCGGGTCAACAAGGAGTACTCGGTGCGCATCGGCTCCCTCGTGTCCGGCCAGGTGCAGGGTGTGCGCGACATCCAGGCGCCCGACCAGGCGCGCATCAAGGACAAGGGCCTGCAATTGGTGGCCGCGCCCACCAACGGGGTCAACAACAACATCTCGTTGCGCTCCCGGCACCGCCTGCTGGCCGATATCCGGGTCCGCCGGGCCCTCATCGCCTCGATCGACCGGCAGCGGATCCTCACCAAACTGTTCACCGACACCTACCCGCTGGCCACCGGGGTCGTCGCCCGTGGGGCCGCCGGCTACGTCAAGGCGCCCGATGATGCCTGGGTCCACGATGTGGATCGCGCGAACGCCCTGCTCGATGAGGCCGGCTGGGTGCGCGGCGCCGACGGGATCCGGGTCAAGGACGGTGCGCGTCTGGCCCTGCGCTCGAACACCGCCCTGCCCCAGCCGAGGTCCAAGGAGGTGATGACCCTGGTGCAGGAGGACTTCGCACGGATCGGCGTGGGCCTGAGCATCAACGACGGGGACCAGGTCCAACAGGACCTCGATTCCCAGGACATCGAGAAGGTCCAGGTCTACCACGCGATGGTGGCCAGGGCCGACTACGACGTGGTCGCCAGCGAATGGTCGATCAACAATCGTGACGCCCTGGCCAACCACGATGAGGAATCGGGTGCCTGGGGCGATGAGGAGGTCGAGCGGATCCTGGCCCGGATCACGGGTTCTGCCAAGGCGGCCGACCGCGAGCGCGCCCTGGCCGAGTTCCAGCAGCACGTGATCGACCAGGCACTGGTCCTGCCGCTGTTCGAGGAGCCGCAGGTCTTCGGCTTCCGGCAGGAGGTCCAGGGCTTCTTCACCGAGCCAGTGGGCCGGCCCACCTTCTACAACACCTGGCTGGCCGATGGTGCGGGGAGGGGTGAGGAGGCATGACCTCGACTCCGAAGTACATTCTGGCGCGCCTGGGCCAGGCGGTCCTGGTGCTGTTCCTGGCCTTCACCCTGGCGTCCCTGCTGCTGCTGATCCTGCCAGGCGACGGCGTGATGGCCCGGTTCTCCGATCCTGCGCTGGGCCTGTCGAAAGACGAGATCGCGGGCATCAGGGCGTCCTTCGGCGCCGACCTGCCATGGTGGCAGCAGTACGCCAGCACGCTGCTGGGCTTCCTGACAGGCGATTTCGGTTTCTCCACCCAGACGGGTGCCGCAGTGTCGACGCTGGTCTCCGCGGCCCTGCCCTCGACCGCGGTCTTGGCCCTGACGGGGTTCGTCTCCGCGCTGGTCCTGGCCGTTATCGTGACCCTGGTGGCCTCTTACGGCCGGTTCCGCTGGCTGCGCGACGTGGCCGATTCCCTGCCCAGCCTGTTCATCTCCGTTCCCGTCTTCTGGCTTGGCATCATCCTGGTCGAGTTCGTGTCCTTCCGGCTGGGCTGGATCAACGTGGTCGATCCCGGGCCCTTCGAATCGCTCATCCTGCCCTCGGTGACGATTGCCCTGCCGATCTCGGCGCCGATCGCACAGGTGCTCATCCGCTCCGTGGCCGAGGTCAGGGCCCAGCCCTATGTGCGCGTCACCCGGGCCAAGGGCGCCGCGGGCGCCTGGCTGTTCGTCCACGCGGTGCTGCGCAATGCGATCAGTCCCGCGTTGACGATCGCGGGCCTGGTGTTCGGCGAACTGGTCGCCGGCGCCGTGGTCACCGAGACCGTGTTCGGGCGCAATGGGATCGGTGCGCTGACCGCGCAGGCCGTGGCCAACCGCGACAATCCCGTGCTCCTGACGATCGTGGTGATCGCAACACTGGGCTTCGTCATCGTCAACCTGCTGGTCGATCTGCTCTATCCACTGATCGACCCGCGCCTGCGCACCCGGAAGGCGGCGGCATGAACACCCCGTTGAAGAACAACAAGGCTCAGCCACGCCGTACCGCGCTGCGGAACTCCCCCTGGCTCAAACCCCTGACCCTGCTGGCCGGACTCATCGTCCTGATCCCCGTGCTGTGGGCTCTGTTCCCCGGCCTGTTCACCGGCCAGGATCCCCTGGACGGCGGATCCACCGCTTCGCTCCTGCCACCGGATGCCCAACACTGGTTCGGCACCGATCAGGTGGGCCGCGATGTCTACGCCCGGATGGTCTACGGAGCCGGCCGGTCCCTGCTGGCGGCGATCATCGCGGTGGCCGTCGGTCTGGTGATCGGTACCGCGATCGGCGTGATCGCCGGTACTCAGCGCGGCTGGATCGAGGATGTGCTCATGCGCATCGTCGACGTGCTGGTGTCCATCCCCGGCATCCTGCTGAGCCTGTCGGTGGTCATCATACTGGGCTTCGGCACCGTGAATGTGGCCCTGGCCGTGGGAATCACCGCGATCGCCCAGTTCGCTCGGCTGGCCCGCGCGCAGACCCTGGGGATCGTGCGCAGTGACTATGTCGCGGCGGCCTACGGTTCGGGGGCCAATCACACGAAGGTGCTCATCCACCACGTCCTGCCCAACGCCTCGGGTCCGCTGCTTGCCCTGGCGGTGCTGCAGCTGGGCAGCGCGATCCTGCAGATCTCGACCCTGAGCTTCCTGGGCTACGGGACTCCCCCGCCCACCCCGGAATGGGGTCTGATCATCTCCGAGGGCCGCAATTTCGTGGCCACCGCCTGGTGGCTGACCGTGCTGCCGGGCATTATCGTGATGGCGGTCGTGGTCGCGACCAACCGCCTGGGCAGCGTCCTGCGGGAGGTAGGCGAATGAACACTGGGCGAATGAACACAGCGAACAGTACCCGGAACACCGTGCACGGCGATGACACCCCGGTTCTCGAAATCGAGGATCTATCGGTGGACTACCGGTCGCGCTCCGGTGACCCCGTTCCCGCCCTGCACCGGATCAGCCTGCGCGTGCCGGCGGGCCAGACCGCGGCGGTGGTGGGCGAATCGGGTTCCGGCAAGTCGACCACGGCCTCGGCGGCCTTGGGGCTGCTGGCCGGCAATGCGGAACTGTCAGGCGGCAGTATCCGCCTGCACACGGATTCCGGCACACACGAACTCACGCAGCTCTCGCCGCGGGCGTTCAAGCGCCTGCGCGGTAAGGAGATCGGCTATGTGCCGCAGGATCCGGGCAACTCACTCAATCCGGTCAAGACGATTCTGGGCAATGTCGAGGAGTCCCTGCGCATCCACACCGATCTGGACCGCACCGCGCGCAGACAGCGGGTCGTGGACCTACTGGAGATGGTGGGGATCGACCGACCGGAGCTGCGCGCGGGTCAGTTCCCGCACGAGCTCTCCGGCGGGATGCGCCAGCGCGTGCTCATCGCCTCGGCGATCGCACTGCGCCCGCGTCTGCTGATCGCCGATGAGCCGACGTCCGCACTGGACGTGACGGTGCAGAAGCGGATCCTCGATCTGCTCGATCGGCTGCAGACGGACACCGGGATGGGCATCCTATTCATCACCCACGACCTCTCGGTCGCCGCGGAGCGCGCGCAGACGCTCACGGTGGTCCAGCACGGCCGGGTGCGTGAATCGGGCCCGGCGGCCGGGATCATCGCACGTCCGAAATCGGAGTACACGCGCCGGCTGCTGGCAGATGTGCCACGGCTGGAGCTGGCCGCGCTCTCCGCGACCGAGGTTCCGGCGGGCGCTGCCGCGGACACCGCCGGGGCCACCGCTGCCACGGGTGATGGTGCCGGAACGACGGACCCCGCCGCCGAACCCGTGGTCGAGGTGCACGGCATCACCAAGGTCTATGCGCGCACCGACGCCGGAGTGATCGGCAGTGAGGACGTATCGTTCACCATTCCGCGCGGAAAGACCCTGGGCGTGGTGGGCGAATCGGGTTCGGGCAAGTCCACGGTGGGCAAGATGCTCTCGGGCTATCTCAAACCGGATTCCGGTCGGATCAGGGTCGCCGACATGCCGGTGACGGAACTGCCGCCGGAGCGCGACACCGAATACCGCAGGCGCGTCCAACTGGTGTTCCAGAATCCGGCGACCGCGCTGGATCCCAAACACACGATCGGGGCGAGCCTGGCAGAACCGCTGCGCAATTTCCGGATCGGGACCAGATCGGACCGCGCCGAACGGATCGCCGAGGCGCTGCGCATGGTCGCCCTCGATCCTCAGCTGGCCGATCGACGGCCCCGCGAGCTCTCCGGCGGGCAGCTGCAGCGGGTGGCGATTGCGCGTGCGCTCATCGTCGACCCGGATGTGGTGGTCTTCGACGAGGCCGTGTCCGCGCTGGACGTCACCGTGCAGGCGCAGATCCTCGAACTCATCACCGAGCTACAGGAACGAATGGGGCTGACCTATCTGTTCATCACCCACGACCTCGCGGTGGTAGCCCAGGTCGCCCACGAGGTGCTGGTGCTCTCGCATGCCCACGAGGTCGAATCCGGGCCGACCGCCCGGGTGCTGGCGAGGCCGCGCGATGAGTACACGCGTATGCTGCTCGACGCGGTCCCCCGCGGTCTGGATTGACCTGTTCCACCGACCCTGCTGTTCCGCAGGGCCCGGCTGAGTCCGAGTACTGAATATGCAACCGCCCCGCACCTGTTCCCAGGTGCGGGGCGGTTGTCATTCAAACGCCCGGTTCGGCGGAACCGGGGTCGTGTTCGACTCAGCCGAAGAGCAGGCCCTTGGTCTGAGCGGTGGCGCGGTCGAAGCGGCCCTGGACATCGGCCCAGTTGACGACGTTCCACCAGTTCTTCACGTAGTCAGCCTTGACGTTCGTGTAGTCCAGGTAGTAGGCGTGCTCCCACATGTCCAGCTGCAGCAGCGGGATGTAGCCGACCTGCACGTTGCCCTGCTGATCGTAAAGCTGCTCGAGGGTCAGACGCTGGCCCAGCGTGTCCCAGCCCAGGATGGCCCAGCCGGAGCCCTGGATCGAGGTGGCCGTGCCGGTGAACTGGCCCTGGAACTTGTCGAAGCCACCGAACTGATCGTCGATCGCAGCGGCGAGCTCACCGGTCGGCTTGTCGCCACCGTCCGGGCTCATGTTGTTCCAGAAGATCGAGTGGTTGATGTGGCCGCCCAGGTTGAAGGACAGGTCCTTCGAGAGCTTGCCGATGGTTCCGAAGTCGCCCTTGTCGCGGGCTTCGGCCATCTGTTCGAGGGCGGTGTTCGCGCCCTTGACGTAGGTCGCATGGTGCTTGTCATGGTGCAGTTCCATGATCTTCGCGGAGATGTGCGGTTCGAGTGCCGCGTAATCATACGGCAGTTCCGGGAGCGTGTACTGCTCAACCATGTGAATCCTCCTTGAGAGTATGTGATTGCGAGGGCGGGAAACCACCGGGGGCCTCCAGCGCCATCACCTTCGACCTTATCGAAGGCCGTCGTGATGGACAACGCCTGCAGGGGCATTGAGTATTCCCTGTCAGCGAAATGGACCGTCCCAGACGCCATATGACCGGCATCTGGGACGGATTTCGCGGTGGACCCCGCTCGGAACGAGTTCATGTCTCAGAGGAGACCCTCCTCAGGGCAGGTGCAGATCCGTGCGCGGACCGATCGCCACCAGGGCCCGGGGACCGGCCAGCATCCGCGCCGCCAGCTCGCGCACCTGCGCACCGGTGACCGAGCGCACCGCATCGACGATCCACTCGGCGCTGCGCAGCCGCTGCCCGGTCAGTTCGGAGCGGGCCAGGCGGTTCATCCGCACCGCCGTCGACTCCATCCCCAGCACAGTGGCGGCCGAGGCCTGGGCCGCGACATCGACGACCTCGGCGGCCGAGGGGCCGAGAGCGGCCAGGCGTTCGAACTCCGCCTGGCACAGGTCGAGCACCTGCTGCGCCTTCTCCGGGGCGCACCCGGCGTAGATGCCGAAATCGCCCACATCGGGGTAGCGCGCACCCGTGCAGTACACGGAATAGGCCAGCCCGTGCTCCTCCCGCACGCTCTGGAACAGACGCGAGGACATGCCGCCACCCAACAGGGACTGCAGCACGGTGGAGGCGAACCGGTCCTCGCCCAGTTCGCTCACACCCTCGAAGCCCAGCAGCAGCTGCTGCTGTTCGAGGTCCTTGCCCAGCAACTGCACGCCCGGGGTGAAGACCGAGGTAGCCCGCGCCGGGCGCGCGCCCGTGCCGTTGGCGCGACCAGCGGCCCAGCCGGTAACAGCGCCACCGGCTGGAACCTCGGTCCCAGCCACCGCGGGCAGGTGCGCGGTGGCGCGCAGGACCAGGTCCACAATCTGCTCGTGGCCCGCCCCGCCGGCGGCCGCGAACACCAACCGTGGGCCCACATAGGCGTGCCTGTAGTGCTCCAGCAGCTCCCCGTGGCCCAGGTCCCGGATCCGCTCGCGGGTCGCGCCCACCGGCCGGCCCAAGGGCTGATCGGAGTAGAACACCTGGTCGGCGGTTTCGAACAGCACATCCAGCGGGTCGTCGGCCGCCATCGCGAGTTCCTCGATGATGACGCCGCGCTCGCGTTCGAACTCGCCTGCGTCCAGCAGCGCGTCGAGCACCATGTCCCACAGCAGATCGGTGGCCTGCGGCAGATCATCTAAGATGCAGCGGGCGAAATAGCAGGTGTAGTCCTTGGCGGTCACCGCATTGGAGTCCCCGCCCAGCAGGTCGAAGATCCGCGCGATGTCCTTCGAGGAGTGGCGGTGCGTGCCTTTGAACAGCATATGTTCGAGGAAGTGTGTGGACCCGGCGGTCTCCGGGGTCTCATCACGCGAACCGGAATCGACCCAGACGCCCACCGTCTCGCTCGACAGGCCGGGCATCGTCTCCGTAATGACCCTGATACCCGAAGGGAGGGCAGTGCGGAAAACCCCACTGCCCTCCCCCAGGAGTGCTTCAGTATGCACTATTGCGGATCAGTCCTCCGCCTCGGCTTCGTCATCGGAGTCCTCCTCGACGACCGGGACCAGCGACAGCTTGCCACGATCATCGATCTTGGAGATCTCGACCTGGATCTTCTGACCCACGGAGACGACGTCCTCCACGTCCTCGACGCGCTTGCCACCGTTGAGCTTGCGCAGTTCGGAGATGTGCAGCAGACCGTCCTTGCCGGGCGTGAGCGAGACGAACGCGCCGAAGCTCATGCACTTGACGACGGTGCCCAGGTAGCGTTCGCCGACCTCGGGAACCTGCGGGTTCGCGATCGCGTTGACGGCCGAGCGCGCGGCTTCTGCGGCCGCACCGTCGGTCGCGCCGATCAGCACGGTGCCGTCGTCCTCGATCGTGATGTCCGCGCCGGTGTCCTCCTGGATCTGGTTGATCATCTTGCCCTTCGGGCCGATGACCTCGCCGATCTTGTCCACCGGGATGTTCACGGAGATGATGCGCGGGGCCGTGGGGGCCATTTCCGCGGGGGCGTCGATGGCCCCGGCCAGCACGTCAAGGATCACCAGGCGGGCCTCGCGGGCCTGGCCGAGTGCTGCGTCGAGCACCTGCGAGGGGATTCCGTCGAGCTTCGTGTCCAGCTGGATGGCCGTGACGAAGTCCTTGGTGCCGGCGACCTTGAAGTCCATATCGCCGAACGCGTCCTCGGCGCCCAGGATGTCGGTCAGGGCGGCATAGGCCGTCTGCGGACCGTCGGGGGTGTCGATGACGTCGGAGACCAGGCCCATGGCGATGCCGGCGACCATATCGCGCAGCGGCACACCGGCGTTGAGCAGCGACATCGTCGAGGCGCAGACCGAGCCCATCGAGGTCGAACCGTTCGAGCCCAGGGCCTCGGAGACCTGGCGGATCGCGTACGGGAAGTCCTCACGCGAGGGCAGCACCGGCACCAGGGCGCGTTCGGCCAGGGCACCGTGGCCGATCTCGCGGCGCTTCGGGCTGCCGACGCGGCCCGTCTCACCGGTGGAATACGGCGGGAAGTTGTAGTGGTGGATGTAGCGCTTCGAGGTCACCGGCGACAGCGAGTCGATCTGCTGTTCCATCTTCAGCATGTTGAGCGTGGTGACGCCCAGGATCTGGGTCTCGCCGCGTTCGAAGATGGCCGAGCCGTGGACGCGCGGCAGCACGCCGGCCTCGGCGGTCAGCGGACGGATGTCCTTCAGGCCACGGCCGTCGATGCGGACCTGTTCCTTCAGGATGCGCTGGCGCACGATCTTCTTCGTCAGGGCGTTGAGCGCACCGGCGATTTCCTTCTCCCGGCCGGCGTACTTCTCACCCAGCTGGGACATGAGATCGTCGAGCAGCGCGTCGCCGGCGGCTTCGCGTTCCTGCTTGTCGGCGATCGTGAAGTTCTGCGTCTGCTTGTCGAAGGCCAGGGCCTTGACGTCCTCGTAGACGTCGTCCTCGTAGTCCTTGAACACGGGGAATTCGACGACGGGCTTGGCGGCCTTGTCGGCCAGTTCCTGCTGAGCGCGGACCAGTTCGCGGATGAAGGGCTTGGCGGCCTCGAGGCCTTCGGCCACGACCTTTTCCGTCGGCGCCTTGGCACCGGCCTTGATCAGGTCAACGGCGTTCTCCGTGGCCTCGGCCTCGACCATCATGATCGCGACGTCGTCACCGACCACGCGGCCGGCGACGGCCATGTCGAACACGGCGTCCTTCAGCTGCGAGTAGTTCGGGAAGGCAACCCACTGGCCGTCGATCAGGGCGACGCGCACGCCGCCGATCGGGCCGGAGAAGGGCAGGCCGGAGAGCTGGGTCGACATCGAGGCGGCGTTGATGGCCAGGGTGTCGTACAGGTGATCCGGGTGGATCGACATGACGGTGATGACGATCTGCACCTCATTGCGCAGGCCCTTGACGAAGGACGGGCGCAGAGGGCGGTCGATCAGGCGGCAGGTCAGGATCGCGTCGGTCGAGGGACGGCCCTCGCGGCGGAAGAACGAGCCGGGGATCTTGCCGGCTGCGTACGAACGCTCTTCGACGTCGACCGTCAGCGGGAAGAAGTCGAAGCCCTCGCGGGGGTGCTTGCCCGCGGCGGTGGCCGAGAGCAGCATGGTTTCGTCGTCCAGGTAGGCGACGGCGCAGCCGGCGGCCTGCTGGGCCAGACGGCCGGTTTCGAAGCGCACGGTGTGCTTGCCGAAACGCCCGTTATCGATATGGGCGACGGCGGATTCGGGATTGAGACCCAAAGGTAACTCCGTTCAATGGAGGGTGCCCCGTCCACCCGTCCGATCATCGATCGAGACCCACGCACATTCGTTTTCGTCTTGCGGAGGTCACTACCGATCACCGGATCCTGAGTGGGTCCTGGGGCATGGACTGTTCTAGTCTACCAATCAGTGTCCGATGAAGAACAGTGAAAGGTGTCCGATGACTCATTCCCAGCCGACTCCCCCGCTCCCCGCCGTTGAGCTGGCACCCGCGGCCCAGCGCCGCGCCGCTCTGGAGGCCATGGGCGTGCCCGCCGGCAGTCGGAGGCTGGCCCGCCACGTGGGGGATCTGGAGTTGACCATGGGCGACGGTGTGGCCTCGTCCACGATGACCCTGGGCCCGCGCCTGCAGGCGGCACCCGGCCGACTGACCGCCGGAGCCCTGGGCGTCCTGGCCGACGAGGCGACCGGCTATGCAGTGGTCGATGCCGTAACGCACCCGAACTGGACGGTCAGCAGCGATATCGAGATGAACCTACTGGGCGCGCCGCTCGCCGTGGGCGAGACAGTGACTGTCAACGCGCAGACCCTGGCGGCAAATGACGTCGAGGCCGTGTCGGTGGGCCAAGCGGTCACCGCCGAGGGCCGGCTGGTCGCCCAGGTGCTGCAGCGTTCGCGCTATACCGCAGACACACAGGTCGAGCCGGAATATCCGGAGATGCCGGGGGCTGCGACCGCACACGGGGTCGATGAGCTGTTGGGTGCCAAGTGGAGTGCCGGCGGGGATGCCAGGATGACATTCACAGTGGGCCCGACCTCGCAGAACTCATCGGGCAATCAGCATGGCGGGGTGGCGCTCATGGCCTCGATGCGGACGGCCGAGTTGGCCCTGGAGGCCAAGGGCAGCGAGCTGCTGCCGACCTCGATCCACATTTCGTATCCGAGGCCCATGCCCACGGGGCTGGAGATCTCCTACACCGCGCACATCGAATCCCTGGGGCGGACCTTCGCAGTGCTGCGAGTGGTGGGCGAGGCCGCCGGCCGGGTGCGCACGATCGCCCAGGTCAGCGCGAGCCTGTACCGATGAGCCGGGTTAGCTGAGCCGGGTTTGCCCTGAGATGACGAAAGCCCGGTCGAGTCGGTGACTCGACCGGGCTTTCAGCCGGCTTCAGCGCGCTGGAATCAGCGGCGCAGGCCCAGACGCTTGATCAGCGAGCGGTAACGCTCGATGTCGACGTCCGCCAGGTACTTCAGCATACGGCGACGACGGCCGACCAGCAGCAGCAGGCCACGACGCGAGTGGTGGTCGTGGGTGTGCTCCTTGAAGTGCTCCGTCAGGTCCGAGATGCGGCGCGACAGAACGGCGATCTGAACCTCGGGGGAACCCGTGTCGCCTTCGTGAGTTGCGTATTCCTTGATGATCTCCTGCTTGATAGCGGAATCAAGTGCCATGAGAACCCTCCTACAAGATCGCTGCGCGGCGCCCGAACCTGATGTTGCGAGCACTATGGAACCGCGGCCGGCGAAAAAACGGCAGTGTCCAGCTTAGCGCGCCCGCGAGCACCGGCGCAAAGGGAACGATGCGAGGTGGAGCCCTACTTTGCGCGATGTTGGTCACACCTACAGGGCGACGCTGTGTTCTGGGAGAATGTTCCTATGACTTCCGCTGCCGTTTCGACCTTTGCATCCTGCCCCACACCGTTCCCCGCCGAGTTCGCCGCAATCGTCGGCGCCCCCGCCATCCAGGTGGCGATGGATGAGGAGGCCGCACCCTTCTTGCCCGATGCCGTTCAACCCGCGGCCGAGGGCATCACCGCGTTGGCCGAGCCGATCGATGTGGGGCGGGCCCGTTTCTATGCGCTGCAGACGGCTGGCGGGAATCCGTTCGTACTGGTGCGCGCGGGGATCGGTCTGGTGAATGCCGCGGCGGCCGCGACCCTGGCGCTGGCCGTTCTCAAGGCGTCGGCGATCGTCTCGGCCGGTTCCGCCGGCGGACTGCGCCAGGATGTGAATGTGGGCGATGTGGCCGTGGGTCGGGACTTCACCTTCACGGACGCCGACGGCACCGCCTTCGGATATGTGCGCGGGCAGGTGCCCGGCATGCCCGAGTCCTATCCCGGAGCCGAGGCGCTCATCGCCCGGGCTCAGACCACCCCGATTCCGCAGGTTGCCGACGAGGTCGAGGGGGCCTCCGTTGCTGCCGGACAGCTGCTGGTAGGGCAGATGCTCGCCGGAGGCTCTTTCGTCACCGCGCACAATGTGGGCGATGCCCGGCAGGCCTTCCCCAGTGCGTTGAGCACTGATATGGAGACCACCGCCATCGCGCAGGTCGCGTGGTCGATCGGTGTGCCGATGACTGCGGTGCGGGGAATCTCGGACTTGTGCGGGCCCGCGGCCGATCAGGACTTCCACCTGAGCCTGGACGTGGTCGCTGTGCGTTCCGCAGCAGTGGCACTGGGCGCGCTGGGGCTCTGACCGGGGCCCTGCCTGAAGCGGGCTTCCCTACCGTGGTTTAGAAGGGTGGGACGTCCGTATCGTCTGCGTTCGTTGTTCCAGGCGGGTCAGGTGGATCGGGGGAGTCTGCTGCCTCCCACCCCGGTGGGGAGAAGTCCTCTGGCACCCACACCGGCGGTAGACCCGCCTCATTCCGCGCAGCACTCACATCAACCAGAGCAGCCGCGAACCGGGAATGAAACACCGGCCGCTGCTCGATATCAACATGCCGGGGAGGAATCCACGCCGGCAAACCGCCAATCAACTCGGCCCTCCACCCATGCTGGTCATGCCACGTGTGATGGAACCGGCACGCCAAGGTCAGATTCGCCACCGTCGTCGACCCACCGGAGGACCAGGGGATCATATGGTGGGCATCGCACCACCCCACCGGCATATCACACCCCGGGAACGTACACCCCCGATCCCTGGCCGCAATCAACTCAACCTGCCGCCGCGTAGCAAACCTGCCCGCACTCCTCACGGTCACCTCACGTGTCCCCGGCTGGTTGGCCTGGAAATACACGAGCGCACCCGGAGAAAGGGACTCCAGATCCTGTAACCCGATCGGGCCGGCAGTGGATTCCACCTCCGCCTTCCCCCGCGCATACTCTTCAGCAGTCGCCGTGACCACCAGGGCCATCCCCGCACCCTGCGGACCCGAACCCGCAGCCCGGTCAATCAAGGTCGCGAACATGTCATGACGCCTGGCACCATCGGGCCGCTCCCGATACCCAAACGGATGATCCGCCTTCGTTGTCGGCTGCCCATCAACCGTCACCGCCGTCGGTGCTAGATCACCGGGCGGTTCATCAGCGGGAACCGCATCCAGGCCACCGACCTCAGTAACCGTGCCCGTTCCCGTCGCGTCCTCCACCGGCGCTCCGGGCTCCTGCCGATTCGTCAAGAGCCCATGCAACTTCCCACCCGTCACCGGATCCAACAGGCCCGTCAGATTCCACGCACCATTCCTCCTAGGTGTCACCGTCACATGAAACTCATCAACCAACGGCGGAACCTCCGCGAAACGCCCATCAGGATCCAGATAGGCTCGGATCCGAGAACCCAGCACACGAACCTGGTCCACATCAACACTCGACACCGTGTCCACGAGTAGTCTCTCGGCCGTGGCGTGATGGACATGCCGCACCTGGCGGGGGATCTTCTCGATCTCCCGGATCACCGCCTGCGCCTGATCCACCGACACACCCCCGTCCGCCAGGGCGAGGGCAACATGGGGGTAGGCCGGTTCCAGACGCGCACCCGTTAGAGACCGGCCGGCACCGATCGCGTGCGCAAACCGCACCCGCCGCCTCGCGGCCGCCCCATCAATCCTCAACAGGCGAGTCACCAGGGCCGGAAGAGTCTTCGCACCATAGTCGGCCGTGGGCACCTCGTATTCGGCCCGCGCCAGAACAGCAGCTTCCGTTGAGGTGGTCATCCGGGTGACGTGTTCGATTCCCTTGAGCACCAGGAGCAGGTCGGAAGCGTCGAGACTGGGATCCGTGCCCACACCGGCACCCAGACCAGCGAGTGACTCACTGGCGTGAACGAGTTCCGGAGCGATCTCCTGTAGACGCTCCCAATCTTCAGAAGTCAAAAAGGGGTCAGCTGGACGGGCGAAGGCCTCGGGGTTCTTGTCATCATCGGGGGAACCAGCACGTGGGAGGGTGGAATCAATGGTCATGACTTCTTCCCTCCTCCCGCATCCCGACCGAAACGCCGGCCGAACTGGCTACACGCGTGTGTGCTTGATGAATGTCGGGGAAGACGAACCGTAAAACCTGACGGGACTTCGCTGTCCGATTCGGGTTTCCTGACCTACTTCAAGTGTAGCGTGTGTCACTCATAATGGGAAGGGTTTATTCGAAACTGGTTTCCGATGTTTGCCGAGTAGCGCTCGTCTGTTTCGGTGGTAGCAGATGCGCTGGGTGGCAGGGTATGCGCGCGCATCTGACACGACAGACAAGGCGCGGGAACTCAACCCGACTAGCATCCAACTCGCGAGTACCACCGAAAGGCGCCGGCACCCCACCCGAGGAACACCCAACCCACGAGTACCACCGATGCAACACGCAGAGGCCAGGATTGGGAATCCTCCCAGTCCCGGCCTCGGCTGCCTCTTGACTCAGGCAGCGCTCGTACTCAGGCAACCATCTACTCAGGCACCCTTTGTCAGGGCCCTCAGCTGCTTCATACCACCGTTGAAGACATCCATGTCCGGCACCGGCCTGCCGGATTCGGTGTACTGCCAGAAGGTGAAGTTCTTCCAACCAGCGGGCAGCCGACCGGGGCCATCGGAGTACGAGCTCGGATACCGTGCGATGAACAGCGGGTTGGCGCCGAACTTCTTCGAATTGCCCGTGCACTGCTGCCACCAGTCACGCGTTGTGTAGATGGCGGGCCGAGTGCCCGTCTTCTTCTTCACCGTGGCAGAGAAATCGCTGATCCACTTGACCATCTTGGCATCGCTCATGCCGTAGCAGGTGGAGCCGTACGGGTTGTATTCCAAGTCCAGCAGCGGCGGCAGCGTCTTCCCGTCCGACCGCCAACGACCACCGTGGCTCACGAAGTAGGACGCCTGCTTCTTACCGGAGGAGGTGTCGGGCGTCGCGAAGTGGTAAGCGCCGCGGATGATGCCGGCCTTCGCCGCACCCTTGTACTGCGAGGAGTAGCTGGTGGAGACGTAGCCCGTACCCTCGGTGGCCTTGACATAGGCGAACTTAATGCCCTGGCCCGCCATCGACCTCCAGTCGGCCGCGTTGATCGAGTCCCACCGGCTGACATCCACGCCCTTGAGCCTACCGGCGGACTTCTTCGTGTGCTTCGGACCGTTCCCCTTCGACTTCCCGGGCTTCTTGGAAGGACCGGAATCCTGCCGGACGCCTGCACCCATCACGTGATCATGGGCGGTGTTCATCTGCTTCCGGGACGGCTGGGTCGCACCCCCGGACATGCGCGGAACACTCGACGCACCGGCACCGCGGCCTGCGCCACCACCATCTGTGGCGCTGAGGTCGGCGGCACCGGCCGACAGCGAAGTGCCGGCAGAGGCCGGCGGCTGCTGCGTGACCACGGACCCTGTGACAAGTGCTCCTACGACGATCAGGCCGGACAAAAGCCGAGACGGCCGCATACGAGGACGCGCTCCGATGCCGGGCTGCGAGGGAAGAGTCGATTTTTTCAGATCGAATCGCATAATGCACACCGTACACGGCGTGTCTCCACAACAAAATGCACCTTATGTGCTAATGACACCCGGTTCACCGCGGCGATCCGCTCCAGCAAGCGCGAGGAGGCATTGCACAAGTCACAGAAAAAAAATTTGCCCGCCGACCCAGACCACGATCCGGAAAACGGCCCAAATGCGAACGACGGCCTTCCAGGGTTCCATGTCATGGAACCCTGGAAGGCCGTCAAGCCTCCACCATATCGGCAGCATCTGCCGCCGGCCCAGGACCCTACTTCAGCAGTGGGAACAGATCCGCGGCGATGCGCTCCAGTTCGGAGTCCAAAGGCGATGCCTGGATCAGCACCAGGTCCAATCCGGCGTCCTCATAGGCCTTGATCTTCTCGGCGACCTGTTCGGGGGTGCCGACCAGTTCGGGGCGCAGCGCGCGGGTGCCGACCGAGTATTCGCGCTTGGACAGCTCCAGATCGAGGTTCGAGTTCGCGCGGAACTCCTCGAAGCTGGCGTACCCTGGCGAGTTCGGGTCCACGGTCGTAATGCGTTCCAACTCCTTGCGCGCCTCGGCCTCGGTATCGCGCACGATGACATAGGCGGACATGCCGATCGTCTCGAACGGCGCTCCCTGCAGACGCTCGCGGCGGGCGTTGACGTCGGCGGCCTTCTCGCGGATCTCCTCGACGGTGCCGCCGTGGGTAACATACGAGTCGGCGAAGGCTGCGATGGCCTCACGCCCGGATTCGGATTCCCCGCCGGCGAAGATCTTGGGGGTCTTCGCGGGCTTGGGCTCGACCACAGTGTTCTGGATGTCGAAGTACTTGCCCGACTGGCTGTACGGCGTCTGCGACCACAGGCCGCGCAGCGCGTTGACGAACTCCGTGCAGTGGACGTAGCGGTCGTCGTGCGGCGGGAACACGCCGCCGAACTGCTTGGCCTCCTCGGCCCACCAGGCGGCGACGACGTTGAGCGAGAACCGGTCGCCGCTGATATCGGCCAGGGTCGACACGGTCTTCGCGGTGATCTGCGGGTTGTGGAAGCCGGGGCGGATCGCGGTGAGGATCTCGATGTTCTCGGTCACAGCGGCGATCGCGGTGGCCAGGCTCCAGGCCTCCAGGCTGGGTGCCTCGGGTCCCTTACGGTCGTTGAGGTAGAGCTCGGGCACCAGGGTCAGGTCGAAGCCCAGCCGGTCTGCGGTCTGGGAGACCCGCTTGATGTAGTCCCAGGTGGCGGGCATACCCTCGTCACCGACATTGCGCAGAAATCCGCCGTAGACGGGGGTCCAGTAACCGTATCGCATGGTGCTCCTTCGCATTCGGACCGCTTCGCGGCCCCGACATCGTGTCGTGGGGTGCGGGCGGTGGGCCGCCCGGTATATCGACACTTGGCACGCTATCGCCCCACGGCCGAGGCCGCATGGGCCGTGTCACATCACGTCACCTGAGGCGTCGGTCGACCCGGCAGGAAGCAGGAGTCCGCTCCGGAAACAGAGCCTCCCGAGGAGTATCCCTCAGATTCCCAATGCGGCCCTGGTGTCGACGAGGTCCTGCCCCATCTGCACGATGAGGGCATCCATTCCGTCGAAGGTCACCTGGCCGCGGATCCGAGACTCGAATTCGATCCGCATATGCGTACCGTAGACGTCCAGCTGGCCGAACTCGACGCCCACGACGTGGGCCTCGACCCGTCGTTCGTTCCCCTCGAACGTGGGATTAGTGCCGATTGATATCGCGCCGGGCAACAGTTCGCTGTCGTCGAAGCGCAGCCATCCCGCATAGACGCCATCAGCCGGAATCAGACCGGCCACATCCATTCCCATGTTCGCTGTGGGGAAGCCCATTTCACGTCCACGGGCGTCGCCATGGACCACCGTTCCCTCCAGCACATGGCGCCGGCCCAGAACGGCTGCGGCAGCGGCCACCTCGCCGCGGGCCAACAGACTGCGGATCTCCGTGGATGAATAGCGCTCCCCACCGGTCCCCACATTCTTCAAAGGTGCGCACATGACGAAGCCCAGCTCGGTGCTGAGTTCCTTCAGGGTGGAAACCCCACCGGCATTGTCCTTGCCGAAACGGGTGTCCTCACCGACGAAGACCGCCTTGGCGCCGAGCTTGCCGACCAGGTAGTCACGGACGAATTCGTCCGCCGTCTGCTGCGCGAAATCCAATGAGTAGGGCTGGATGAGCACTGCGTCGATCCCGGTGGCGGCCAGCCTGCGGATCTTCTCCGCTTCACCGGTGATGAGTTCGGGTGCGTGATCGGGGTTGTGCACCATCGCCGGGTGAGGGCTGAAGGTCACCGCCAGCGAGGCCAGTCCCTTGTCCTGCGCCAAGGTCACCAGATGCTTCAGAACGGCCAGGTGGCCCTTGTGGACCCCGTCGAAGTTGCCGATGGTCAGGGCGGTTCCGCCGTCCAAGAGTCCGGATTCACGCGCCTGAACAACCGACCGGAAAACCTCCACGCCGCAGCCGTCCTCTCCCTGTACCGTCCAGCAGTCATCACATGCGCCCGGGATCATCCCGAGCGCCACCCAAGTTTATCGCAGGGGCGCCGTCGACAAGTCCTATGCCCGCTCCCCCGCGCCGGACTCAATGCCCCAGATCGGCCGGGGTCAGGAAGCCCGTGTCCACGGCCAGGCGGCCGCGGTCCAGGTGGGCGACGGCCACCAGCCGGTCACCGGTGAGCACAGAGACCCTGTGCTGCGGCCCGATACCCGCAGGCACCGCCACCGGCACGAATTTCCCCTGTGCCAGGGCCAGGGCCTCGGCTTCGTCCACCGTGATCACCGGCAGCACGCTCGCGGCCACCAGAGCCAGGGGCTTGAGCCGCGCAGTGGGAACTCTCCCGGACCCATCGGCCAGAGCCTCGAAGTCCGGCACAGGTTGTGCCTGTTCCACGGTGAAAGCGCCCACCCTGGTCCGCCGCAGTGCCGTGAGATGGCCGTAGACCCCCAGGGCACGGCCCAGGTCCCGGGCCAGCGCGCGGATATAGGTGCCCGATGAGCAGTCGACCACCACGTCGATATCGATATAGGTGCGACCGTCCTCAACGGCCACGCGGGGTTCGGCCAGCACCTCGAAGCGGGAGACGGTGACCGGCCGGGCCTTGAGCTCGACGTCCTCGCCGGCGCGCGCGCGCGCATAGGAGCGCACCCCGTCGACCTTGATCGCCGATACCGCACTGGGCACCTGTTCGATGTCCCCGCGCAGCGGTGCCAGCGCCGCCTCGATCCGGGCGACGCCGGAGCCGAGGCCCGAGGCCGCAGCCGACGAACCCTCCGCAGCACCGTGCTGGAGTTCCCCGGCCAGCGAGCAGATCACCGAGGGATCTGCGAAGGTGTCCGCGGGGGAATCCGCATCGTCTGTGGGCGTCGAGGCACCCAAGCGGATGGTCGCCAGGTAGGTCTTATCGCAGCCCACCAGGTAGGTCAGCAGCTTCGTGCCCTTGCCGGCGCCCAGTACCAGCAGTCCGGTGGCCATGGGGTCCAAGGTGCCTGCGTGGCCCACCTTCCGGGTACCCAGCCATTTGCGGACCCGGCTGACCACGCCGTGGCTGCTGATTCCCTGGTCCTTGTCGATGAGCAGGATGCCCGTGGCACCCGAGTCGTTCTTCTTCCCCACTCCCCCATCCTAGCGGGGAGCAACCCCGTTTCAGCGGAGCCCCACCGTGGGCCGAACCCGGCCCGGCGACCTATACCTCAGTTCACCGACACGTGCACGTGGTCGAAGTGGTTGGCGGTGGCCGACCCCCGATCCGGCATCGGACGACCCTGCCAATTGTTCGTGTACGGCGCGTAGAGCTTCTGTTCCCAGATCACGTACTTCACACCCAGGGCCTTGGCGTTTTTAATCGCGTAGTCGCGGATCGAATCACCCGTCGAACCGCTGATCATGATGTCAACGGCGTGCCCGGTGCCGTGATCGGAACCGGAATCGTTGCGGTAGCCGCCGAAGGTCTTGACCTGCGGGTACTTGGCGCACACGGCGCGGTAGACCTTGACGGCATTGGACTTGAAGTTCTTCTCCACCCCGCTGGAGACCTTGCAGGGCTTGTTCGATACCCCACCGGAGGAGGAAACTGCACCCGCGTCGGCACCGGTCCCACCTGCCGAGTCCGCCGCAGCGGCCGGGGTCTCCAGGTTCGCCTCGACGGCCTTCGTCTTTACGGCCTTCTTGAAGCCCTTCTTCGAGGTCTGCTCCCCCAGGAACTCCTCATCGCTTTGCGCCTGCGCGAGGTCACCGCCGGGCTGGGCCACAGCCTCCTGGGCACTGGCGGTGGAGACATTGGCTCCGTCCGCGGCTGACTGGCTGCCGGTGACAACGGCGGTCGACCCCAGGACAAGGGCGCCGGCTGCCACCGGAACCACGATCGCGGCCATCTTGGGCCGCTTGTCCATAACCGCCAGGATGCCCGCAGCGGAATTGCGGCGGGACGCCTTCGGCGCGGAGTGCTTACCCACGTGTCATTCCAATCATCGTCGTGCACGACCGGGTTTCCGGCCGCTCCGGTGGCTCCGGAGCACTGCACGACAGTCTACCGAGCAATCGCTTGAGTAACAATGTGATAACGGCCCCTTTCCCCGACATGCATCCCGCACGCTGACGGAGTGCACGCCCGGCAAGGGGCCGTATCAGCAGGCCCGGGCCTGCGCGGCACGGCGGCCGGAACCGTCCGGTCCCGGCGCGCCCGGACCACTCAGTCCTCCGGTTCCTCCCGCGGCTTGCGGTACGGATCGGCCTCGCCTGCGGGTTTGGCCTCGCGTGCCAGGGCCGCAACCTCGGCATCCTGGGCCGCGGCCCTGGCCAGCAGCTCGTCGAGTTCCGCAGCCGCCGCGGGCACCGCATCGGCGATGAATTCCAGGGTGGGGGTCAGCCGGATCTGCAGGCCGCGGCCCACCTCCTTGCGGATCAGGCCCTTGGCCGATTCGAGCGCGGCCGCGGTCCCGGCCAGCTCATCCGGGGTTCCGTAGACCGTGTAGAACACGCTGGCATGCTGCAGATCACCGGTGACGCGAACGTCGGTGATCGTCACAAAACCCAGGCGCGGGTCCTTGACCCGCTTCTCCACGGTGCTGGCCACGATGACGCGGATGCGGTCCGCGATCTTCCTTGCGCGGGTGGGATCGGCCATTGTCGTTCCTTACTCTCCATGTACCACGTGTAATCACGGGTGAGGGCCCGCGGGCATACAGCCCACGGACCCTCACCCTATCCGAACGACGCTCAGTCGCGCGGCTTCTCCTGCATCTCGAAGGTTTCGATCAGATCGCCCTCGCGGATGTCGTTGAACTTGCCCAGGCCGATACCGCCCTCGAACCCGTCGCGGATCTCCGTGACGTCGTCCTTGAAGCGGCGCAGCGATTCGATGGTGAGGTTGTCGCCCACGACGATCCCGTCGCGGGTGACGCGCGCCTTCGAATTGCGCTTGATGAGCCCGTCGCGGATGATGACACCCGCGATGTTGCCGAACTTGGACGAGCGGAAGATCTCACGGATCTCCGCCGAACCCGTGTGGACCTCTTCGAACTCGGGCTTGAGCATGCCCTTGAGCGAGCTCTCGATGTCGTCGATCGCATCGTAGATGACCGAGTAGTACCGGACATCCACGCCCTCGCGCTCCGCCAGGTCGCGGGCCTTGGCCTCCGGACGGACATTGAAGCCGATGACGATCGCATTGTCGACCGTCGCCAGGTTGATGTCGTTCTCCGTGATGGCACCCACGCCGCGGTGGATGATGCGCAGATCGACTTCGTCGCCCACATCGATCTTCAGCAGCGAATCCTCCAGGGCCTCGACGGCACCGGAGACATCGCCCTTGAGGATCAGGTTGAGCATGTCGACCTTGCCCTCCTCCAGGGCCTTCGTGAAGTCCTCGAGGCTGATGCGCTTGCGGGTCCGCGCCTGAGCGGCATTGCGCTCCAGCGCATCGCGCTTCTCCGCGATCTGCCGGGCGGTGCGCTCATCGTCGGTGACCAGGAAGGCATCGCCGGCGCGCGGCACGGTCGACAGACCCAGCACCTGCACGGGCCGCGAGGGGCCCGCTTCCTCCAGTTGCTCGCCGTACTCGTCGAACAGCGCGCGGACGCGACCGTAGGCGGTGCCGACGACGAACGGATCGCCCTGGCGCAGGGTGCCGTTCTCGATCAGCACGCTGGCGACCGCGCCGCGGCCCTTGTCCAGCTTGGCCTCGATCGCGATGCCGCGGGCCTGCTTGGTCGGATCCGCGTTGAGTTCCAGCGCGGCGTCCGTGGTCAGCAGGACGGCCTCGAGCAGCTTGTCGATGCCCTCGCGCTTGAGCGCGGAGATCGGCACGAACATCGTGTCGCCGCCGTATTCTTCGGCCACGAGGTTGTATTCGGTCAGCTGCTGCATGACCTTGGCGGGGTTGGCGCCTTCCTTATCGATCTTGTTGACCGCGACCACGATCGGCACACCGGCCGCCTGGGCGTGGTTCAACGCCTCGATCGTCTGCGGCATCACGCCATCGTCGGCCGCGACCACCAGGATCGCGACGTCGGTGACCTTGGCACCGCGGGCACGCATGGCGGTGAACGCCTCGTGACCGGGGGTGTCCAGGAACGTGATCTTGCGCTCCTGGCCATCGTGCGGGACCTCGACCTGGTAGGCACCGATGTGCTGGGTGATGCCGCCGGCCTCGCGGGCGACGACATTGGACGAGCGAATCGCGTCCAGCAGCTTGGTCTTACCGTGATCGACGTGGCCCATGACCGTGACGACCGGGGGACGCGGAACCATGTTCTCGTCGTCCTCTTCCTCGGCGTCGAGGTCGATGTCGAAGCTCTCCAGGAGTTCGCGGTCCTCGTCCTCGGGACTGACGACCTCGACCTTGTAGCCGAGCTCCTCGCCCAGGATCTGGAACGTGTCCTCGTCGAGCGACTGCGTGATCGTGGCCATCTCGCCCAGGTGGAACAGGATGGTCACGAGGTTCGTCGGATCGGTGTTGATCTTCTCGGCGAAATCGGCCAGCGAGGCGCCGCGGCGCAACCGCAGCGGGGTCGACCCATTGCCGCGGGGAACCTTGACGCCGCCGACCGACGGTGCCTGCATATCCTCGAGTTCCTGGCGCTTGGCGCGCTTGGACTTCTTATTGCGCGCCCGACCGCCACCGCGGCCGAATGCACCCTGCGTGCCACCGCGACCGCGACCGGAGCCACGACCGCCGCCACCGGGACGACCCGGTCCGCCTGCGCGGTTGCCGGGACCGTTGCCGGGCGCACCCGGACGTCCGCCACCACCGCCGCGCGAGGGCGCGGGCTTGGCCAGGGCGGAGTTCTTCAGCATCCCGGGGTTGGGACGCGGCACATTGGGCCGCGGGCCGCCGGGACGCGGTGCCGGCTTGGGGCCACCGGGACGCGGACCGGCCGCACCCGAGCCGCCGCGGTTTCCACCGGGCTTGGGACCCGGCTTGGCACCGGGCTTGGGCATCCCCTGGCTGGCCGCGAAGGGGTTGTTGCCAGGACGCGCGCCCGGCTTCGGGCCACCCGAGCGGTTGCCGCCGTCGCGGTTTCCACCGGGCTTGGGGCCCGGCTTGGCACCGGGCTTGGGCATCCCCTGGCTCGTGGCGAAGGGGTTGTTGCCCGGCCGATTGGCCCTGGTACCCGGCTTCGGCGCGCCGTGGCCCGAGGCGGCACCCGGCTTGGGTGCACGCGCGCCCGGCTTCGGAGCGTGACCTGCGGGCTTGGGGGCCTTCGCGTCGTGCTGGGCCTTGGGAGTCGGCGCATGCGCGGCCGGCTTCGGCGTTTCGTGACGCTCATGGTGGGCCGCGCCCGGCTTGGGCGCGGGCTTGGCACCCGGCTTCGGCGCGGCGTGGCCCGAGGCGGCACCCGGCTTGGGTGCACGCGCGCCGGGCTTGGGAGCGGCCGGCTTGGCGCCGGGCTTGGGTGCGGCCTTAGCCGGCTTGTCGGCCTTGTCGGAGGAGCCGTACGACTCCTTCAGTCGCCTAACGACCGGGGCTTCCACGGTCGAGGACGCCGAGCGAACGAATTCGCCCATTTCCTGCAGTTTGGCCAGCACGTCTTTGCTGGTTGTGCCGAGCTCCTTCGCGAGCTCATGGACACGGGGCTTAGCCACATTTCTCCTGTCCGGGTCCCCTCCGGACAGGAAGGAACCTCATTGCGGGTGAACAGCGCTCATTTCACTGCCCACGACCATTTGTCTTCGGTGTCATCGCCGGACACTCACAATTTGGTTTCCATCTTCTTTAACCACTTTCCGTGATTGCGAACGGTCCGGGCGCCCGGTCGGCCGCGACCGGCCGACGGAAGGCGCGCGCGAACGCGTTCTTCTGCAGTGCCTTGTACCAGCACTGTTGCGTGGGGTGGATCCAGGCGCCCCGGCCGGCGAGCCGATGCTCCGGATCCACGCGAATATGCGGCCGCGTCGATGGATCCGAATCAACATCGACGACGAGCCGCACAAGTGAATCCCACTCTTCGCGACTGCGACACCCGATGCATGTGCGAACGGGTGTATGGAAGGCAGTCACCCCATTATTCTAGCACCAGAGCCGTTCAGGCGGCTACGATGTCGATCTTCCAGCCGGTGAGCTTCGCCGCCAGGCGGGCGTTCTGGCCCTCCTTGCCGATCGCCAGGGACAGCTGATCGCCCGGCACAGTGGCCCGCGCGGAACGTTCTGCCGCGTCGAGCACCTCGACCCGCTTGACCTTCGCAGGCGACAGCGCATTGGCGATCATCTTGCCGGGGTCCTCGTTGTAGTCGACGATGTCGATCTTCTCATTGCCCAGATCGGCCATCACCGCGCGCACCCTGGCACCCAGTTCGCCGATACACGCGCCCTTGGCGTTGACCCCCGCCTTCCTCGCGCGCACCGCCATCTTCGTGCGGTGGCCGGCCTCCCTGGCCAGGCTGACGATTTCGACCGTGCCGTCGGCGATCTCCGGAACCTCGTGCGCGAACAGCTTGCGCACGAGGTTCGGGTGGGTGCGCGAAAGGGAGACCGACGGCCCCTTCGTCCCCTTGTGGACGTCGACCACATAGGCGCGGATCCGGTCACCGTGCCGGTAGACCTCGCCGGGGACCTGTTCATGCGGGGGCAGAACGGCCTCCACATCGCCCAGCTGTACCTGGACCATGTGCGGATCGCGGCCCTGCTGGACGACTCCTGAGACCAGTTCGCCCTCCCGGCCCTTGAACACGCCCAGCACGTTCTCGTCCTCGACATCGCGCAGGCGCTGGTGGATGACGTTCCGGGCGGTCATCGCCGCGATCCGCCCGAAGCCCTCCGGAGTGTCGTCGAATTCGCCGATCGGCTCATCGTCGTCGTTGAACTCCACCGCCCAGATGGTGGCGGTGCCGGTCTTGGTGTCGAGTTCGGCGCGGGAATCCGGGTAGTAGCCCTCGGTCCGCTGATAGGCCATGAGCAGGGCCTGCTCGATGAGGTCGACGAGTGTGTCGAAGGGGATGTCGCGTTCGCGTTCGATCATGCGCAGAGCGCCGAGGTCGATGTCCATATCACTGCCTAACTTACCCGGCACCGGAGTTTCCGGCGTTCAATTGTCGATATTGAGCTGAGTGACCAGGATAGTTCCTCCCGGCCGTGGGCGCCAGGGCCCTGAGCCTACTTGAACTTCACCAGTACATGGGCCCCGTGGACGTCGCCCAGCGCCAAGCGCAGCGGATCCGGCACCTTCGGGCCCTTGCCCGGACGCAAATCCGTCCCTGCGCGCGCGCCGGTGAGCACGAGCGTCGCGGAACCCGCACCGTCGTCCTCCACCCCGGCCAGCTCACCGGTGTAGCGCTGCTCGGCCGTGTCCAGTTGGACGGTCCGCCCGATCACCCGGCGATAGTGTCGCGGTGTGGACAGCGGACGCTCGGCCCCCGGGGAGGACACCTGCAGGTCGTAGGGGCGGGCACCGAACAGCTCGAGTCCGTCGGTCAACTCCGAGACGATCCGTGTGGCGCGTTCCACGTCCGCGAACGAGGTGGGTTCGGCCTCCTCGGTATCCAGATCGACGACCACCTCGAGGGTGGGGCCGGGCCCGGCCGCGTGCACGGACACCTCCTCCAGGAACAATCCGGCCTCCGCCAGGGGGCCGGCGATCGCGCCCCGCACCACTTCCACGTCATCGGCCATGCCGGTACTCCTTGTTTCCGCTCGTCGCTTCACTCATCCACCGGGGCCACGGTTCCGGCCCTGGGACCAGCCTATCGGCAGGGCGGCCGGGCGCGCGTATAGGATGACGATATGCGCACGCCGACCCCCTCCTATGGACGCTCCTATGGACGCCGCTCCGTCCTCATGGGATTCACCGGCATCACCGTTCTCGCCCTCACCGGCTGCGGCCTGCGCCTCGAACAGGGCCCGGTGCGCCCCACCCCCGGGCCCGCCGACACCGTCCGCAGCGCCATGGCAGAACTCTTGGCCCGTATCCAATCCTCCGGAGGCACCGCGCGCGCCGTCTCCCAGCTGCGCGCAGCACTCGGCCCGGCGCGGCCCACCACAGCAGCCACCGCCTCGGCTACCGGTGCGCTGCCCGCAGCGACCGGTCTGCGACAGACGGTCTCGGCCTTCTTCGACGGCCTGCCCGCCCTGGCCGAGGACGCCGCCATGCTCACCACCCTGGCCGATGTCGCGGTGGGCGCCGGCCTGACCGCAGCGGAGTTGCCCGGCCAGTCGGCCACCGTGATCGGCCGCCTGTTCGTCGCCCGGCAGGCCGCGGCACCTGCCGCCGTGCCGAGTCCGGATGTGCAGAAGCACACAGAGGACGACCGGACGAAAGCACTGGCGGCCTTCGTCACCGCCTGTTATCAGGCCGCGGCCGGCTACACGCGGGTTGCCGTCGCAGCACCGACGGGCAGCGCCTACCGGACCTTTGCACGGGAGCGGATCGCGCAACTGAACACGGCCTCGGCACAGGGCAATGCGCTGCTGCGGGCTGCCGGGGGCGAACCCGTGGCGAACCGCCCGGCCTGGTCATTCGACTCCGATCCACACGATGAGACCGGGGCCAGGACCATGGCCAGAGGGCTCGAGGACCTGCTGGCCGCGCGCATCGGGTCCCTGCTGCTGACCGGCGGCGCCCGCGACCTCGGCGTGGCGAACCTCTGGTACACCGGCTGGGCGCGTGGAAGGGCCGGCGGCGTCCAGGCGGTCCGCTTCGACTACACCGGCCAGAACCCGGGTGCGCTGGCCCCGGCGAGCGGAAACGGGGAGTAAGGACGTGCAGGTCCCACAGGTGCTTTTGAACTCCGCCGCCGAGGCGATCGGCGGCGAGCGCGCCCATGCCTGGGCCGCAGCGCTGGACTATATGTACCTGGAGCTGATGGACCGGTGGCACTTCACCCCCGACCCCAAACCGGGTTCCCCCTGGGCCGGCGCGGAATCGATCGTCATCCCCGTGCTCAGTCAGGACAACTACAAGGCGGTCGTGCGAATCGCCGCACCCAATCGGAACAATCCACATGTGCACGAACAGGTCCTGCGCGCCCTCGAACTGTGGAACGGCCATGGGGCCGTGCGCATCATCTACCAGGACGCGACCTTCCGGGCCACGATGCAGGAACGCCTGCGCACCCGGGTCAACCTGTCGACCGAGCCCTTGGAGGCCGTCGCCCCGATCTGGGGCCAGTTGGCCAGGGCGCTCAAGGTGCCCGGGCCCGCCGGCTTCGTGCGGGTCCAGGACATCGCTGCGGGCTGGGATGCCAAATTCGACCAGGATCTGAACCTGCTGTCGTCATTCCCCGACTTCCACCCTGGCGATCGGGCGCTGCTGGACATGGCCAGGTCCTGGACCCGGTACCTGGCCGCCTCCGATGAGCAATGGCTGTTACACGCCGATCTGCACTACTACAACATCCTGGCGGGCAATCCGGACGCCCACGGAGTCGCCACCTGGAAGGCCATCGATCCACAGCCGCTGACCGGACCGACCGCCTACACCGTCGCGCCGATCCTGTGGAACCGTCTGTTCGAGCTGCCGGGCGGCACTCCGGCCGGCCAGGCCAAGTGGTTGCGCGACTTCGGCGCCGATCTGTGCAGGCACGCCGACATCGAACCGAACTACGGCCTCGGGGCTGCGATCGCCAGGGAGGCGCAGAACATGTTCTGGTATCTGCACAGCGCCTACAACGGCACGCTGAAGTCCTTCGGCGACGCCGCCAGGTCACTGTGGGTGATGCGCGCACTGGCGGGAATGGACGTGGGCGGAGTCGATGCCCACTCCCTCAAGCGCCTGGGCTGAGCTCAGCCCTCGACGGTCACGAGGTTGGCCAGCAGCGGTGCGCCCAGCGTGATGATGAGCACCACCAGCACGACGATGAACACGATGCGCACGAAACCGGAGCCGAAGCGCAGGGCGGTGCGCGCTCCGATGATGCCGCCGGCCAGATTTCCCACCGCTACCGCCAGCCCGGCCGCCCACACCACATGGCCGGCCGGCACGAAGAGCAGTAGGGCTCCCAGATTCGTCGCCAGGTTCATGATCTTGGCGCTGGCCGAGGCCTGCAGGAAGCTGAAGCCCAGCAGCGCCACCAGGCCGATGACCAGGAACGATCCGGTGCCGGGCCCCAGGGCGCCGTCGTAGACTCCCACCACCAGGCCCAGCAGCCAGCCCAGCGCGTGGTGGCGCTTGGAGCGCAGGCCGAAGCGCAGATGGGCCTCGGCGCCCATGGCCGGCTTGAGCAGGGTGAACACGCCCACGCCCAGCAGCACCAGCACGATGATCGGCTCGAAGGCGTCACCGGGGATGAGGGTGGCGATCTTCGCACCCACCACCGCCCCGGCCAGAGCGAACACCGCGCCGGGCACAGTGAGCGATTTATCGGGTTTGACCTTGCGCAGATAGGTCACGGTGCTGCCGGCGGTGCCGACGATCGAGCCGACCTTGTTCGTCGCCACCGCCTGGATGGGGCTCATCCCCGGGACCAATAACAGCACCGGCAGCTGGATCAGGCCCCCGCCGCCGACAACTGCATCGATCCACCCGGCCAGCAGACCACCGGCCACCAGGGCCACGATGATCCACGGGCCGAGTTCGACTGCGTTCATCCCGGTACGGCCTCCCTGCGCTTCGAATCGGTCAGTCGGCCAGCGTCGCCTTGGCGTAGCCTGCCGCGACGTGCGCCGCCAGGGCGTCGACGGCCTCGGCCACGGGCAGTTCGCGGGATTCCCCGGTGAACCGATCGCGCAATTCGACCAGTCCGTCCTTCAGCCCGCGGCCCACCACCAGGATGGTCGGGATGCCCAGCAGTTCGGCATCACCGAACTTCATGCCCGGGCTCGTCTTGGGCCGGTCGTCGATGAGCACGGAAACCCCGCGGGCCTCCAGGTCCGCAGCCAGGGACTCAGCCGTCTCGAAGACCGAGGAGTCCTTGCCGGTGGCCACGATGTGGACATCGGCAGGGGCCAGGTGCTGGGGCCACAGCAGGCCCTTGTCATCTGCGTACTCCTCGGCGATGCAGGCCATCACACGGGTCACGCCGATGCCATAGGAACCCATGGTCACGACCTGCGTCTTGCCATTGACGTCGAGCACCTTGAGGTCGAGCGCCTCGGCGTACTTGCGGCCCAGTTTGAAGATCTGTCCGATCTCCACGCCGCGGGCCAGCTCGAGTTCCCCCGAGCCGTCGGGCGCCGGATCACCGGGCCGGACCTCGGCGGCCTCGATGAAGCCGTCGGCGGCGAAGTCACGGCCGGCGACCAGATCGAACACGTGCTGGTTCGCGGCGTTCGCGCCGGTGATCCAGCGGGTGCCGTCGACCACTCGCGGATCCAGCAGGTAGCGCAGGCCGGTGGAGCCCTCGGTGCCCAGCACCGGGGCGTCCAGGCTCAGGCCCGGCCCGATGTAACCCTTGACCAGACCGGGGTGCTTGGCCAGGTCCTCGGGCGTGGCCGCCTCGAGGTCGACCTCGCCCTCGCCCAACAGGCCGGTGCCGGCGGCGCGTCCGAAGTCGACCTCGCGATCGCCGGGCAGGCCGATGACGATGACCTCGCGGGTCCCGTCGGGGTGGATCACCGTCGCCACGACGTTCTTGAGCGTGTCGGCGGCACTCCAGGCACGATCGGCCCGCGGGTGCGCGGCGTTCGCGGCATCGACCAGGGTCTGGATCGTGGGGGTGTCCGGGGTGTCCTCGACGTGCGCGGCGGGCAGGCCCTCGAACGGGATGGGCTCCGGGACCACCGTGGTGACGGCCTCGACATTGGCGGCATAGCCGGCGGCGGTGCGAACGTAGGTATCCTCACCGACCTCCGAGGGGTAGAGGAACTCGTGGGTGCCGGAGCCGCCCATCGCGCCGGGGGTCGCCTCGACCATCACATAGGGCAGGCCCAGGCGGGTGAAGACGCGGACATAGGCCTCGCGCATCTTCTCGTACTGGACGTCCAGGCCGGCGTCTTCGACGTCGAAGGAGTAGGCGTCCTTCATGATGAACTCGCGCCCGCGCAGCAGGCCGGCGCGCGGGCGGGCCTCATCGCGGTACTTCGTCTGGATCTGGAACAGGTTCGCCGGCAGGTCCTTGTACGAGGAGTACAGGTCCTTGACCAGCAGGGTGAACATCTCCTCGTGCGTGGGGGCCAGCAGGTAGTCGGCCTTCTTGCGGTCCTGCAGGCGGAAGATGCCCTCGCCGAAGGCGGCCCAGCGCCCGGACTTCTCATAGGGTTCGGCCGGCAGCAGGGCGGGGAAGTGGACTTCCTGGGAACCAGCCCTGGTCATCTCCTGCCGGACGATCTCCTCGATCTTGCCCAGCACGGCCAGGCCCAGCGGCAGCCAGGTGTAGATACCGGGGGCGGCGCGGCGGATGTAGGCCGCGCGGTGCAGCAGCTTATGGCTCTTGACCTCCGCGTCCGCCGGGTCCTCCTTCAGGGTGCGCACGAACAGCGAGGACATCCGCATGGGCATGGTGGTCTCTCCTTGGAAAACGTGGGGCGCGCGGTGAGTCCGGCGCGCAGATTGCAACCCTCATGAGATTATCATTGCGCCGGGCCCGCGGTGGTGCCCTACAGTGGTCCCATGCCAGAACTGAACTTCGATCCGGCGGCGACCCAGCGCATCGACCTGTGGCTGTGGTGCGTGCGCATCTGCAAGACCAGGTCGGCGGCGCAGGCGGCCCTGAAGTCCGGCCATGTGCAGATCGACGGGGTGAAGGTCAAGCCCGCACAGAAGGTCAGGATCGGCCAGGAGGTCAGGGTCAGGCGCCCCGGCGCCGAACGCGTCCTGGTGGTCCAGGGGTTCCTCGATACGCGGGGTCCCGCGCCCATGGCACAGGCCTGCTATCTGGATCACTCCCCCGCGCCCAGCCCGCTGCTGCGCGCGGCCCTGCCCAAGCGCGATCCCGGCACGGGCCGACCCACGAAGAAGGACAGGCGGGAACTGGACCGCCTGCGTGGGCGCGACAGTCACTGACCGCACGAACGCACAGTTCCACTACTTAACGAAATGACGATTTCTGCCCGAAATCATCGATATATCAACAGTTCGTCAAGTAGTGGAACTACATAGGAGGGGCGGATCAGCGGGAGGACTTGCCGAACATATTGGCGATCGGCGTGAGGAACATGGGCCGCAGCAGGAACCAGCTGGCCACCAGCACCACGATCGAGATCGCGAACATGAGGAATCCGAACCAGGTCGCCGTGACATCCGGGGAACCGCCGTACATGTGCGTGACATTGCCCATCAGGCTGGCGAACCAGCCGTGGCCCTCGCGCAGTCCGGCGACCAGGGCGCCGACGAACACCAGGAAGACGTGGATGCAGATGAAGGCGACGAAGTAGATCATCGTCGGGAAGTGCAGCGCACGGGCGTATTCGACCTTGAAGACCTTGTTGATCGCCCATTCGTTCTTCCACGCATTCGACATCCGAAGGCCGGTGATGAGCGAGACCGGAGCGGCGATGAAGACCGTGACGAAGTAGGCCAGGACCTGCAGGGCGTTGTAGTTCGTCCAGCCCATTTCGGTCGGCCAGTTCATCGAGGCGTACTGCAGGGCGGTGGAGATCGCATTGGGGAAGATGTCCCAACTGGCGGGCACGATGCGGCGCCACTGGCCGGTGGCGAAGAGCATGATGAAGAACACCAGGCCGTTGAGGAACCACAGGAAGTCCATGGTGAAGTGGGTCCACAGGTTCAGGGTGATCTTCTTCGGGGCGCCCTTGGTCTTGATCAGGCCCTTGTTGTTGCGTGTCCAGTGCCCCTTGGGGTTGGGGTTGTTGCGCACGTCGAGCCCGGTCCTGATGATCGTGAGCATGAAGAACATGTTCAGGAAGTGTTGCCAGGACAACCAGGCGGGGATCCCATCGGCACCGCGGCGGACCTCATTGGCAGCGGACTGACCGGGGAACTTCTCGATGAAGGCCTGCACCCCGTCGAAGGTTCGCAGCCAGATCGCCAGACCGACCAGGATCGCAAGGACGACGATGCCGCCCAGAGCGTAGAGTCCCGGTTTGATGAAGGGCTGGAAGTCGAAGCCCTTGGACTTCTTCTTTTTCTTCTTCTGCGTCGACGCTGCCATGAAGCCTTCCTTGGCACTAGTGGGGAGAATCCTGATCACACCATAGCCGCCAAATTGAACGAGCGTTAAGTAGGTGATGCTAAGTAGGCGCCCGAGTGCTCCGGACACAC
The DNA here is from genome assembly GCF_024580675.1 of Brevibacterium sp. 50QC2O2. Classification (NCBI taxonomy): domain Bacteria; kingdom Bacillati; phylum Actinomycetota; class Actinomycetes; order Micrococcales; family Brevibacteriaceae; genus Brevibacterium; species Brevibacterium sp. 50QC2O2. The sequence continues at coordinate 107,453 of NZ_JANIJZ010000004.1, forward strand.
CCGTCAAGCATAACCGGGCCCGCATCACACGGCGAACCGTTCCGCTCCGGCGCCTCCTCGGTACATGACGGTCGCAAAGGTCCCGACCTGCCGGTAGCCGGCGTGGGCATAGGACTTCAGGGCCGGGATGTTATAGGAATTCGCGTACAGGGAGACCACCGGTGCGACCCGGCGCAGCACGTCCTGGGTCAGCGCCGCCATCGCCCCGGCAGCCACCCCGTGTCCACGCGCGGCAGGAGCCACCCACACCCCCTGGACCTGCACAGAGTCCGGCGAGCGCAGTCCCAGGTCGGCCTTGAACAGGATTCGCTGGCCGCCGCTGCCATCCGGTTCGGTGATGACGTAGGTGGAGCCGGCCGCCAGCAGGCCGGCCACCCGGTCGCGGTAGCCACTCGCCCCGCCCTCCAGGGGGCTGAAGCCCAGTTCCTCCTCGAACATGGCGACCGAGGCGGGGAAGACCAGGGGCAGATCGGCCGGGCGGGCCAAGCGCAGGCGGGCGTCCGCTGCGACATCGGGGGCTGCGATCGCGGCCAACAGCGGTTGGTCCGGGCGCACCCCGCGGGGCTCGCCCCAGCCGGTGCGGCCGGCCAGGTCGAGGACCGCACCGGCCGCGCCGATGATCGACACCGCGGCCCTGCGCCGGGCCGCCAGCACCGGGGCGATGGCGGCATTCGACTCCGGGGTCGCACGGACCGGCACGATGGTACCGCCGAGCCAGTACGCCGAGCACAGCCGGCCTGCGCGGAAGTATCCGTAGAGGGTGCCCGTCATCGCCTGCGTCAGATTGCGCCCGTGAACGGCCAGCAGCTGCGACAGGTAGCAGTGTTCGGCAGGAGCGGCCGCCACCGCCTCGCGCAACCAGCCCAGGTGGATGGGTTCCAGCCGACGGATATAGCCGTCGGGGTCCCCGCCGCCTGCTGGTTGCCCGGTCCGCACAGAATGGAAGCTCACTGTGCGACGACGACTTCCGGGTGCCCCGCCGGGGCACCGGACTCATCGGCGATGCGCATCGCCTCTTCGATGAGGGTTTCGACGATCTGGGATTCCGGCACCGTTTTGACGACCTGGCCCTTGACGAAGATCTGTCCCTTGCCGTTGCCACTGGCCACGCCCAGGTCCGCCTCGCGCGCTTCGCCGGGGCCGTTGACCACGCAGCCCATCACGGCCACGCGCAGCGGCACCTCCATGCCCTCGAGTCCCGCTGTGACCTTCTCGGCCAGGCTGTAGACGTCGACCTGGGCCCTCCCGCAGGACGGGCAGGAGACGATTTCGAGCTTGCGCGGGCGCAGATTGAGCGATTGCAGAATCTGTTCGGCGACCTTGACCTCTTCGACCGGGGGCGCGGACAGGGACACCCGGATGGTGTCGCCGATGCCGCGGCTCAGCAGCGCTCCGAAGGCGGTGGCCGATTTGATGGTGCCCTGGAAGGCGGGGCCCGCCTCGGTCACGCCCAGGTGCAGTGGCCAGTCCCCGCGTTCGGCCAGCATCTCGTAGGCGGCCACCATGACGACGGGGTCGTGGTGTTTCACGGAGATCTTGAAGTCGTGGAAGTCGTGCTCTTCGAACAACGAGGCCTCCCAGACGGCGGACTCCACCAGTGCCTCAGGGGTGGCCTTGCCGTACTTGGCCAGCAGCCGTTTGTCCAGGGATCCGGCGTTGACTCCGATCCGCAGGGATACGCCGTGGTCCTTGGCCGCCTGTGCGATCTCGCGGACCTGGTCGTCGAATTTGCGGATGTTGCCCGGGTTGACGCGGACCCCGGCACAGCCGGCTTCGATCGCCTTGAAGACGTATTTGGGCTGGAAGTGGATGTCGGCGATGACGGGGAGCTTGGACTTCGCGGCAATCGCGGTCAGCGCCTCGGCGTCGTCGGCGGTCGGGCAGGCCACGCGCACGATGTCGCAGCCGGCTGCCGTCAGCTGCGCGATCTGCTGCAGGGTGGCGTTGATGTCGGTGGTGGGTGTGGTGGTCATGGACTGGATGCTCACGGGGTAGTCCGATCCCACTCCCACGGCTCCCACGTGGATCTGCCGGGTGGGGCGCCGCGGGCGCAGCACCGGGGGCGGTGCCGCCGGCATTCCCAGATCGATCGAGGTCACTTCTGTTCCCTTCTAAGCTGTCTCGGTGAAAGTCTATGCCGCCTAGAGTCCCAGGCGGATCGGTTTGAAGATGTCGACGTAGACCAGCAGCACGGTCATGCACAGCATGAGGCCCGTGACCGCATAGGTCAGCGGCAGCAGTTTGGCTGTGTCGAACGGGCCGATCACACCCCGTCCGCGGCGCAGGTTGATCCGCCGCCGCGCCCCCTCATAGAGGGCCACGGCGATGTGCCCGCCGTCCAGGGGCAGCAGCGGCACCATGTTGAAGGCGAACAGGAACAGGTTGAGCCCGCCCAGCAGGTTCAGTCCCGTGAGGAATTTATCCGTGACGTCCAGGCGGTCCGAGGACACGATCTCGCCGGTCACCCGCCCCACGCCCACCATTCCCACGGGGCTGTTCTCATCGCGTTCGGCGTCGCCGAAGGCCACCTGGCCCACCGCCACCAGCCGCTGCGGCAGGTGGATGAGCGCGTCAAAGGTCTGGCCGATCAGCTGTCCCATCTGCCCGGGGAACTCGCCGACGGGGATGCCGCTGCGGTCCATGGTCGGCGAGATCCCCAGGAACCCCTCTTCGCGGGTCTCCGGCTTACCGTCCGCACCGGTCACCGGATGGCCGGATTCATCGGTGACGGCCTGTTCGCTGCGGATCACGGGGACGTCCAGGGTCTGCCTGGCGCCGTCGCGTTCGATCACAATGGGCACCGTGGTGCCGGCCGCCGCGCGGACCTGGGAGCCCAGGGCGGCCCAGTCCGAGGTGGCATGGCCGGCGATCGAGACGATCCGATCGCCCGGACGCAGGCCGACCTGCCAGGCCGGTGTCAGGGGGTCCGCTTTCGTGCAGGCCGCCTCGGCCCTGCCCTGCTTCGCCGCTTCGGCCTGCCGCTCCTGTGCCTGCGAGGCGGGCACCGCGCATTCAACGATGGTCTGCACCGTAGTCGTCGGCTGCAGGTTGGCGCCGATGCACACCAGCACGATGAACATGATGATGATTCCCAGGACCAGGTTGACGGCGGGTCCGGCGAACATCACGGCCAGGCGCTTGGGCACCGACAGGGCGTAGAAGGTCCGGTGTTCCTCCCCCGGCACTATGTCCTGGTTCGAATAGGCCCGGGCCTCGGCCATCGTCGTCTCGAAGGGTCGGCGCCGCCGCTGCCTCCCGCCGGGCTCCCCCTGCGCGGATGGGCCCTGCGTGGCTGCGACACCCGCCGGCTGTTCCACCAGAGCGTGCGGGGCGACAGGCGCCAGGGCGTCCTCGCCGATCCGCGTATTCGTCCGATCCTTCGGCGGGTACATACCGGGCATCGCGATGAAGCCGCCCAGCGGCAGCAGTTTGACGCCGTACTCGGTTTCCCCGCGCCGGAATTTGAACAGGGTCGGGCCGAAGCCGATCATATAGTGGCTGACCTTGACTCCGAAGCGCTTGGCGAAGGTCAGGTGCCCCAGTTCGTGCAGCCCGATCGACAGGCCGACGCCCACCAGCAGGAGCAGGACGCCGAGAATGTAGAGCAGTGCCGTCATGCGCGCTCCACCCCCGGCTCGGGCTCACGGGCCACCGGTTCACGGGCTGCGATCCACCTGCCGATCGTGGCACGGGCCCAGGCGTCCGCGGCGCCGATCGCGGCCCTGGTGAAATCCGCCGCCGGAGTGTGGGCCTGCAGGGCGTATGCCAGACCCGTGGGGATATCGGTGAAGCGGATCCGGCCGGCGTGGAAGGCCGCGACGAGTTCCTCATTGGCCGCGTTGAGCGCAGCGGGATAGGTGGTGCCGCGCCGCCCGGCCTCGACCACCAGGTCCAGAGCGGGGAACGCCCGCCGGTCGACGGGTGCGAAGTCCCAGGTCACAGGCCTGTTCCAGGCGTTTCCGGCCGCTACCCGGGGCAGGCGGGCGCCGCGGGCCAGGGCATAGGCGATCGGCAGGCGCATATCCGGTGGGGAGAGCTGGGCGATCGTCGCGCCATCACGGAATTCGACCATCGAGTGGATCTGCGACTGGGGGTGGACGACGACCTCGATGTCCTCGAAGGGCACGCCGAAGAGCAGATGCGCCTCGATCACCTCGAGGCCCTTGTTGACCAGGGTCGCGGAGTTCGTCGTGATGACGGTGCCCATCTGCCAGGTCGGATGCGCCAGCGCCTGGCCCGGGGTGACCGTGGCCAGCTCGGCCGCGGACATGCCGCGAAACGGCCCGCCCGAGGCGGTGACGACCAGGCGGGCGACCTCGCCGTGGGTGCCGGCGCGCAGGGCCTGGGCGATCGCGGAGTGCTCCGAGTCGACGGCCAGCAGCCGGGCGCCGGTGGCCCTGGCGGCCTCGAGCACCAGGGTCCCTCCCATGATGAGTGATTCCTTGTTCGCCAGGGCCACGTCGGTTCCGTGGTCCAGGGCGGCGAAGGTGGCCGAGAGGCCGGCGGCCCCGGTGATCGCGTTGAGCACCAGATCGGCCGGAGTTCCCGCCAGCTCGGCCGCGGCCCGCGGGCCGAGCAGGATCCGGGTGACGGGGTCGGGCCGGCCGAGTTCGGCCCCGGCGCGGGCGAGTGCCTCGCGCACGGCTCCGAGGGCAAAGACGTGGGCCAGGGCCAGGGTTTCCACGCCGAACTCTACTGCGGCGTGCGCCGCAGCGGTCAGGTTCGAACCGGCCGCCAGGCCCGTCAGCCGGAAGTTTTCCGGGTGGGTGCGGACCACATCCTGGGCCTGTGTGCCAATGGAACCGGTGGCTCCTAGTAGGATCAGTGTTTGGGCAGTCACATTGACCGATCCTGCCAAACGATTCTGAAACAACGTCGTGAAGTCGGACCGGACTGCCCGGAAACGCGCAACCGGTTACTCTCCCCTCGGCAACCGCATGCCAGTCGGCAACCGCACGCCAGGGCGCGGGCAAGACCGCGACATCGCTTGAAGGAGCAGAACTCGCATGGCCAAGACCATCACCCCGGATCAGCTGCTGGGCATCGATTCGGTATTCGACAAGGACGATCTCGAGTGGGCCGGCATCGTCCGCAGCTGGCTCGACGACAACGTCCGTGAGAACATCGGCGACTACTACCTCGACGGCACCATTCCCGCCCGCGAGCTGGCGGAGGGCCTGGGCGATCTGGGCGTGCTGGGCATGCACCTCGAGGGTTACGGCTGCGGCGGCTCGACGGCCACGCAGTACGGCCTGGCCTGCCGCGAACTCGAAGCGGTCGACTCCGGCCTGCGCTCCCTGGTCAGCGTCCAGGGCTCCCTGGCGATGTTCGCCATCCACCACTGGGGCTCGGAGGACCAGAAGAACGAATGGCTGCCGAAGATGGCAGCCGGCAAGGCGATCGGCTGCTTCGGTCTGACGGAACCCGATGTCGGCTCCGACCCTGCGGGCATGAAGACGCACGCGAAGAAGGACGGCGACGACTGGATCCTCAACGGCGCCAAGATGTGGATCACGAACTCCCCCGTGGCCGACGTCGCCGTGGTCTGGGCGAAGACCGAGGAGCTGGACAAGAAGGGCCGGCCGATGGTCCGCGGCTTCGTGGTCCCCACCGACACCCCCGGGTTCTCCGCGCCGAAGATCCAGCGCAAGCTGTCCCTGCGCGCCTCGATCACCGGTGAGATCGTGCTGGACAATGTGCGCCTGCCCGCCGATGCGATGCTGCCCAAGGCCGAGGGCCTCAAGGGTCCCCTGTCGTGCCTGTCAGAGGCCCGCTTCGGCATCGTCTTCGGCGTCACCGGCGCTGCCCGCGACGCACTGGAGGCGGCGCTGGACTACACCGGCACGCGCATCCAGTTCGACCGTCCGCTGTCGTCCTTCCAGATCTCCCAGCAGAAGCTGGCCAAGGCCTTCGGCCAGTACTCGCAGATCACGTTGCTGGCCGCCCACCTGGGCCGAATCAAGGATTCAGCGGCCGGAGTCACTCCGGAGCAGATCTCCCTGGGCAAGATGGTCAACGCCGATACCGCGATGAACATCTGCCGCGATCTGCGCGCGCTGTTCGGCGGTTCGGGCATCACCAGTGAGTACCCGGTGCTGCGCCATGCGATCAACCTGGAGACGGTGCTGACCTATGAGGGCACCCACGAGGTCCACCAGCTGACGATCGGCCGCGCGCTCACGGGCATCAACGCCTTCGCGAACTACCAGGGCTGACCCGGATTCGCCGAGCCGGTGAAAATGTGCGCTGTTCCTCCGGGGGCAGCGCACATTTTCAATGGCCCGGCGCCGGGTTGCTTTAAAGGTCTGGCGGATATACCTTTTAGTCGAGAGCGCGGCGCCCGTCCGCGTTCACTCCTGTCAACGACGACAAACGGAGGACACAGGGAATGAGAATCGCCGTCCCGACCGAAATCAAGAACAACGAGAACCGTGTGGCACTGACCGATGAGGGTGCCCATGAACTGATCCACGCCGGCCACGAGGTCTTCGTCCAGTCGGGCGCGGGCCTGGGCTCGCTCATCACCGACGAAGCCTATCGCGCGGCGGGCGCCACCGTGCTCGAGACCGCGGAGCAGACCTGGGCCGCCGGAGAGCTGCTGCTCAAAGTCAAGGAGCCGGTGGCCGAGGAGTACCGGTACCTGCGGGCCGATCAGACGGTCTTCGCCTATCTGCACCTGGCCGCCGATCGGCCGCTGACCGATGCCCTGGTCGCCTCGGGTACCACGGCCATCGCCTATGAGACAGTGCAGCTGAACGACCGCAGCCTGCCCCTGCTGGCGCCGATGAGCGAGATCGCCGGCCGCTTGGCCGCCCAGGTGGGCGCCGAACAGCTGCTGACGGTCAACGGCGGGCGCGGGGTGCTGCTGTCAGGGGTGCCGGGGGTGACACGCGCCGAGGTCGTGGTGATCGGCGCGGGCGTCGCAGGTTTCAACGCCGCGCGGATCGCCGCGGGACTGGGTGCCAATGTGCAGGTCTTCGACATCGACATCCCGCGGCTGCGCCATATAGACGAACTCATGGGACACGCCGTGCAGACCAGGGTGTCGGGGAAGATGGCACTTGCCAGGGCGGTCGCCGAGGCGGACCTGGTGATCGGCTCCGTGCTGATCCCCGGTGCCCGCGCCCCCAAACTGGTCACCGACGAGATGGTCGCGGGGATGAAGGCCGGCAGCGTGCTCATCGACATTGCGATCGACCAGGGCGGGTGCTTCGAGAACTCACGGCCCACCACGTACCAGGACCCCACCTTCAGAGTCCACGGTTCGACGTACTACTGCGTGGCGAACATGCCGGGCGCCGTGCCCTCGACGGCCACCCGTGCCCTGTGCAATGCCACCCTGCCCTTTACGCTGCGGCTGGCCAACGCCGGTGTCGAGCAGGCGCTGCGCGCCGATCCGGCTCTGTCCAGGGGCCTGAACACCATGGCGGGAGCCCTGACGAATGCAGGGGTGGCCGCGGCCCACGGGCTGGCGGCGGTCGAACCCGCCGCCGCGCTGGGCTAGCCAATGCCGGCGGAGCGGGTCACATGCGCTGGCGTGCGGTGATCCGCCCGCCGTCCGCCGTTTCCTCAACGACCAGATCGGCCGGCAGTTCCAAAGCGGGGGCCGGTTCGATCCGGCCATCGCGCACCAGCACCTCGAGGACGGCCGCGAAGTCTGGCGCGCTGATGCGCACGCCCTCGACGTGACTGGGCAGTTTCCGCATCGAACGCCGCTGCAGTTCACTCAGCCCCGCGCCGGTCGCGGTCTGCGACGGCTCGGCGGCCTCGACCCGGATCGGGGCGGCGGGATCGGCGGTGAGCAGCCCGCCCAGGCGCAATACGGCCAGGCGCACCAGTTCGCGGGCCAGAGCCGGGACCTCGGCGGTGATGTGTACCCGCGCATCGGGAGTGTCGTCCTGGACGCCGTCCGCCGAAACCCCTACGCCCAGCAGGCGCAGCACCCCTGCGATCTTCGCGACCCGGTCCAGGCCCTGTTCGAAGCTGAGCACCACGGTGTCGCCGGCCGCATTGTCGGCGCGCAGGAAGTCGTCGTCGGCCCGGCCCATGACGATCGGATAGTCCAACAGGTCGAATGTCGGATTGAGCAGCCCGGGATGGTCCTCGGATAACACGCCGGGACGGACGAACCAGTGCGGTTCACGGGTGAAGGGCGACATCGTGTTCGGGACCTCTCAGTCGACGCTGGCCATGACCTCGACGACGCGGTCGATGAACGCGTCGACCTGGTCCTCGTTGTACGCCTTGTGCCCACGGCGGGTCTTGAACAGCACCCTGCGGACCTCGTCGACGCTCATCGGGACACCGTCGGAGAGGTAGGCCCGGATCTTGTCGCACAGCGCGTCGACCTCGGTCAGGTCGTAGCCGATCCGGCCCGGTTCAGCCTGATCGAAGCGCTCCCCATAAGGCCGCTGCAGGCGTCCCCGCAGGCTGCCGGCAGCGCGCGTGAGCTCATTGACCCAGGCATTCTGCCCGGCGCCCGCGATCAGCTGTTCCTGGGCGCGCTTGGCGAAGGCGTCCTCCAAACGGTCCAGAGCGGCGTCGACCACGCCCACGTGGTAGCCCTTGCGGACAAGGTCGAATCCGACGGTGCGCACGGCGCGAGCGTCCAGATCGCCTGGCAGCGTCGTGGAGCGTTCGAAGGATTCACGCGCCCGCTTGAAGAAGCTGTCGACCTGTGCAGGATCGTAGCCGCTCTTCCAGCCCGTCATGCGCGGGAAGTTCGTTTCCATTCCGCCCTTTCCTCCGCCCGGGGTAGTGCCGGGAACCACACCCGGGAGATCCCGGGAAGACACATCTTCTGTAGATCTTAGCGGGTGTGGCGCTCCCGTGATTCCCAGGAAGCCGAACTCATTCCGCGGCGGCCAGCTGTCCGCACGCCCCGTCGATGTCCTTGCCCCTGGTGTCGCGGATCGTCGTCGGCACACCATTGGCCACCAGGCGGTCGACGAATTCCTGCGCCACGGCCGGGTCGCTGGCCGTCCACACCGAACCGGGGGTCGGGTTGAGCGGGATCGGATTGACGTGCACCCAGCCGCGGCCGCGCGCATTGAGCTTCTTGGCCAGCAGTTCGGCACGCCACGCGTGATCGTTCATGTCCTTGATCAGCGCGTACTCGATGCTCACGCGCCGTCCCGTGGTCTTGTAGTAGTTGTAGGCAGCGTCGATCGCCTCGTCGGCCTTCCAACGCGTATTGACCGGGATCATCTCGTCGCGCAGTTCGTCGTCCGGCGCGTGCAGGCTCAGCGCGAAGGTCACCGGAATGTCCTCGGCGGCCAGCTTGTTGATCGCCGGGACCAGGCCCACCGTCGACACCGTGATCCGGCGCGCGCTCATGCCCAGGCCGTTCGGCTGCGGATCGGTGAACCGGCGTACCGCGTTCATCACGCGCTTGTAGTTGGCCAGCGGCTCGCCCATGCCCATGAAGACGATGTTCGTCACGCGTTCGGGACCGGAGTGCGCAGGGGCCTGCCCCGTGCCATGGGCCGCGGCCGAGGCGTAACCCGCCTTGGCCACGCCCGTCGAGTGGCTGCCGGGCCGACCGGCGCGGTCGGTCTCGTCCTCATCGGACTCGCCCCCGACCTCGGCGGCTGCATGGCCCAGGAAGTCCAGGTCCTCCGGCGCGTCCTGCGCGAGTTCGCCCGCGGCGATGACCTGATTGGCCCGCACCACCTGTTCGACGATCTCGGCGGTGGACATATTGCGGGTCAGGCCCTGCTGGCCGGTGGCACAGAAGGGACAGTTCATCCCGCAGCCGCACTGGCTGGACACGCACAGAGTGATGCGGTTGCGATAGCGCATCAGCACCGATTCGACCAGGGCGCCGTCGAACAACCGCCACAGGAACTTGATGGTGTCCCCGTTCGCGGTCTTCAGCCGCCGCACCTCGTTCAGCAGCGGCGGGAAGAAGCGCTGCGCCAACTCATCCCGCTTGCCCTGCGGCAGATCCGTCATCGCCTGGGGATCCGTCGTATTGTGCACGAAATAGTGCGTGGAGAGCTGCTTGGCCCGGAAACCGGGCAGGCCCATCTCCTTGACCGCCGCGATGCGTTCGTCCATCGTCATATCGGCCAGGTGCTGCGGGGGCTGCTTGACCCTGGGGGACTTGAAGTTCAGCAGCGGCCGCCCGCCGCGGGTGGGTGTGCGCGAGGTGGTCCCGTCCTCGTGTTCGACGACGGGACGGACCTGCCTGCGTGGTTTGAAATCAGCCATAACCTGTCAATTCAACCACGCCGGACCCACGCTTAGGACAGGCTGCGTGAGCAATCGCACCACAACCCGCCCGCGCCACATCCGCTCGCGTGGCATTCGGGCGGACAGTGCCTCAGGAGAACACCTTGCCCGGGTTCATGATGTTGTGCGGGTCCAGTGCCCGCTTCACCGCCCTGTGCATCGCAATCACCTCGGCGCTGAGCTCGCGGGACAGTCCGCCCATCTTCAGCAGGCCGATCCCGTGTTCACCGGAGACCGTGCCCCCGGCGTCCAGCGCCGCCTGCAGGATCTCCTCGAAGGCCTGCTGCGCGCGCACCCGTGCCGCATCGTCGCCGGCGGGCACGACCAACAGCGGGTGCAGATTTCCATCACCGGCGTGTGCGATCTGCGCCAGTTGCACCTGGTTGCGCTCGCCGATCTCCTGGATCCGGGCCAACACCTCGGGCACCTTGGACCGGGCGACCACGACGTCCTCCGTGAGCACCGGGCCCAGCCGTTCCAGAGCCGGATAGGCCAGGCGGCGGGCGGCGAAGAAGGCATCGGCCTCATCCTTGTCCTCGCTGATGGCGGCCATCGTGGCGCCGGCCGATTCGAATGCGGCGACGATCTTCTCCGCCTCGGCGCGGCCGGCCTCTCCCGGGAGGTCGCTCGATGCCAGCAGCACGACCTCGGCGTCGGCCGACAGCCCCATGTTCTTCCAGTCGTCCACCGCCTTCAAGCAGTACTTGTCGACCAGCTCCAGCGCCGCGGGGATGACTCCCGCGGCGGTCACATTGGCCACGCCCTGGCCGGCGTCGACCAGGCTGTCGAAGTAGCCGATGATCGCACGGGTCTCCGTGGGCAGCGGTACCAGACGGACCTTGATCTCGACGATCACGCCCAGGGTGCCCTCGGAGCCGGTGTAGAGGCCGCGGAAATCGTAGCCGGCGACGTCCTTCGCGGTGCGCTTGCCCACCCGGACGAGTTCGCCCAGGCCGTTGACCAGTTCGAGTTCGAGCACGTATTCGCTCGTCACCCCGTACTTCACGCAGCACAGCCCGCCGGCATTGGTCGAGACGTTTCCGCCGATCGAGGACCACGGCGCGCTGGCGGGATCCGGCGGGTACCACAGACCGTCATCGGCCACACGCGCCCGCAGATTGTCGTTGACCACCCCCGGCTGCACGGTGGCCGTGCGCTCCACCGGATCCACGTCCAGGATCGTCTGCATCCGGTCGAAGGAGATGACCAGGCAACCGGCGATCGCATTGGCGCCACCGGACAGACCGGTCCCGGAACCGCGTGGGACGATCGGCACGGAGTGCTCGATGCACCAATTCACGGCCGCCACGACCTGCTGCTTGTCGTGTGGGCGCAGCACCGCCAGCGCGGTCTCATAGGGGGCCCATTCCGCATCGTCGTGCAAGAACCGGTCCATCACATCGGGATCCGTGATGAGGCACTGGGGCCCCACCAGGTCCGCCAGGGTTGAGATATCAGGCATGCCACATTCCTATCATGTGTGGGCTAGGCGGCAGTGCCGGGTTTCAGCCGTTGAGGAACCCGGGCAGGAAGCTGAACAGCGCCAGGGCCACCGGTGCCGTCGGGAGGATCGAATCGAGCCGGTCCATCACCCCGCCGTGCCCGGGCAGCAGCGTGCCCATGTCCTTGAGGCCCAGATCGCGTTTGATCATCGATTCGGAGAAGTCGCCCAGGGTCGCGAAGGCGGGCACCACCAGGCCCAGCACCAGGCCGGTCCACCAGGGCGCCTGCACCAGGAGGACGGCCAGGCAGATGCCCACTCCCACCGCGAACACGGTGGAGCCCAGGTAGCCCTCCCAGGACTTCTTCGGCGAGATCGACGGAGCGATCGGGTGGCGCCCCATCAGGACGCCGAAGACGTATCCGCCGGTATCGGAGGACACGCACAGTGCCAGGAAGGTCGCCACCATCGCATTGCCGTGGTCCTGTGCGAGCAGGTAGACGACGAATGAGGCCATCAGGCCCACATAGGTCAGCGCGAACAGGTTGAGGCAGAAGTCCTTGACCGGGTTGGCGCAGTTGCGGACCAGGATGATCCACATGATGAGCCCCGAGCCGACGGTGAATACCGCCCACAGTGCCTCCCGTCCGCCGAAGTAGGCGGCGAGCACCATGAGCACGCCCACGCCGATGGTGGGCCAGCGCAGCACCTGGGAACCCGACTTGCTCAACGCGTCGGAGAGCTCCCAGAGGCTAGCGCCCACCCCGATGACGACGACGATGAGGAACAGCGGCGGCCAGATGACCAGGCTGAGGATGACGATCCCGCCGAGCACCACGCCCACGCCGATCGCCGCGGGCAGATTGCGCCCGGCCTTGCCGTAGTCCTTCGCCTCGGGGGGTTCGACGAGGGGATGTTCCGCGGTTCTGGTGTCCTCCGGGTCGAATCCCGGGGGCACCTGCGCCGCCGCTCCGTCTTGGGACACCGCTCAGACCTCGAGCAGTTCCTTTTCCTTTGCGGCCAACAGCTTGTCGACCGCCTCGACCTTCTGCTTGGTCAGGTCCTCGAGCTCGGAGACGGCGCGGTGCAGGTCGTCTTCACCGAACTCGCCGTCCTTCTGGGCCTTCTCCAGGGTTTCCTTGGCCTTGCGGCGAACGTTGCGGATGGCGACCTTGCCGTCTTCGGCATCGCCCTTGACGATCTTGACGTATTCCTTGCGGCGCTCCTCGGTGAGCTCCGGCAGGACGATGCGGATGATGTTTCCGTCGTTGGCGGGGTTGGCGCCCAGATCCGAGTTGCGCAGGGCGGTTTCGATATTGCCCAGCGCGGTGCGGTCGAAGGGGGTGATGAGAATGGTCCTGGCCTCAGGCACCTGGAAGGACGCCAGCTGCTGCAGCGGCGTGGGTGCGCCGTAGTAGTCCACGGGAAGTTCGGCGAACAGGCTGGGATTCGCCCGGCCGGTGCGAACGTTCGCGAAAGCGTCCTTCGTCGCGTCGATCGAGCTGTCCATCTTCGAGCCGGCTTCGGCCAGCGTTTCCTTGATCATGGAGGTTCTCTCTTCGTAGGGTTCTTCTCCCGGCCGGGCTGGGGCCCACGGGCGTTTGAAACCAGTGTAGTCGGTGCGCTCGTGCGCTTCAGGCGCGGCGTGGAGCACCCACCGGGCCGAGCGGCTCCGGTGGGTGCTGTGGGGGCAGGTGTCAGGCGGCGGTGACCGAGGTGCCGATCTGGGCACCGGCGATCGCGGCCTGCAGGTTGTCCGTGCCCTCCATGCCGAACACGCGCATCGGCAGGCGGTTGTCCATGCACAGGCTGAAGGCAGTCGAGTCGACGACCTTGAGACCGCGGGCCAGGGCATCCTGATAGGTGATGTGATCGATCTTGACCGCCGAGGCGTCCTTCTTCGGGTCCGCCGTGTACACGCCGTCCACACCGTTCTTGGCGATCAGCACCTCATCGGCGCGAATCTCCAGCGCGCGCTGGGCTGCGACGGTGTCGGTGGAGAAGTACGGCAGGCCGGCGCCGGCACCGAAGATGACGACGCGGTCCTTCTCCATGTGGCGGATGGCACGGCGCGGGATATAGGTCTCTGCGACCTGGGTCATCGGAATGGCCGACTGCACGCGGGTGTCGACGCCGGCCTGCTCCAGGAAATCCTGCAGGGCCAGGCAGTTCATCACGGTGCCCAGCATTCCCATGTAGTCGGCCCTGGTCCGGTCCATTCCGCGCTGCTGCAGTTCGGCACCGCGGAAGAAGTTGCCGCCACCGACCACGATGCTGATCTCCACTGCGGGCGAGGCCGCGGCGATCTGCCTGGCCACACCGGAGACGACGTCCGGATCGACGCCGACGTTTCCTCCGCCGAACACCTCACCGGAGAGCTTGAGCAGGACGCGCCGCTTGGAGGTGCGCAGCGGATCGTTGGCGTGAGCGGACACGGGCGTTTCGGACATAGGTTCCCTTTCGAACGGTGCAACCACGATTTTGACCATCGTACAGTTTAGCGCGCACGCCAGGCGGGCGCACAAAGGCCGAGGCCGCACCCCGGTGACATCACAGTGTCACTCGGGTGCGGCCTCGGCCTGCGCATCCTCCCGGTGGGAGGATGCGGATCAGTTGCCCACGCGGAAGCGCAGGAAACCGGTGGCCTTCAGGCCGGCGTCGGACAGGATCTTGCCGACGGAGACCTTCGGGTCCTTGGCGAAGCCCTGGTCCAGCAGAGCGTTCTCCTTGTAGAAGCCGTTGAGGCGGCCTTCGACGATCTTCGGCAGGGCGGCCTCGGGCTTGCCCTCGTTCTTCGTCAGTTCGGTCAGCACCTGGCGCTCGTGCTCGACGATCTCCGCGGGGATGTCCTCGCGGGAGAAGTACTTCGGCGTCAGAGCGGCGATGTGGACTGCCACATCGTGGGCCACGGCCTGGTCGTCGCCCTCGTAGGCCAGCAGCACGCCGACCTGCGGGGGCAGGTCCTTGTTGGTGCGGTGCAGGTAGGACTCGACGTGCTGGCCCTCGATGCGGGCCACGCGCTTGAGTTCGACCTTCTCGCCCAGCGAGGCGCCGCCTTCGGTGATGATCTGGGAGACGGGCTTGCCGTCGACCTCGACCGCCAGGAAGGATTCCGCGTCCGCGGCGTTGTTGGCAACGGCCAGGTCCAGGATCTGGTTTGCCAGTTCGATGAACTTATCGGACTTGGCGACGAAGTCGGTCTCCGAGTTGAACTCGATGATCGTGCCGACGCCGTTTTCGACGTGGGTGGCGATCAGGCCGTCGGAGGTCGAACGACCTTCGCGCTTGGTCGCGCCCTTGATGCCCTTGAGGCGCAGGGCCTCGGCCGCAGCGGCCTGGTCGCCATCGGCGGCGTCGAGGGCCTTCTTGACGTCGAGCATGCCGGCGCCGGTCTTCTCACGCAGCGCCTTGATGTCGGCTGCCGTGTAGTTAGCCATGGATTCTCCTCTTCTTACTTCTCAGCAGCGGCGTCTTCGGCCGGAGCCTCAGCAGCAGCCTCGGCGGCGGGAGCCTCCGTGGCGGGGGCTGCAGCGGCGGCATCCTTGCCCTCGAGGACCTCGCGCTCCCATTCGGGCAGCGGCTCGACGGCGGAGACGTTCTTCTCACCCTCATCGGCGGAGTGGCGCTTGATCAGACCCTCGGCGACGGCGTCGGCGACCACGCGGGTCAGCAGCTGCACGGAGCGGATCGAGTCGTCGTTGCCGGCGATCGGGTAGTCGACCTGGTCGGGGTCGCAGTTGGTGTCGAGGATCGCGATGACCGGGATGCCCAGCTTGCGGGCTTCGTCGACGGCCAGGTGTTCGCGGTTGGTGTCGACGATCCACAGCGCGGACGGGGTGCGCTGCATATCGCGGATGCCGCCCAGGGTGCGCTCGAGCTTGTCCTTCTCGCGGCGCAGGATGAGCAGTTCCTTCTTGGTGTGGCCGGAACCGGCGACATCGTCGAAGTCGATCTCTTCGAGTTCCTTCAGGCGACGCAGACGACCGGAGATCGTCTGGAAGTTCGTCAGCATGCCGCCGAGCCAGCGGTGGTTGACGTAGGGCTGGCCGACGCGCTTGGCCTGCTCTTCGATGGCTTCCTGCGCCTGCTTCTTGGTGCCGACGAACAGGATCGAGCCGCCGTGGGCGACGGTTTCGCGCACGAATTCGAAAGCGCGATCGATGTGGGTCAGCGTCTGCTGCAGATCCACGATGTAGATGCCGTTGCGCTCCGTGAAGATGAAGCGCTTCATCTTCGGGTTCCAACGACGGGTCTGGTGACCAAAGTGCACGCCGCTTTCCAGCAGCTGGCGAGTGGTGACGACGGCCATGCCGCACACCCCTTTCCTGGGCGCCCCAACCAGGGGCGCACTGTTGAGTCATGCTGCCGCGCACGGGCACGATGTGCCCGAAGGACCGCATGACGGATTCCGGTTGATTCCTGGTATCCGTCCGGATGCCGGCGACTCCCTGCCCGGCGCCTGGTTGTGACCATGCGCGCTTCGGGCTGTGGATTCGCACCGTCGGCATACTCGGATGCATCGGATACGCGAAGTCGAAAGGCGTCATAAGACACTTTCCGCTGTGGCGATTCTATCCCGGCCGGTCAACGAGCGACAAGCCGAATACCGCACCGACACCAGTGATTCAGGGCACATGGGTGAATGTGCACCGCGGGTCACCGCCCTGTGGACCGCGTGCCCACCGTGTGTTCATCGGACTGTGGACACGGTGCCGGCATCCACAGCTCCGCCTAGGGCTCTTCCCACAGTGCCCCGGACCGGCTGTGCTGGAGGCATCGAGAGCCGATGGACTCCAGGAGGAACGATGTCCACTCCCCCGCCCCGCGACACCTTGCTCATCGCCGTGTGCGCTGCCCTGATGACCGTCATGGCCAGCTTGGTGGCGCTGCCGGCCCGGGCCCAGGAGACGCCCAACTGGCTCAGCCCGGTGGCCGGTTTCACGATCAGCAGGGCCTTCGACAAACCCGCCCAGAACTGGAATTCCGGCCACCGGGGGATCGATGTGGCCGCCGGGTTCGGAGAGCCGGTGCGGGCCCCGGCCGATGCCACCGTGACCTTCGCAGGGTCGATCGCCGGCCAGGGATCGCTGACCCTGGACACCGGCGACTACACCGTCTCCTTCACCGGCGTCGCTCCCCGGGTGAAGAAGGACGCGACGGTGGCAATCGGAGATGCCATCGCCGAGGTCTCAGCACCCGGACACTGCGAGACCGGCTGCGTGCACATCGGAGTGTGGCGCAGTGGTGCGGCCAAGGACTATCTGAACCCTGCGGATTTCTTCGGCGCGGACTATTCCGTCCTCCTGGCCATGGCACAGGCACCCGATGAACTCCCCGCTCTGCCGGCCGGCGGGTCGGACTCCCGCTCGGGTGCGGGAGCCTGGGGCGGGCACTCGAATGGGCGCATCCCCGAAGTGGCGCTGTGCCCCATTGCGACCGCGCCCGGACACCGGCAGCGCTGCGATGCGGCCAGAGCATTCGACCTGCTCAGCGGAGCCTTCAAACAGCGCTTCGGCCACCACATCTCGGTCACCGACTCCTATCGCGACTATGCGACCCAGGTCAGCGTCAAGGCGCGCAAGGGGCGGATGGCCGCGACCCCCGGCCGCTCGAATCACGGCTGGGGCCTGGCAGTGGACCTGGGCAGCGGGATCAGTTCCTTCGGCAGCCCCCAGCACGAGTGGATGCGGCAGAACGCTCCCCGCTACGGCTGGATCCACCCCGCCTGGGCGCGCACCTCGGGAACACTTCCCGAACCGTGGCACTGGGAGTTCCGCGCCGGCTGAGTCGGTCCGAGCACCCGCGAATGCGTAATGCACATCACCGCATGGGACCTGCTTCACTGCGCGGCATGCACGGACGGTGACACCAAGGTGAACATCAGGTGAATTCGCCCGGGAGGGCCCGAATCGGCTTGGCACCAGGTGCCCGCAGGGCGTGAAAATGGACGAAGAACACCGTCAAGTCCGCCGAGTAGTTAAGGCCCCCTGTGTCCCTTACATTCACGCTCTTCATCGTCGTGGTCGTCGTGGTCGTGGCACTCGCCTTCGACTTCACGAACGGCTTCCACGATTCCGCGAACGCCATGGCGACTTCCGTCGCCACGGGCGCGTTCACCCCCAGGACCGCGGTGCTGGTGGCGGCCGTCCTCAACGTCATCGGCGCGTGCATGTCCACCGAGGTCGCCAAGACGATCTCCGGCGGACTGTTCGATGAGAATCTCGTGACGCCACAGTTGGTTCTGGCAGGGCTGGCCGGCGCCATCATCTGGAATCTCATCACCTGGTTGTTCGGGCTGCCGTCCTCTTCCTCCCACGCACTGTTCGGCGGTCTGATCGGCGCGGTCCTTTTCACCGCCGGAACCCAGGGCATCCACGCCGGGGTCGTCGTCTCGAAGATCCTGCTGCCGGCGCTCATCGCCCCCGTGGTCGCCGCCGTCGCCTCGGCGATCGCCACAAAGCTGACCTACAAGATCTCCAACCCCGACGACAAGTACTCACAGCGGCTCTTCCGCAACGGCCAGCGGGTCTCCGCCTCGCTCGTCGCCCTGGCACACGGAACCTCGGACGGACAGAAGACGATGGGCGTCATCACCCTGGTGCTCATCGCCGCTGGGTTCCAGACCGGCGGGACCGGACCCCAGTGGTGGGTCATCATCTCCGCCGGGCTGGCGATCGGCCTTGGCACCTTCTCCGGAGGCTGGCGCATCATGCGCACCATGGGCAAGGGCCTGACCGATATCCAGACCCCGCAGGGCTTCGCAGCCGAAACCTCCTCGACCGTGGCGATCCTGGCCTCGAGCCACCTGGGCTTCGCCCTGTCCACCACCCATGTGTGCACAGGATCCGTCGTGGGCTCCGGCCTGGGCCGCGGCACCGCGGTCCGCTGGGGCACCTTCGGGAAGATGGCCCTGGCCTGGCTGATCACCCTGCCGGCCGCCGGCCTGGTGGGCGGCGTGACGGCGCTGATCGCCAATACGGGCGGTTACGCCGGACCACTGATCGTCCTGGCCCTCTTGGCAGCGGGCTCCCTGGCCATCGTCATCCACGCATCGAAGACGAAGATCGATGCGAAGAACGTCAACGAAGCGCGGGACGTGGTCGTCATGGCCGGTCCCACGACCACACCGAAGACTCAGGAGGTTGCGGCATGAGCATCGATTGGATGTCCCTGGCCGTGGTCTGCGGCATCACGGTGGGCGCCACCGCCGTGATCGCCATCATCGTGGCCACCAGCGCCAAACTACTGGACCGTTCACATGTCCACGAGGTCAATTCCGGACCGTCCGCTCAGGCCAGCGCCGAACGAATCGGCGGCATGGTCCTCCTTGCCGTCGTCGGCCTCATGCTGTTGTTCGGACTGTGGCTGATCGTGCCCTACTTCCACTGATTTCTCCCCGAAATGCCTACTGCGGGCCATGAGCGATGAGCTCATGGCCCGCAGTGCGTATATCGGCAGTGCTTCGGGCCCACTGTGTTGGCCGGCGCTGCCGCAGACCCGCGGTGCGTCTCGACGGCGCCTCAAGCTCTGGGGTGGGCCTGTTCGTAACCTTCGCGCAGCCGCCGCATGGAGACATGCGTGTAGATCTGGGTGGAGTTGAGGCTGGAATGGCCCAGATATTCCTGCACCTGGCGGATGTCCGCCCCGTTCTCCACCATATGGGTGGCCGCGGAGTGCCGCAGCCCGTGCGGGGCCAGCTCCGGGGAGCCCGCCTGCCCGGCGGTCGCCGCATGGACGACCCTTCTGACCTGGCGCACATCGATCCGGCCCCCGCGGGCTCCCAGGAACAGCGCCTGGCCCGAACGCGGTCCGAGCAGTTCCGGCCGGCCCTGCGCCAGCCAGGCGTCCACCGCGGACTGGGCGGGTACACCGTAGGGCACCCGGCGTTCCTTGTTGCCCTTGCCCAATACCGTCACCATGCGGATCGAGTCATCGATCGCGTCCACGTCCAGGGCGGCGAGTTCGGACACGCGCATCCCCGTGGCGTAGAGGAGTTCAAGCATAGCGGCGTCGCGCAGCCGCTGGGCCCGTTCACGGGGTGCGGCATCCTGGGACGCGGCTTCCTGAGATGTGCTGTCCCGAGATGCAGTGTCCTGCAGCGGTGCGCCCGCTGGAAAATCTTCCTGGGGTTCGGTGTCCTGCACGGGTGTGCACTCCGGATGGGCCAGGGCCTCCGCCCGGTCGAGCACTCCGGCGGCCTGCTCCTGCTTGAGTACCGCGGGCAAGCGCGAGGCCCGTTTGGGGCTGACGAGGCGGGCCGCCGGATTCCCCCGGGTCAGGCCCTGCCGCTGACAGTAGGCGCCGAAGGCCCGCAGTCCCGCGATGTGCCTGGCCACCGTGCCCGCTGCCCGGTTCTGATTGTGCATGTCCCACAGCCAGCCGCGCAGATTGCCCAGTTCCACCTGGTCCAGGGCCGGGGGCTCTCCCCCGGAGTCCGCCAGCAGGAAGTCGAAGAAGCCGCGAACATCGGCGCTGTAACTGCGCACAGTGTGCTGCGAGGCCGCGCGTTGGATGCGCAGGTCGTCCAGGAAGCCCTCGAGTGCCCGCTGGTATTCGGACGGGTAGGGGGAAGCTGCTTCGTCCATGCGCCAAGTCTAGATCCCCTGCGCGCTCCGGTCATCCGGTTCCGCGCACCTTGACCCAGCCGGCGGCCGAGTGTTCGGCGTGCCCGGTCAGCTCCAGTTCGGCGAGCGCCGCCATCGCCTGCCGGTGGGTGATCCCCGCCTTGACGGCCAGGACGGTCGGGTCGGCTCCCCCGCGCAGCGGCAGGGCACTGTAGAGCCGGAGCTGTTCGGGACTCATCCCGTCTGTGGGCCGGGTCAGGACCGGCTGGGCTGGTCCTTCCGTGTCCGCCAGTTCTCCGATCCCGCCCACCAGCTCGCGGACCTCTGCTGCTGTGCTGACCAATACGGCCTGGCCCTCGCGGATGATCTTGTGGCAGCCGGCGGATTCCCCGTTGAAGACGGAACCGGGGAAGGCCCCCACCGGGCGCATCAGCCCGCTGGCTTTGTTCGCGGTGCTGAAGGAGCCCGAGCGCCAGCCGGCCTCCATCACGATCGTCCCCAGTGAGAGTGCTGCGATGATGCGGTTGCGGTCGAGGAAGCGGTGCCGCATGGCGGTGGCCCCAGGCGGGAGTTCGGTGACCACGGCGGAGCGTGCTGCGACCTCGTCGAGCAGCGCCGAGTTCTGTTTCGGATACCACTGGTCGATCCCGCAGGCCATGACCGCCACCGTGCTGGAGACGTCCGCTTCCGGTTCCGTGGCTGCGCGCGCAGCAGCGGCGTCGAGGGCCGCAGCGTGGGCTACGGCGTCGATGCCCAGCGCCCCGCCGGAGACGACCGTGTGCCCGTGGCCCACCAGATCCATGACCACGGTGCGGGTCAGGGCCAGGCCGTATTCGGTGGCCGCGCGGGTGCCGACGATGGCGATGGGGTCGACGAGGGCCCGGTTCAGGGGCAGTCCGCCGCGCACCCAGAGGCCCAGCGGTGCGAAGAGGCCCAGATCGTCCAGGGCGTGGGGCCATTCTGCGTCGCCGGGGATGACGAGGCGGGCCCGGCCGGTGCGCAGCAGTGCCGCGTCGTTGTCGAGGTTGACCAGCGGCAGCCGGGCATTCCAGGTCTCCCACTCATTGCGCAGGCGGACCCCATCCGGTTCCATCCCCTGTTCGGCCACGATTGCCTGCAGCGCGTCGATGGCGGTGTCACGTCCCCCGGTGATCAACTCGAGCGTGTCCTCTGCACCCAGTTGCAGGCAGGCGGCTTTGAGAGTGGGCCGACCGGGTTCGGTCAGGTGCATGAGCAGGGCCGTCGCCCTGCGCTGCCGCGGACTGCTCGTCTTCGCGTCCATGGTGTCGTGTGTCATCGCACATCCTTCATTCGCAGGGCGAAGGCCTGGAGGACGTGCTCCCGGCCCGGTCGATCGATTCCGTCGAGGTCCGCCAAGCTGGTCGCCACCCGGAGGATGCGGGTGAAGCCGCGGGCCGACAGCAGCCGGCGCTCCATCGCATCGTGCAATGGGGCCGTCTCCTTGCGCGTCAGGGCGAAGTGGTCGAGCAGGAAGGCCCCGTCGGCCTTCGCGTTGAGTTCCCATGGCAGACCGGCATAGCGTTCCGTTTGGGCAGCTCTGGCCCGCTCCACCCGGGCCGCGACCGTCGCCGAGGTCTCCTGTGGGCGGCCACTGACCAAGTCGGCCGGCGCGACCGGCAGCATGTTGAGTTGGATGTCGATGCGGTCCAACAGGGGCTCGGAGAGTTTGCTCCGGTATCGCTTGCGCTGCGCCGGAGTGCAGATGCACCGGTTTCCGGGGGCCCCGGAGGCCCCGCACGGGCAGGGGTTCGAGGCCATGATGAGTTGGAAGTCGCTGGGCATGCGCACCGAGCCCCAGGAACGTTCGATATTGCAGTAGCCGTGTTCCAGGGGTTCGCGCAGGGATTCGAGGACGTCGCGCGAGAATTCCGGGACCTCGTCCATGAACAAGATGCCACGGTGTGCCCGGCCGATCACGCCCAGCCTGCCGTATTTGGAAGTGCCGATGAACGCGGCCCTGGTCGCCGAATGGTGTGGGGCCTCGAACGGCGCGACGACGCACAGGTGATTGCCCGGTTCGATCGCCCCGTCGGTCGAGCGCAGGGCGAGGACCTCCATGGCGGCCTCCGGGGTCAGTGGGGGCACGATGGACGGCAGACATTCGGCCAGCAGGGTCTTGCCTGCGCCAGGGCTGCCGGTCATGTACATGTGGTGGCCGCCGGCCGCGGCGACTTCCAGGGCGAAGCGGCCCTGGGCCTGGCCCTGGACTTCGGCCAGGTCGTGGGTGGTGCGGGGCAGCGCCACCTGGGGGATGTCCATTTCCACCGCGGGCAGGCCGGTCTCGCGCACCCGGCCGCCCAGACTGTTGACGACCTGGGCCAGGTCGACGGCGCCCAGGACCCGCATGCCGGTGACCATGGAGGCCTCATCGAGGTTGGCCCGCGGCACGATCATCCGCTCGAAGCCCGCGGCCTGGGCCGCCATCACGGCCGGCAGCACCCCGGTGACAGGGTGCAGGCGGTTGTCCAGGCCGAGTTCCCCGTAGCACACGATGTCCTCGCATCCGCCTGGCACCAGGGCCTCCGCCGCCAGGATCGCCAGGGCGATGCCCAGGTCGAAGACCGTGCCCTCTTTGCGCAGGTTGCCTGGCGACAGACTCACGGTGATGCGCTGTTGGGACAGGGACACGCCCATATTGCTGATCGCTGCGCGCACCCGCTTCTTCGATTCGCTCACGGCGGCGTCGGGCAGGCCCACGATGTCGATTCCCGGTAAGCCGGAGTTGAAGCTCGCCTCGATGGCCACGGTCTTGCCCGTCATGCCCAGGACCGCCACGGCGGCGCTGCGGCCCACCCGCCCGGTCATTGCGCGGCCTCGACGTGGGTGATCAGCGGATCGCCGGGACCCAGCACGATGCCGATCGCATCGATCCGGATCTGGGGCTCCCAGGTCCGGTGTTCGCTCAGCCAGGCGCCGGCCAGTCGGCGCAGCCGTTGCAGCTTGGAGTAGCCGATCGCCTCCAGGGGGTGGCCGGAGCGCACCGAGGTGCGGGTCTTGACCTCGACGAAAACCAGGGTGCGTCCCGCGCGGGCCACGATGTCGATTTCGCCTAAGCGGCAGCGCCAGTTGCGCTGCACGATGTCCCAGCCCTTGGCCTCAAGGAAGGCCGTGGCCAGGTCCTCCCCCGTGCGTCCCACCGTCTGATTCGTCATGGCCCCAGGGTGCAGGGACCGGTTCGCTCCGGCCAGGGGTCATGCGTCCCCTGTGGACGATGCCCGTGGTTCCACAGGGGCGAGGACGCACGGTGGGACGCTCGTGCAGTTGACTCTGGTGCGGCACATTTGCGGGCAGATCGTGCCGAATGGGGCTGTGACCAGTCCGGCATCGGGCCGTCCACCGGCCGGTGACGCCGCGGTCGCCCGGCGTCCACAGGTCGATGATGCACCGATCGCCGGAGCCCGGCCGGTGCGGTGGAGCCCGGCGTGCCGAGACACCAGGCGAGTTCACAGAGGTTCAGCGCAGGGCGCTGGGCGGCTCCAAGTCCGATTTGGCGATCTCTTCGACGTTGACGTCCTTGAACGTGAAGACGTGGACCTGCTTGACGAAGCGGGCTGAGCGGAACGTGTCCCAGACCCAGGCGTCGCCCAGGCTCAGTTCGAAGTACACGTCATCGGATTCGTGATGCGCCTTGAGGTCGACGGAATTGCACAGGTAGAACCGGCGTTCGGTTTCCACGACATAGGTGAACAACGGCAGGATGTCGCGGTACTCGCGGTACAGCGACATCTCCAAATCGGCTTCGAAATCGTCGAGGTCCTCTGCACTCATGGCGCCATCCTAATCGATCGGTAGTAGCCGGGTCCGCCCGGCGCGCTCAGCGCAGTTTGAAGGACCGCCGGTGGTGGGAGGTGATGCCCAGCTGTGCGACGGCGGCCTTGTGCGCCGGGCTCGGGTAGCCGGCATTGGATTCCCATCCATAGCCGGGGAAATCCACGGCCAGGGCGTGCATGAGCTCATCGCGGGCCACCTTGGCGACCACACTGGCCGCGGCGATCGTGACATAGGTGCCATCGCCCTTGACGAAGGTGCGCACCGGCGGGACCGGGACCTCGGCCGAGGGTCCGAAGACCGCCGCAGCATCCAGGGTCAGGTTCTGCGAGAGCCAGTCGAAGCTCCCGTCGAGGAGCACCAGGTCCGCCGGCGTCAGCTGGGAGAGTGCCCGGCGGCCGGCCAGGCACAGGGCCAGGCTGATGCCGAGCGCGTCGATCTCCGCCGGCTGGGCGTAGGCCACCGCGGTGTGCGGGTTCCAGCCGGCGATGGCCTCGACCATGCTGGTGCGCGCCGTGGCGCTGAGTTTCTTCGAGTCGTCCAGGCCGGCGGGGATTCGGGACTCCGGAGCCTCGCCTGCCAGCAGGGTGGGTAAATCGAACCGGGCCGCACCGACCCCGACGGGCCCTGCGATGCAACCGCGGCCCACCTCGTCCATGCCGATGACGGACTCGATTCCGGACGCCAGCAGTTCGCGTTCCAGGGTCAGGTCGGTCAGCCCCCGATGCGTCCGCCTCATCGATTCGTCGCCATCGTGTCGGACAGCGTGGGTGCCGAACTGGACTTACCGGTGTCTCTCAGTCCACCGGCGTCGCCGTCGCCACCGGCCGGGTCCTCCCCCGGGTCCGTGTCCGGTACCTTGGCGAAGACCTCGCTGGGGTTGCGCAGGATGCGCATCCGGTTGGAGGGCCAGTTGATGGCGAAGGCCTGGCCGACGAAATTGTCCTCCGGCACGAAGGGCCCGCCGGACGATTCCTGGTTGTAGCGCGAGTCGGCCGAGTTCGAGCGGTTGTCGCCCATTACCCAGTAGTGTCCGGCCGGGACGCGGACGTTGAAGGCCATGGAGGACGGTTCGATGCCCGAGGACAGGTAGGTTTCGTCGATCGGCTGGCCGTTGACGGTGATGCGGCTCTGCTCATCGCAGCACACCACGTGGTCGCCGCCCACGCCGATCACGCGTTTGATCAGCTGTTGGCCGGCGTCGGCGGGGACCAGGCCGATGAATTCGAGGACGGGATTGGGCTTGTACTCGTCGATCGTCGACTGCCCCAGCCAACCGCCCGGATCGTCGAAGACGACGATGTCCCCGCGCTTGGGGTGGTTCCACGGCAGTTGGTTGACCAGGATGTGGTCGTGCACCTGGAGGGTGTCCTCCATGGACTCCGAGGGGATGAAGAAGGACCGCATGACCCAGGTCTTGATCCCCGTGGACAGCAGGAGGGCGATGATGAGGATGATGACGACCTCGCGTACGCCACCCCAGAATTTCTGTGCCGGGGTCTTCGGCTGTTTCGCTTGGTCTTTTCGCCCGCGCGCCGCGGGTACCTGACTGGCTGAACTCACAACGGACAAGTCTACCGGTCTCGGACTGTGTGGGGCCTGTGTCCTAAGCCGGGGCACGGGCCAGATTCACGGTCCATCTCGCTGGCCCTCAGGGTTTGAGCTCCGGATCGTCCAACTTCTCCACGCTTCGCTTTCCGACCGGCCGTTCGGTGGTCACGATGATGGTGGACTCCGCACCTTCGGCCGTACACGCCTCCGGGGCAGCGGGCAGGGCTCCTTCGATCAGCGCGATGCTGATGGTCTGGGCCGATTCCCTTAAGACAGTCCGGTAGCCAAAGCACTCGGATGTGCCGGAGATGAACGACAGTTCGATACGGTGTGCGTCGAGTATCTTGAGCCCCGACCAATCGATGGTGTGCTCCGAATGCAGGTCGTCGTGCTGTTCCTCCGGGGCAGGACTGGGCCCCGGCGCATCGGCTGTCACGTGCTGAGAAGAGCTACCCGAGGACTGCGCCGAGGCACACGATGCCAGGAGGAACAGTGGCAGCACAAGGCAGATACGCAACAGTGGCTTTTTCCCCAACATCACCCCATTCAACCTTCCCCGATCACCATCCGCAATGGCGAGCAGACCAGGAGAACCGTCCCGGAACGTACCGGCAAGCCGCAGCGCCCACACCTTCAGTGCCCGATGACGGTTCCCAGCACGGTGCGCTGATCGATCATCCCGCCCCCCGGCGAGCCCAACAGGGCTCGGGAGTCGGTCGAATCGTCACGGTTGTCCCCCATCAGCCAGATCCGTCCGGCGGGAACCTCCACGTCGAAGGTCTGCTTCGAGGCCTTCTGAGCCAGGGTCACATAGGGTTCGTCGACGGCTTTCCCGTTGATCTTCAGACGCCCATCCGGGCTGCAGCAGGTCACCCGGTCCCCGGCGACGCCGATCACCCGTTTCACGTAGAACACGTCACGGGGGCCCAGGCCGAACCAGCCGGCTACCTGGTGTGGCAGATCGGGCCGGTGGGCTGCGATGAAGGAACCCCTGCCGTCGATGACGACTAGATCGCCGCGCTCGACGGTGTGGGCCAGGCCCGCCGGGCGCCACACCCAGACTCGTTGGCCCGCGTGCAGGGTCGGTTCCATCGAGGCGGTGGGCACTGTGAACGTCTGGACGACGAAGGCGCGCAGGGCGCCGGCCAGCAGCAGTGCGGCGACGATCAGGCCCAGCCCGGATAGCACAAGGGTGCGCGCCCGTGACGGACGCGCACCCAAGTGGTGTGAGGAAGAGCGGATCAGCGCTTTTCCTTGATGCGGGCTGCCTTGCCGCGCAGGTCGCGCAGGTAGTACAGCTTCGCACGACGCACGTCACCGCGCGTGAGAACCGCGATCTTCTCGACCGTCGGGGCGTGCACCGGGAAGGTACGCTCCACACCGACGCCGAAGCTGATCTTGCGGACCGTGAAGGTTTCGCGCACGCCTTCGCCCTGACGGCGGATGACGATGCCCTTGAACTTCTGGATACGCGAGCGGTTACCTTCGATAACGCGCACATCGAGTTCGACGGTGTCGCCGGCGCGGAAGGCCGGGACGTCCTGCTTCATCGACTTGGCGTCGAGGAAATCAAGCTTCTGCATGTTTCTTCTCCTGTTGTCATGCCCCGGATCACTTCAACATCAATCAGGCTCCGCACACCGGTCACCCGGGTGCGAAAGGGTGTGATTCGTCCGCCGAGCCGAACGCCGAGGTCCCCTTGCGGGAATTCCGGCGGTCCGTCCCTGAACCGGGCCGAGCACCCACTCATCCGAGCGGGCCCGGCACCGTAGGCTTCCGGCCCTCCGAGGCAGGCCGAACGCCAACAAACGCAATAGACAACTCTAGCCCAGCACCCGCACCCACTCAAGTGAGGTGAGACGCTTCACAGAGCTTGCTCGAGAACCTGAGCTACGCGGACCCGGCCGAACTCTACGCCGGACCGTGTTCCTCAGCATTGGAACCGGTGCGCGCGATCCGGTTCCACAGGAACACCACATTCACCAGTCCGATGACGGACACCGCCGTCAGCACCGTCTGCACCCAGCCCCACGGGCCACCCAGAATCGGACCGATCACCTGGCCGAGGAGGACCAGCGCGAACGTCACTCCCAACAGGATTCGCAGAACCATGAACAATCACCACTGATCATTTCGTGTAGGAACAAGCCGCCTTGCAGTTCACGATACCAACCCCGCGGGACCGTGTCAGCCACGGATCCACTCATGAGGGTTCAGCAACGGTTCCGCAAGCAGGGCCGCTGCCAGCCCGTCATCACAGCCGACGACGGTGACGCAGGTGTCCGCGGTTGAGGCCAGGAACCAGGAATGGTCCCTGGCCCACAGATAACTCAGTTCGGTGAAGTGGACATCGCCCCAGCGCCGCCGAACCGCTGCGAAGGTGCAGTCCGCGAGCTCTCCGGACAACAGAACATAGTTCAGTCTGCCTTGGTACCAGGTGCTTTCCGGCTCTCGGAAGCCGCTGGACCGCCCCCGGTCCTTTTCATCGAAATACCCCGCATACAAAGCGAAATCGCAGATGGCGTCGGGACCCGCATAGTCCAGTAGGACATGATCGAGCACCGCAGCCTGTTCATCTGATAGATCTTCGTCAACCGCAGGTTCGACGTTCGGGGACTGGATTGGGAACCGATCGTCCTCGACGAAGGTGGTGCCGGGATGCAGCAGCACAATCCACCGGGCGAACCGGTCACCTGGGATCGAATCCGTCGACTCGACCCAGCCAGTGAACCAGTGGACTTGTGCATCGGGAACCCGAGTGATCATCCCAGTCAGTCAATGCCGGAGGATTGCCCTGGCAGCCCGGCTTCGACGGCCTCGGGCGCGTCCTGCTCGAGCAATTCCACCCGCAGTTCCTCGAGGAACTTCCGGTCCTTCTTGTCCAGGTTCTGCGGGTCCAGGGCCTCCAGCAAGTCGGGCCGAGTCCGGGCCGTGCGCTCCAGGCTGCGCTCGCGCCGCCACCGGGCGATCGCACCATGGTTGCCGCCCAACAGGATCTCCGGCACTGCCCGCTCCCGCCAGGTGTTCGGCTTGGTGTAGACGGGGTACTCCAACAGCCCGTCTTCGTGGCTCTCCTCTTCCAAGGACTCCGGATTGCCGATCACACCTGGGATCAGCCGGGCCACGGCCTCGATGATGACCATCGCGGCGACCTCTCCCCCGTTGAGCACATAGTCGCCCAGGGACACGAAGCGCACGTCGAAGCCCTCATGGGCCCAGTCGATCACCCTCTGGTCGATTCCCTCGTAACGCCCACAGGCGAACACTAGATGGTCCCGGCCGGCCAGTTCGTGCGCCTGCGCCTGAGTGAACCGCACGCCGGCGGGGCTGGGCACCAGCAGTACCGGCCGTTCGGCGCCCTCCCCTGCCGATTCCCCCTCCGGCCCACCGAGGGGAGCCGCCAGCATGGTGTCCAGCGCCTCACCCCAGGGTTCGGGCTTCATCACCATGCCGGCTCCCCCGCCGTAGGGGGTGTCGTCGACGGTGCGGTGCCGATCATGGGTGAAGTCCCGCAGATCGTGGACCTGCAGGGCCAGTTGTCCGTCCTCGATGGCGCGGCCGATCAGGGAGAGCTTCAGCGGTTCCAGATAGTCGGGGAAGATCGAGAAGACGTCGATGCGCACGGTTCAGTCCTCCGCCTGGCCCAGGTCCAGCAGCCCCACCGGTGGGTCGATCTCCACCCGCCCGGCCTCCGGGTCCACCACCGGCACGATCTGTTCGACGAAGGGCACCAGGGACTCGGTCCCGCCGGCCAGGCGCACGTGCAGCAGGTCCTGTACCGCACCTGGGGTGACCTCCACGACCTCGCCCACCGGCTGTGCGTCCGGTCCGGCATCCACCAGGTAGACCTGGGCGCCCACCAGGTCCTCGATGTACCAGGCATCGTCCTCGACGACGTCGTCATCGTCGACGATCAGCATGGTATTGCGCAGCTCCTCCGCGCGGTTGCGGTCCGCCACCTCGGCAAAGGACAGCAGCAGCCGGTTCTGATGCCAGCGCGCCCGGGTCAGCGTCAGGGTTCCCACGTCGGGGTCGGTGCCGAACTGTGCATCGGGAACGAACCGGGAATCGGGGTCGTCGGTGCGGACCTCGACGGTGACCTCTCCACGGATTCCGTGGGGCTTGCCCATCCGGGCGACGACCTGGCTCATGTGTTCTGCCTCTGTTCGGTGTTGGGGACGGCGGTATAAGAAGGAATGCTCTGCCACGATTTTATCGGCTGCACGGGCAATGCCAACGGCCGGTAGACAGCAAACCGCCGCCCCGGGTGAACCCGGGACGGCGGATCGAACTGCTATGACTGAAAGCTCAGGACTCGATGAGGTCGACCCGGATGTTGTCCGGGGCGGCCAGGGCGTTGATCACGGTGCGCAGCGCCTTGGCTGTGCGACCGGACCGGCCGATCACGCGGCCCAGGTCATCCGGGTGGACCCGGACTTCCAGAGTCGTGCCACGGTGCCCATGGCGTTCCTTGATGGTGACATCATCGGGATAGTCCACGATTCCGCGGACCAAGTGCTCCAAAGCCTTGTCGAGCATGCTCAGGCCTCAGCGGTCTCTTCTGCGGCGGCTTCCTGCGCGGGAGCCTCAGCAGCGTCGTCGCCACCCTTGGGGGTGATCGCTTCCTTGATGACCGACTTGCCCTCCGGGGCCACGTAGGCGGCCTTTTCCGGCTGCGCCTTCACGCGGCTGGTGGTGTCCTTGTAGCCCTTGAACTTGGCCCAGTCACCGGTCAGCTTCAGCAGCTTCTTGACCTGCTCGGTGGGCTGTGCACCGACGCCCAGCCAGTACTGCGCGCGCTCCGAATCGATCTCGATGACCGAAGGGTTGTGCGTGGGCTGGTAGATGCCGATCTGCTCGATCGCACGGCCATCACGGCGGGTGTGCGAATCGGCGACGACAACGCGGTAGAAGGGTGCACGGATCTTGCCGATGCGGGTCAGGCGAATCTTGACTGCCACTTTAGTGGTGTCTCCTTTTATCAATAGGGTGGGCGCACACCCCGTCCCGTGGGGTTGGGAGGTGTAGTTCGTCCGTGTTCTTGAGTGAAGCCCAGGTTGAGAGGGTCCCGACAGCACTCGAGTACAAGTGTTTATTATGCCAGAAGCACTTACTTCTTGCCAGTCCCGAAGCCGCCGAAGCCCTTGGGCAACTTGCTCAGGTCGAACTCCTCTTCGCCACCCATATCGATGCCGCCGAAGGCCGAGCCGACGGGGTCGGGCGTCTTGCCCTCGCGGCGCAACTGTGCCTGGCGCGCTTCCTCCGCCCGCTTGGCCGGATTGCCGGACTTGCCGCCCTTCTTCTTATTGCCCTTCTTCTTCGAGCTCTTCTTCGTGCCACCACCGCCGGTGGGCATCCCCGGCATTGCGGGCATCCCGGGCATTCCGCCGCCCATTCCGGGCATCCCCCGGCCGCCCTTCTTGCCCATCTGGCGCATCATCTTCTGTGCCTGGGAGAAACGGTCCATCAGCTGGTTGACCGCGGTCACGGTCGTGCCGGAGCCCTTGGCGATGCGGGTGCGCCGCGATCCGTTGAGGATGCGCGGATTGCTCCGCTCCTGCGGTGTCATGGAGCGCACGATCGCCTCGATGCGGTCGATCTCACGTTCATCGAAGGCGTCAAGCTGCTCGCGGAACTGGTTCATCCCGGGCATCATGCCCAGCATCTTCTTCAGCGAGCCCATCTTCTTCAGGGCCGACATCTGGGTCAGGAAGTCGTTGAGATCGAAGTCCTCGCCCTTTTCGACCTTTTTGGCGAGCTTCTCCGCTTCCTTCTCGTCGAAGGTCTTCTCGGCCTGCTCGATCAGGGTGAGGATATCGCCCATATCGAGGATCCGGTCGGCCATCCGGTCCGGGTGGAACTGCTCGAAGTCCGTCATGCCCTCACCCGTGGAGGCGAACATGATCGGCTTGCCGGTCACCTCGGCCACGGACAGTGCCGCACCGCCGCGGGAATCGCCGTCGAGCTTCGAGAGGACCACGCCGGTGAAGTCCACGCCCTCGTTGAAGGCCTGGGCGGTGGCCACCGCATCCTGGCCGATCATCGCGTCGATGACGAACAGGACCTCGTCGGGGTTGACGGCGGCGCGGATGTCCGCGGCCTGCTGCATGAGTTCCTCATCGATGCCCAAGCGGCCGGCGGTGTCGACGACGACCACATCGTAGAGCTTGGACTTCGCGACCTCGATGGAGTCCTTGGCGACCTGCACCGGATCGCCCACGCCGTTACCCGGTTCGGGCGCGTAGACGAAGGCGCCCGCGCGTTCGCCCACGACCTGCAGCTGATTGACCGCGTTGGGCCGCTGCAGGTCGGCCGCCACCAGCATGGGGCGGTGGCCGTCGGATTTGAGCCAGTGGGCCAGCTTGCCCGCCAGGGTGGTCTTACCCGCACCCTGCAAGCCGGCCAGCATGATGACCGTGGGCGGGCGTTTGGCGAACTGGATCCGCCTGGTCTGCCCACCGAGGATCCCAATGAGTTCGTCGTTGACGATCTTGACGACCTGCTGGCCGGGATTGAGCGCCTTGGAGACCTCTTCACTCAGCGCGCGTTCACGGACCCGCCCCGTGAAGGCGCGGACCACGGCCAGGGCGACGTCCGCGTCGAGCAGGGCACGGCGGATCTCGCGGATGGTGGCGTCAACGTCGGCTTCCGACAGCCGGCCCTTGCCGCGCAGGTTCCTGAAGGTCGCCGACAACCTATCGGACAGAGAGTCAAACAACGGAAGTCCTTTGCCTAAGCGAATGCATACGGTGAACAAGGATACCAACCCGGCACGCATCCGGCCCGCAGGTATCGGAACCTGCGGGCCGGGGTGTGCTGTGACGGCTGGTAGGAAACGTCACAGTTCGGGGGTGGCCGTCCGGGCCCCTACCGGCCCGGTCGCATGTCTCAGAGGGCGGCCAGACCCTCTGAGCGGTCGGAGACGCGGATCACGGATTCCACCGCGGTGACCCAGACCTTGCCGTCGCCGGCAGTACCCTGGCTGGTCACGTCGAGGATCGCGGTGACCACCCGGGAGACGTTCTCGTCGACGACCAGGATCTCCAGTTTGAGCTTGGGCACCAGGTTCGTGGTGAAGGTCGCACCCCGGTAGACCTGCTTCTCGCCCTTCTGCCGGCCGAAGCCGGAGGCCTCCGAGATCGTCAACCCCTGTACGCCGGCGGCTTCGAGCGCCTGCCTGACATCGCCCAGTTTCTCCGGGCGGATGACCGCTGTTACCAGTTTCATTCTCTATTCCGTCCTTGTCTGTTCTGCGTCAGTTGAGCGCCTGCGCTACTTGTCCGCCTGGGCAACGCGCTGGGCCTCGTATTCGGCGAAGGTCTGGCTGACGACCGCGGCGCGCGGCAGCCCGCCGCCGATAGCGGCGCCCGTGCCGACTCCGCCAAACTCGTAGGCGGTCTCCGCGTGTTCGTGCAGATCGATGCCCTCGACCTCGGCCTTCTCGCTGACCCGCAGGCCGATGGTCTTCTTGATGACCCAGGCGATGATGAGGGTCATGACCGCGGTGAAGACGATGGAGAACACCGCCGCCATCACCTGGGCGATCAACTGGGCGATGCCGCCGCCGTAGAACAGACCGCCGGCGGTGACGTCATCGGCGGGCAGGGCGAAGAAGCCCAGGGCCACGGTGCCGATGATGCCGGAGACCAGGTGGACGCCCACGACGTCCAGGGAGTCGTCGTAGCCCAGCTTGAACTTCAGGCCCACGGCGTAGGCGGAGCCCACACCGGCCAGGATGCCGATGATGATCGCGCCGATGACCGAGACATTCGCACAGGCGGGGGTGATGGCGACCAGGCCGGCGACCACGCCGGAGGCCGCGCCCAGGCTGGTGGGTTTGCCGTCGCGGAACCATTCGACCAGGATCCAGGCGACCATCGCCATCGCCGGGCAGACCAGGGTGTTGACCCAGATCAGACCGGCCTCGGTGGAATCGGTTGCGGCACCGCCGTTGAAACCGAACCAGCCGAACCACAGCAGCGAGGCGCCCAGCAGGACCATGGACAGGTTGTGGGGGCGCTGGCTTGAGTCCTTGCCGAAGCCAACGCGCTTGCCGACCAGCAGTGCCAGGATCAGGGCGGCGACGCCGGCGTTGATGTGGACCACGGTGCCACCGGCGTAGTCGATCACGGTGCCGAAGGTGGATCCGAACCAGCCCTCGTCGGACAGCAGGCCGCCACCCCAGACCATGAACGCCAGGGGGCAGTAGACCAGGGTGACCCAGACGGGGACGAAGACGACCCAGGCGGCGAACTTGAACCGGTCCGCCACAGCACCGGCGATCAGGGCGACGGTGATGATCGCGAAGGTGGCACCGAAGCCCACCGAGATCATGCTGCTTTCCTTATCGTCGAGCAGAGTGCTCAGGCCGAAGAAGTCGAACGGATTGCCGACGACCTGACCCCAGGAGGAGCCGGCCGATTCCGAATACCCCCACAGGACCCAGACGACCGCGGTGATACCGATGGCCAGGAAGACCATCATCATCATGTTCAGGGAGGCCTTGGCACGTGTCATGCCGCTGTAGAAGAATGCCACACCGGGGGTCATGAGGAGCACCAGGGCTCCACAGACCATCACCCAGGCGTCGACTGCCGTAAGTTCCATTTTTCCTACCAGCTGTTCTATCGGTGCACGCCCGGGTCGTGTTCGCCCGGAGCGCCTAACAGTGATAA
The DNA here is from genome assembly GCF_024580675.1 of Brevibacterium sp. 50QC2O2. Lineage (NCBI taxonomy): Bacteria > Bacillati > Actinomycetota > Actinomycetes > Micrococcales > Brevibacteriaceae > Brevibacterium > Brevibacterium sp. 50QC2O2. The sequence continues at coordinate 141,706 of NZ_JANIJZ010000004.1, forward strand.
GTCTGGAAAAGCGGTGTTTCAGATCACTCGTGTATCAGTTTCGGCGATGTAACGGAATCCACCGATTTGTTACGCCGGCGTTTCCGCCTGCTCAGTCTCTGCTCAGTCCTCCAGCAGAGCGTCCACGAACCCCTCGGCGGTGAACGGGGCCAGATCGTCGGCGCCCTCGCCCAGGCCGATCAGCTTGACCGGGACCCCCAGTTCCCGCTGCACTGCCACGACGATTCCGCCCTTGGCGGTTCCGTCGAGCTTGGTCAGCACGATGCCGGTGATGTCCACGGCCTCGGCGAACACGCGAGCCTGCTGCATGCCGTTCTGGCCGGTCGTCGCATCGAGGACCAGGAGCACCTCGTCGATCGTATGGCCTTCGGCCAGGGGCTTGGTCGCGGTGCGCTTGACCTTGCCCAGCTCGTCCATCAAGCCCTTCTTGTTCTGCAGCCGGCCGGCGGTGTCGACCAGGACCACATCGGCGGCCTCGGCCACCCCGCGCTCCACGGCCGTATAGGCCACCGATGCAGGGTCGGCACCCTCGGCACCGCGCACGGTGTCCACCCCCACCCGTTCTCCCCAGGTGGTCAGCTGTTCGGCCGCTGCCGCGCGGAAGGTGTCCGCCGCGCCCAACAGCACGCTCTTGTCCTCGGCGACCAGGACGCGGGCCAGTTTGCCCACGGTGGTCGTCTTACCGGCGCCGTTGACGCCGACGACCAGGACCACGGCCGGCTGACCGTCGGTTCGCTCGGTCGCCAGATTCCTGTTCATCGTCGGGTCGACCAGGTTGATCAGTTCCTCGCGCAGCAGGGTGCGGACATGTGCGGGTTCACGGGTGCCCAGCACCCGCACGCGTTCGCGCAGCCGGTCGACGAGCTCCGTGGTCGGGTCGACGCCCAGGTCGGCCATGATGAGGGTGTCCTCGATGTCCTCCCACGTCGATTCGTCGAGGTGGTCGCTCGACAGCAGGGCCAGCAGGCCGTGGCCCAGGGCGTTGTTCGACTTAGCCAGACGCGCGCGCAGCTTGGCCAGGCGGGTACCGGGCTCGGTGGGCACGTCGACCGGTGGGCCCTCGACGACGGCCGAGGTGCCGGCCGGTTCCGCGATATCGGTCGCCTCGCCGCCGGGGACGGTGGCAACCGACACGGTCTCCCGACCCGTATTCTCATGGCGGTGGCGGCGCCGCGGTGCCAGCAGCACGAAGCCCAGGAGGACGAGCACCACCACGATCGCGATGATGCCGATGGTGATGAGGAGCTGTGTATCCACGGGTGTTCCCTTCGAAACGAGTGGGTGAACCTGCCGGTGCCCGGCGGCACGCGGTGGAACCGTCGGCTACCGGAACAGCAGGTTGAGGGTGGTGCGCAGACCGGTACCGCCCTTGGGGACCTTCCAGTGCCGGGTGCGCGGGCGCAGCGTCGCCAGGGGCGGGGCCGCATGACGGCGCGGCTGCGGATAGAGGATATATGAGTGATGGGCCAGGTCACCCGCCGCCGCCTGTTCCCTGGTCGCCAGGTGGCTGGTGGCGTCGTCGGTCCCGAAGTAACCGTAGGCCTCGTCGTCATAGCCGGTCCATTCGCGTGGCAGCCGGAAATGTGGGGAGGCCGAGTCGGAGGGCTGGAGCCGGCCCTCCCGGCGCAGGGCCGGAACGGCGACCAGGAGCACAACGGCGATGCCGATGCCCACACAGACGACCAGGCCGATCAACATGACCAGCACCCCGCCCACTCCCAGGACCGCCGGACCGTCTTCGGCCAGGGCTGCGGTGACGACCACTGAGGCTCCTTCCCGGGCGGCCCGAACCAGACTGCCGGGGTCGCTTTGGCTAATGCACAACGCGAATCATTCTAACCGGATGATCTTGTCAGATCCGGCGTATTCGTGTAGACGTCGGCAACATTCCGATAACGTATCCGATGTCACCCTCCCTGAACTGGGCCGTTGCTTATCACACCGACTGTGACTTCGATCGCTGCTCGTCATCGGCCCGCTTGACCAGGCGCTGCGAGATCACCGTGGAGATGCCATCGGCGCCCATCGTCACGCCGTAGAGCGCGTCGGCGATCTCCATCGTGCGGTTCTGGTGGGTGATGACGATGAGCTGACTGGACTCCTGGAGTTCTTCGAACACCGTGAGCAGGCGTTGCAGGTTCACATCGTCCAGCGCCGCCTCGACCTCGTCCATCACGTAGAAGGGGCTGGGGCGGGCCTTGAAGATGGCCACCAGCAGCGCAATGGCCACCAGCGAGCGCTCTCCGCCGGAGAGCAACGACAGGCGTTTGACCCGCTTGCCGGCGGGCCGGGCGTGGACCTCCACGCCACAGGCCAGCAGGTCTTCCGGGTCCGTCAGCGTCAGCGATCCCTCGCCGCCGGGGAACAGCCTGGCGAAGATCCGCTCGAATTCCCTGGCGGTGTCCGCGAAGGCCGCGGCGAAGGCCTCTTTGACGTGCTCGTCGACCTGTTCGACCAATTTGAGCAGTTCCGCCCTGGTCGATTCGATGTCGCCCAGTTGGGATTCCAGGAAGTCGTGGCGTTCCTTCAGCGCCGCGTACTCTTCCAGGGCCAGCGGGTTGACCTCCCCGATCGCCTTGAGTTCCCGCTGCGCGGCCTTGCGGCTCTTCTCGACCTCGGCGCGCACGAAGGGCTGCTCGGTCGATTCGCCGACCGGGACTGGCAGGTGCGGTCCGAACCTCTCGACCAGGTGTTCGACGCTTAAGCCCGTTTCCTCTTGGACCCGAGCGCTCAGTTCGGCCAGTTCGGCCTCGTAGCGTTCGCGCACCAGCCGGGCCTCGGCCTCCTCCTGGGTCTGTTTGGCCAGGCGCTCGGCCGCTGACTGCCGGGTGGTGCGCAGCTCTTCGAGATCCTCGCCCAGCGCACTGCGGGACTGCTTGGCCCGGTCCAGATCCGTTTCCGCCTTCGCCTGCGCGGCCGCCAACAGATCGCGCAGGCCCGTGGCAGCTGTGACGATCCGACCTGCGCGCTCACGGGAGACGCGAGCGCGTTCGGCGTCTTCTGCCACCTGTTGCGCGGCGGCCCTGGCGTCCTCGGCCCGCCGTTGCAGGGCTGCGACGCGATCGCCCAGGAACTTCGCGCGGTCTCCGGCAGTGCGCACCGCGATGCGCGCCTCCATCAGCTGTTCGCCCAGGTGCGCGATGCCCGCGGAGAGCTCGTCGCGGACGGCGCTCAGCCGCTCCTCCTCCGTTTCCCCGGCGGCCGATTCCGGACCCGCATCGGAGTCCTCCGCAGCCCGATCCGCCTCCCGCTGTGCCTGCTGCGCGTCCAGTTCTTCCAGGGTCCGCTGGGCGTCCTCCAGATCCTGCTGGGCCCGAGTGCGCCGCTGGGTCAGGGTGGAGTGGCGTTCGTCGAGTTCCGCTCGGCGGGAGTCGAGTCGGCTTGCCGCGGTAGTGGCCGCCGCCAACTCCTGGGCGGCCGAGGCCCGTCTGACCTCCGCTGCGTGCTCGGCCTGCTGCGCCGTGCGGTGGGCGGCCTCGCGGTCGGCCACGACCGCTGAGAATTCCTCACGGCGAGCGCCCAATTGGTCCAGGGCCCTGCGTTTGCGCTCGAGATCGGCCTTGGTCCGTTCGAGTTCCCCCGCCGCGGCCAGGCGCGCGCCCTCGGCATCGACGCCCCGGGAGACGGCCGTGGCGGAGTACAGTTCCCCGTCCAGGGTCGCGTAGCGCATGTCCCGTTCGGCAGCCTGTTCCAGGTCCGCTTCCACGGCTCCCCCGGCCAGCAGCTCCAGAGCGGTCTGCGCATCGGCGACGACCTGCACGTCGGCCAGCAGGGTCTCCAGCAGGCGGCCGACGGCGGGATCCGAGCATGTCACCAGATCCAGGGCCGGGACGGGCCCCGGCCGGGCCGAGGTGGGGGCGGGCACTGTGCTGTCCGTTGGCTCTGCGGATTCGGCAGGCTCTGCCGGCCCTGTGGACTCCGCAGGGCCGCCGGGGCCGGCGATCAACACCTCGATCGCGGTGCCCGCGTCCAGAGCTTCGAGCAGACCTGCCGCCGTCTCCAGGTCGGCTGCGAGCACCGCCTGAGCTCCGGAGCCCAGCGCTGCGGTCACCGCCCGTTCGGCCCCGGGGGCGATCCGCAGCAGATCCCCCAGTGCGCGGTCCACGCCGGGCACGTTGAGCGCCAGCACATCGGCCAGGTGCGCAGGTGTCCTGGCGCCCTCCTGCAGGGCCTGGGCCCTGGCTCCGGCCGCTGCCAGCAGACGCCCGGCCGATTGCACGCGGGTGTCCAGTTCGGCCAGGTCCCGCCGCGCCGTGGCCAGATCCTCGGCGGTCTGTTCTGCGGCCTCACTCAGACCGGTCCCGGAATCGTTCAGATCCGCGACCCTGGCGCGGACCCGGTCGGCAAGTTCCTTGGCCCGGCGGTGTTCGTCGGCCAGGTTCGCAGCCTGGGCATCCAGGTCCGCGAGGTCCGCGGCGGTTCGCTCAAGTTCGTTCTGTGCGGATTCGATGGTGTTCTCGGCCCTGGCCCGGCGTTCGACCAGCTGTGACTGGGCTGCCCGCAGTTCGCCCAGTCGGGCCTCGGTATCCGTCAGCCTGGCCTGGGCCGCGTCCTTCTGCGCCGTAAGTTCGTCTACCTGGGCCTGGCGCTTCTGACTCAGCTTGACCGCCTCGGCCTGTTCTGCCGCATAGCGTTTGGCCTTCGCCAGAGTGGCCTCCGGGGTCTCGCCCTGCTCCGGTGCCACCGGGGCGCGATCGAAGAAGCTAATCCGGTCCTCGGCCCGTTGGGCCAGCGCACGCGCCCGGGCGGCCGCACCGTCGAGGTCGCGCACCAGCGCGGTCAGGTCCTCGGCCCTGGTCTCGAGTTTCGCCAGGTCCGCGGTGCCGGCTGAGATTCGGCGGTCGAGTTCGGCCAGTTCGAGTTGCAGTTCCTCTTTCGCCTTCGCCGCGACCTGCGGTGAGGTCCCGGCTTCCAGCTTGGCGCTGAGCCTGACCACGTCGTCGGCGGCCAGCCGGGCCTCGGCGTCGCGCAGCACCGCTTGCACGCCCTGGGCGCGTTTGGCCGCCTGCGCCTGCCGGCCCAGGGGTTCGAGCTGATCGGACAGTTCGGCGCGCAGGTCGTTCACCCGGTCGAGGTTCGCCTGCAGGCCGGTGAGTTTGCGCAGGGCCTTGTCCTTGCGGCGGCGGTGTTTGAGGACGCCGGCCGCCTCTTCGATGAAGCCGCGCCGGTCAAAGGGGTCGGCGTGGAGGATCTCGTCGAGCCGCCCCTGGCCCACGATGACGTGCATCTCCTTGCCCAGGCCGGAGTCGTTGAGCAGTTCCTGGATGTCGAGCAGGCGCGCGGGGCTGCCGTTGATCGAGTACTCGCTGCCGCCGGAGCGGAACAGGGTGCGGGTGATGGTGACTTCCGTGTAGTCGATCGGGATGGCGCCGTCGGTGTTGTCGATCGTCAGCGACACCTCGGCGCGGCCCAGCGGTTGGCGTTTGCCGGTGCCGGCGAAGATGACGTCCTCCATCTTCGAACCGCGCAGGTTCTTCGCGCCCTGTTCGCCCATCACCCAGGCCAGGGCGTCGACGACATTCGATTTGCCCGACCCGTTGGGGCCCACCACGCAGGTGATTCCGGGTTCGAGTTCCATCCGGGTGGCCGAGGCGAAGCTCTTGAACCCGCGCAGGGTCAACGTCTTGAGAAACATGGTGGGTTCAGTTTATCGGTTGGCCCTCGCTCAGCAGGGCTCCGGCGGTGCGCATCTCCTCCAGTGCCGCCGCCGAGGTCTCCGGTGCCACCCCGGCGATCAGGCCGGTGAGCAGCCGCACGCTGAACCCCGCGGCGAGGGCGTCGAGCACGCTGGCCCGCACGCAATGGTCCGTGGCGATCCCAACCACGTCAACGGCCTCGACCCCGGCCTCGTGCAGCACGGCGGTCAGGCCCCGGCCGTCGGCCGTCCGACCTTCGAAGGCGGAGTAGGCGGGCACGCCCATGCCCTTGAGCACGTGCACGTCGATGGCCGCCGTGGCCAGGGCCGGATGGTAGTCCGCGCCCGAGGTCCCCTGCACACAGTGCACGGGCCAGGTCGTGGAGAAGTCGGGGGCCTCGTCCGGCGCTGCGAAGTGCCCGCCGTTGTCGTTGCCGGCTTCGTGCCAGTCGCGCGAGGCCGCGATCAGGGCATAGGGCGCCTGGGCTGAATTGCCAGTGGTAAAGTCCCGGGGTCGGTGCGCGGCCAACAACGCCGCCACGTCCTGGGCCACGGCGGAACCTCCGGCGACACCCAGGGCGCCGCCCTCGCAGAAGTCGTTCTGCACATCGACGATCAACAGTGCTCTGCTCGTGTGGCTCATGGGTACAAGCCTATTGCGCGCGGGGCCAGCCGACCAGGGTCGCGATCATTAAAAAAGATAGCAAAAGACCACTATGCTGGCAGCGAAGATCCCACCTGGATTTTATGAATAGGTTCAGACATGCGCATATTATACTTAGCAATTGGACTACTGCTTGTGATCATTGGAATCGCGCTATCAGTTCTTGGATACTTTCTGAACTCCAACATGAGCACATCCGGAGCGAATATCGGAGCCGGCATACTCGTGCTGGCTGGAATATCCGTAACGACGATCGGCACGATTCTGATACTGAGCTGGGCGGTATTGCAGGTGATTTCCTTGAAAAAGGCGCGACGGACTGGTCCCGATGAGGTATAGCCTCTTTCGTTCCGATGGCGAGACCAGTCAGGTGTCAGTAATGGTGACGGGCCTACAGGATCACGAGATCCTCGTCGGCGACTAAATAAACGAGCCGGCGCTCATCGGTGATCCGTCGTGACCGCCTTTGTCCAGGGCCCTAGCGCTGCGGGCGCTGGCAGGTAGGACAGAAGTGGGTGCTGCGCCCACCCACTACGATTCGCTTGAGCGGGGTCCCGCACCGGGCGCACGGCTGGCCCTCGCGCCCATAGGCCTGCAGGGACCTGGCGAAGTAGCCGGATTCCCCATTGACGTTGACGTACAGATCGTCGAAGCTGGTGCCGCCGACCTCCAGCGCCCGGGCCATCACCTCGCGCGCGGCCTCGACCACGCGCACGACCCGGGAGATCCGCAGCCTATCGGCCAGGGCCAACGGATGGACTGATGCGGCGAACAGGGCCTCGTCGGCGTAGATATTGCCGATTCCGCTGAGCACCGATTGGTCCAGCAGAGCCGTTTTGATCGCCGTGTGCTTGCGTGCCAGGACCCGGGCCACGGCCTGCGGCTCGAACCCCGGTTCGAAGGGGTCGGGGGCGATGCGGGAGGCACTGAGCGCAACGGGCCGCGGCCGGCCCGCCGATGCGCCCCAGTTGGCCATTCCCGGCACGATCGGTTCAACGCCCAGATGGCCGAAGATCCGCTGGTCGATGAACCGCAGTTCGACATCACCGTTGCCGGGCGCGTGCAGGTCCATGATCGCCCTGGTGTGTTTGTGCACGGGGTCACCGGGCTGGTGGATGCGGAACTGCCCGCTCATCCCCAGGTGCACGGCCAGGGCCCGGTCTCCATCCAGCAGCGGCAGCCACATGAACTTGCCGCGGCGCTGCGCTCCGGTGAGCGTGGCCTCGGCCAGGTCAGCGGCGAACAGGATTCCCGCGCCGGCGGGGATGTCCCTGCGGGAGGTGGTGCCGAGGATCCGCTCGTCGAGCACGCGCACGCGCTGCACATGGGCGCCGGCCACCCAGCCGGCCAGGCCACGGCGGACGGATTCTACTTCGGGGAGTTCGGGCATGTCTCGGAGGTGTCGGGGGCAGGGCCGTGCGCCGGCTCAGCGATCCCAGCTCGGATGCAGGCGGACGATCTCCTTAACCGCGATTTCAGCGGCGACCAGTTCCGCGGCCTTCTTCGAGGTCCCCTCTCCGGAGCCCCAGGAGCGTTCACCGGTGAAAGCGGTGGCGGTGTAGACCCTGGCATGATCGGGCCCGCGGCCCTCCAAGGTGTAGGTGACCGACCCCAGTTCCAGGTCGGCCGCGGCCTCCTGCAGGGTAGTCTTGTAGTCCATTCCGGAACCGAGCACCACGGCATCGCGGATGCTGTCGTCGATCAGCCGGTGGACCAGGTCGAAAGCGGACTGTCTGCCGCAGGAGACGTAGCAGGCACCGATGATGGCCTCGACGGTGTCGGCCAGGATCGAGTCCTTATCGCGCCCACCGGTCAGGTCCTCGCCCTTGCCCAGGAGCAGGAAATCGCCGATCCCGTGTTCGCGCGCATGCCCGGCCAGGGCACGGGTGTTGACCACAGAGGCGCGTTTCTTGCTCAGTTTGCCCTCAGGCAGGTCCGGATTGCCGAAGAACAGCGATTCGGTGGACACCAACTGCAGCACGGAGTCGCCCAGGAACTCCAGGCGCTCGTTGGTAGGGATGCCGCCGTGTTCGAAGGCGTAGGACCGGTGCGTCAGGGCAAGACGAAGCGTCTCGGCGTCGATATCGACGCCGAGACGCTCGTTGAGTTCAGTCAGAGACTGCTCATGCAATGGAGGTAACCTCTGGATCGCTCAGATGTCGGCGACCTTGCGGCCCTTGTACTCCAGGAACAGGGGGGTTCCAGCGGAGTCTTCGACAACGCGGGCCTGGTGGGGGCGCGAGTACACAACGCGACCGTTCTCCACAGTCTTGACCAGGGTCGGAGCCTGAGCCTTCCACTGCGAACGACGGTGGCGGGTGTTGCTGCGCGACAATTTACGCTTCGGAACAGCCACGTCTAGCTCTCTTTCTCTTCAGACAACAATGTTTCCAGTTTAGACCAGCGCGGATCGGATTCGCCTTCCGGTTCGAAGTCGACTCCGGTGGTGAAGGTGAAATCGCCATCGTCATCCGTCTTCAGCGGCCTAAACGGCAAGCTCATCACCACTGCGTCACGAAGAGCGGGTTCCAGGTCGATCCGGCCGCGTTCCACGGCATAGGATTCCTCGTCTTCCGGGTCACGCTCGTAGACGAAGAGCTCGTTGAGCGGGACGTCGAGGTCCAGCTCCAGTTCTTCGAGCGTCCGGGCATCCTGCCCCTTGGCCACAGCCTTGACGGTGCCGGTGACATAAATGCCCTCGACCACGCTTTCCAGCTGCAGCGCAAGCTGCATGGGGTCCCCGGCCGGAATCCCGATCATTTCGATCCGCAGGTCCTGCGGCGCGGCAACGGTCTTCTCCAGCTTGAGCCATTCCCCCGGCTTGTCCAGCAGGTTCATGCTCCGCAGGTCGAGTTCGAGTTCAGAATGCTTGTTCATCTCTCTTCACTCCCCTCCGTCTTACCTTCGATTTCCGTGCAGCACACGCACTGACACGCAAGCAACAAGTCTATCAACTGGGGGTGTACTGCGCTAGTTCGCCCCAAGCGCAGCACATGTGACCTTGGGTACAGCACCTGTGCAGAGCATGCGGGCGCACCCAGGACACCACGCACATCACCTGGTGCGGATGAACACCAGGACGCCGTAGGCCGCACTCAGGCCGGCCAGCATGGAGCCCGCGAAGCGCAGCACGCCGGCCACGGTGGGCCAGGCGCCCGGCAGTCCCGCCAACCACAGGGAACCGCCGAGGACCACCAGGCCGATGCCGAAGGCGACGAGCGGCCAGCGCAGTGCACGGGCACGCGTGCGCCGCGCAGGCTGCGGGGACCTCGGTTCCGGAGAAGACTTCACACCCCCAGTCTACGGGTGCGCAAGTGGTACCACCGAAAAGGCATGGCCCTCAGTCCCGCCGGCCCCGCACCGCATTGCTCAGCGTGGCGGCGGCACTGGCCACCAGCAGACCGCCGCTCATCACGAAGATCGCGGCCACGCCCACCGAGGCGCTCAGCGCCGAGGCCGCCAGTGGGAACGCCACCTGGCTCAGCCGGTTGCCGGCCAGGCGCAGCGACATCACGGCACCGCGGTTGGCGGCATCGGCCAGGGAGGACACCAGGGTCATCGTCAGCGGCTGGGTCATCCCGAAGGCGAACCCGCTGAGCACCATCATGAGCGCCAGGGGCCAGACCTGTGGGAACACCGGAATCGCGAACACACACAGGCCAGCCAGCAGACTGGCGGTCCACAGCAGCCGCAACAACCCCACCGTGTGCGTGAGCTGGGTGGTGAACAGCCTGGCCACGATCGTGGCCAGGGTGCGCACCGTGAGCAACAGGGTCACGGCCTCGACCGAGATCCCATGGGTCTGGCCCAGCACCGGCAGGTAGGCGCTCATCAGGTCGATCGCGGCCAGGGTCGACATGGACGCCAGGATCGCCGGCTTCATCCCGTGCAGTCCCAGCAGGGTGATGGGCGAGAGCGCCGCGGCCTTCGCCATCTCGCGGGAGACCCGCGGCATCCGGGGCCTGCACATGATGCCGAACATGCACGGAATCGCCAAGGCCCCGAAGGCGCACATCACCCACATGCCGCGCACCGGGTCGACGTGGGCGCCTGACAGGCCGCCGCCGGCCACCAGGCCCGCGATCGGCATGCCCAGGGTCTGCCCGATGGACACGCCCAGGGTCAGCGAGCCGAACCGGGCGGTCAGATCACCGGCGGGGAAACTCGAGGGGATGACGGCCTGCGAGCCGACGGTCATCAGCAGCTGGCCGGTGCCCAGGCCCACCGCCGCGACGGCCACGCCCGCGATCGACGGGCTCAGGGCCGCGCCGGCCACACTCACGGTGGACAGCACGGTGCCCAACCACAGCACGGGGATGACGAAGCCGCGATCGACCTTGCGCCCGATGTAGATCGCCAGGAACAGCGGCACGATCGAATAGACGCTCGTCAGGATGCCGACGGCCGCGGAGCCACCACCCAGTTCCAGCGCCCGGTAGCTCATCAACACCTTGGTGGCGTTGAAGATCCCGTGCATGAAGATGGTGTGCAGGACCAGGAAGAAGAACCATCCGGGACGGAACACCCTCAGCTCCGCTTCGCGCCGGCGCTGCAGGCTTCAGCGGCACCGTCGGCGCCACCGGGCTGCGCTTGCTGCGACTGCTGTGCGCGCCGTGCGGTCAGCTCGGCCAGGACCATCTCCGGAACCATCCCGGCCACGTCCCCGCCCAACGCGGAAACCTCGCGGATGAGCGAGGAGGACACGTGCTCATAGGCGGGATCGCCCGGCACGAAAACCGTCTCGATGTTCTTCAAGTGCCGGTTCATATGCGCCATCGGCAGTTCGTAGGCGTAGTCGGTGCCCGAGCGCAGTCCCTTGACCACGGCTCCCGCACCGATCCGCTCGCAGTAGTCGACCAGCAGGCCGCCGGGCACATCGTCGATCGTGATGTTGTCCACTCCGGCGAACCGGGGGTCGGCGGCCAGGCCCGCGCGGATGAACTCGATGCGCTGGGCCAGGGGGAAGTGGCCGGTCTTCGAGGGATTGTGCACAACCGCGATGACGACGTGCTCGAACATCCGCGCCGCCCGCAGGGCGATGTCGATGTGGCCCACCGTCACGGGATCGTAGGAACCGGGGCAGACGACCTTCATGCGTCGTTCATCTCCTTTGTGGATTTCACTTCTTCTCCAGCCACCACAGTGCCGTCTCACCGTGCGTCTTGTGTTTGAACACCTGCAGGTCCTCCGGCAGCGTGGGTTCGGGCGAGCGCGTGGAGCGCTCCAGCACCACCAGGCTGGACGCATCGCGCAGCAGCGGCACCAGGGCAGCGAGCACCTGGGTCACCTGGGCCTCCGTCAGCGGGTACGGCGGATCGGCGAACACCAGGTCGGTCTCGCCTGGCTCGATCTGTCCCAGCGCCGCGGGTGCGGTCCCGGTGATGAGCCTGGTGCGCTCGGCCACGCCCAGATCCGCGATATTCGCCGCCACCACGGCCGAGGCGGACCGCGCCTTCTCGACGAAGGCCGCGTGGGCCGCACCCCGGCTCAGGGCCTCCAGGCCCAGCGCACCGGAGCCTGCGAACACGTCGAGCACCCGGGCGCCATCGAGCATGCCGAGGGCCTCGAGCGAGGCGAACAGGGATTCGCGCACCCGGTCCGAGGTGGGCCGGGTGGCCGAACCACCGGGTGTGCGGATACGGCGGCCGGACAGGCTGCCCGCGACGATGCGCATCAGGAGACCTCCATCCAGGTTTCGTCGGCGTCGAGGATCTGCCGGTCGACGTGTGCGCGCAGGGCGGGGAAGGACTCCAGGGTGGGGTCCTCGTCGACCAGGGCGAAGGCGTCGGCGCGCGCGGCCAGCACCAGGTTCTCGTCCTTGATCACCGATAGGTATTTCAGGCTGGTGCGCAGGCCCGACTGGCTCAGGCCCAGCACATCGCCCTCGCGCCGGGTCTCCACGTCGAAGGTGGCCAGGGCGAAGCCGTCCAGGGTCCCTGCCACGGTGTCCAGCCGTTCCCTGGCGGGGTCGTCTGGCGGGCGGTGGGTGGCGAAGAAGCAGATCGCCTCGCGGCCGTCGCGGCCGATCCTCCCGCGCAGCTGGTGCAGCTGGGCGACTCCGAACATCTCCGCGTCCATAATGGCCATGCAGGTGGCGTTGGGGACGTCGACGCCCACCTCGATGACGGTGGTGGCGACCAGCACATCGGTATCGCCCGCGACGAAGGCCGCCATCGCCGCATCCTTGTCCTCCGGCGTCATCCGGCCGTGCAGGATGCCGATGCGCGCTGCGCGCGTCCCGCCTCCGGGTGTTGGGATCGCGCACAGTTCGGGCCGGGCCGCCAGGGCCGCAGCCGTGTCCTCGACGCCGGGCAACACTCCGCCCGGGGCCAGGCCGGTCTCGTCCGCCTTCGAATCGATCCGGCCGACGACGGTGAACACCTGCTGGCCCGCGGCGATGCGTTCGGCCATCACCTGGTACATGCGCTCATACCAGCGGGGGTGCTCGGCGCCGACGACGAAGGTTTTGATCCGCTTGGGCCCACCCGGCAGTTCATCGAGCACACTGACGTCCAAGTCCCCGAACACCGTCATCGCGACCGTGCGCGGAATGGGCGTGGCCGTCATCACCAGCATGTGAGGGACCCCCTCCCCGCCCTTGGTGCGCAGGGCCTCGCGCTGGCGCACCCCGAAGCGGTGCTGTTCGTCGACGACCACCAGGCCCAGTTCGGCGAATACGGTCTTCTCACTCATCAGCGCATGCGTGCCCACCACGATGTCGACCTCGCCCGAGGCCACGGCCAGCGCCACCTTGCGGCGCCGGGCCGCGGGCAGGGAGCCGGTGATCAGTTCGATCCGCACCCCATCGGGGTCCCCTGACAGCGTGCCGTCGTTCACGCGGGAGCCCAGCAGGGAGCGCAGGGAGTTGTAGTGCTGGGCGGCCAGCACCTCGGTCGGGGCGACCAGAGCGGCCTGCTTGCCGGAGTCCACCGCCTGCAGCATGGCCCGCAGGGCCACCAGGGTCTTGCCCGATCCGACGTCGCCGTGCAGCAGCCGGTTCATCGGCCGGCTGCGCAGCAGGTCGGCAGAGATCTCCGTGCCAACGCGGATCTGCGAGCGCGTCAGGGTGAAGTCGAGTTCGGCGTCGAAGGTGTCGAGGTGACCGCCGATGGCGCCGGCCAGGGCGATGGCGGACTGCTCCTCGAAACGCCTGCGCCGGCTGGCCAGTTCGGCCTGCAGGGACAGTGCCTCCTCGAACTTCAGCGCGTGGATCGCCTGCTCGGGCTGATCGGCCTCAGCGGGGTCGTGCAGGTACTGCAGCACGGTCCGGAAGTCCGGCAGGCCGTGTGCGGTGCGGATGCGCTGCGGCACGACGTCGGCGAAGCACTCCTGCGGGGCCGCGGCCAACAGCACCTTCGTCAGCCGCTGGATCCGGTTGCTGGCGATCCTGGCATTCGCCCGGTAGATCGGGATGGGCTTGGTGATGGCCCCTGGAGCGTATTCCTCCGAACCGTCCTGGGTGATGAACTTCGGGTTCTGCAACTGGGGACTGCCGCGGAACTGTTCGACCTTGCCCGCGATCAGCACGAAAGAGTCGATCGCATCCGCAGCCTTCTTCTCCATCCACTTCTGGTTGAAGAAGGTCGCCGAGATCGTCGCCTCCCCGTCGCTGAGGCGCAGCCTGGTCATATGCATCATGCGCGGGCCCCTGGAGCGCTGATTCGGTTTGCTCCACGAATCGGCATCGGTCACGCGCACGTAGAGGACCGCCTCCTGGCCCACTTCCAGCTCCCTGATCCGGGTGGCCTGGCCGGGGAAGATATAGCGGCGCGGCAGATTGCGGAAGACGTCGTGGATCGTCACCAGGCCCAGGGATTCGAGGTCCTTGAGGTCTTTGCGGGAGGTGATGAAGTCTTTCAGGAGCGGTTCGCGCGCGCTACTCATCAGCCCTCATTCCGCCGCGAGTTCCGCACACAGGCGGCTGGAGCGGCTCTCGACGACGTCGACGATGGCCTCGGGGTAGGCATCCTGCAGGTGGGCCCGGGCGGCGGCCAGGGCAGCAGGCGGCAGGGAGGTGCCGGTGACCAGGGTCAGCAGTTCGGCATCCGGGGCCAGCGCGTCGATGAGCCCCAGCAGTGCCGATACGGAGTCCTCGTAGACCGAGCGGACCCGGCCCACCTGGACGAACATGACCTCGTCGGGGGCCAGCGCGGGTTCTGCGGCATCCGCCGCACCCGGCAGCGAGGTCCCCGCCGGCCATCCGGACCCGCGGACGACCTGGCGCCCGGCGGCCCGGCCCGAGCGGACCACGGACCCACAGGACAGGGAGTCGACGACATCGGCCATATCCGCGGCCACTGCGGCCGGACCCGCGGCCGGGTCGTAGACGGCCAGGGCCGCGAACACCTGGGCCTGGTTGAGGGCGGGAACCAGTAGAACGTCGGTGTGCAGCGCGAGTTCGTGCAGGGCCACATGGCTGGCGGCGTCATGGGACACGACGACGGCAGGACCCTCCTCACCGGTCTCCCCCGGCACTGCCGAGGCGCCCGACTCGTCCGGCCCGGGGGCTGCGGACGCCTCGCCATCGTCTGCCGCCGGATCCGGGGTCGGGCTCAGTCCCGCTGCGAGTTCGGCCACCAGTGCCTCGTAACCGGGCAGGGCCGCATTGACGGCCACCGCCTCGGCCACGGCAGCGGCGAACAGCGAGCCGATGCCTGCTACGGTGACCAGCACCGTAGTGCGCCGCCGGGGGCCACCGCTGACCGTGAGGTCCTCGACGCGCAGCTGCGCGATGCCCAATGACTTGCAGGAGCGCAGCGCCTCCAGCGCGGAGGACGTGTCCGGCACGTGGACGTGGACCTTGGGCCAGGACACCACGATCGAGGTGCCACCGGCGGCTTTGAGCACGCGTTTGACATGACGGGCGCGGTCGCGTTTATCGGCGAGGAAGAAAACGAGCTCGTAGCCGGTCTCCCCCGCCCGGGCCTCCGGACGTTCGACGGTCACGCCGTCCAGTGCCTCCTGCCGCAGCCGACGGCCCGCCATGGCCTGTTCGGTCATCGTGGCCCCGGCCGGGTCGCGCCCGGTGGCCGTGAGGTAGAGCAGGTCGAACAGTTCGACGATGCCCGAGGAACCCGCATCGACCACATCGGCCTCCGAGAGCACATCGAGCTGGCCGGTGGTCTCCAACAGGGCCTGCTGGCTGCGGGTGCGCACCGCGGCGATCAGTTCGATGAGGTCGGCCCCTGCGTCGGCCTGTTCCCTGGCGCATTCGGCCATGGCGTGCAGGACCGTGAGCATGGTCCCGTCCACCGGATCGGCGATCGCCTCCGCTGCGCGGTCGGCGGCCAGTTCCAGAGCGGCCGCGAAGGTCGCGGAGTCGAGTTCCGTGACACCGGCGAGTCCGTCGGCCACCCCACGCAATGCCACGGAGAGGATCAGCCCGGAATTGCCGCGGGCCCCGCGCAGGGCGCCATTGGCCATCGCCTCGACGACCTGGCCCAGTGTCACCTGGCCGGTCAGTCCCTCGACTGCGCGGTAGGCCGAGCGGACGGTGTGATAGAGATTGGTGCCGGTATCGCCGTCGGGGACGGGGAAGACGTTGAGCGCGTCGATGTCGGTGCGCTCGCGCCGCATCCGTTCGACGATCCGCCTGGCCCAGCGGGCCGCCAAGCGACCGCCGAGCCGCTCGGGGTCCATGCTCATCCCGCCCTCCTTCGAGCCGTTGTGGGTCCGTCCTCGTCGTTGCAACAGCCGCGGCTAGGCGAAGTGTCTGAACGCCCCATCGGCAACCGCCGCCCCGGCCAGGTGAATGCCGAGGGCGCCGCCGGCATCCGGTGCGCCGGCCTCGACCGCCCGCCTGGTCACCGTGCCGATCGCCTCCCACTTTACCGGAGCCCGGTTCGCACCCGTGCCGGGCAGGGTGGGCGCGGTCACCAGGAAACCGTGGTCCTCTCCCCCGGTGAGCACCCAGTGGCGGGCCAGGTCCAGGGCCGGCGCCCCATCGGCGCGCAGTGCGCGAGCCGCGGGCAGGAGAGGCCGGGACAAGCGGTCGATGGCGTCCGGATCGAGGTCGATGACGACCTGCGAGGCCCGGGCGATGCGGCCCAGATCGCCCACCATCCCGTCCGAGGCGTCGATCCCGGCATGGGCCCACCCAGGCAGCCGCGCGGCCGCAGCATAGTCCGGCCGCGGCCCCAGTTGCACCGCCAGGGCCAGGTCCAGGTCCGGGTCCTCTCCGGGGCGCACCCCGGCCAGCAGCAGGTCGAGGCCCGCGGCGGCGAAGCCCACGGTGCCGGCCAGATAGACGGTGTCGCCCGGCCGGGCACCGCTCCGGCGCAGCGGCGGGGTGGAGCGCGGGTAGTCCCCGAGCGCGGTGATGGAGACGATGAGCTCCCCGGCCGCGCCGATATCGCCTCCGAGCACTCCGGTGCCGGCCCGCGCGCACTCGGCGAGCAGGCCGGCGTAGAACTCCTCGATCCGCTCAGATTCGGTGTCGCCCGGCAGTCCGAGGGAGACCAACAGTCCGTGGGGGCGCGCGCCCATGGCGAACACGTCCGCGAGGTTCTGCGCAGCCGCCTTGACCCCCAGGCGGTACCAGCCGCCCGGAGTGGTGCCGGCCGCCCGGCGGAGGCCGGCGCCCGGGCAGAGTGCATCGGGAAGTTCGCCGAGGTCCAGCCAAGCGGGCAGAAAGTCCTGTCCTGCCACGAGCATGTCGGTGGTGCTCGCCAGGGCGCCGGCGGGGTGGGTCACGGCGGCATCATCGCCTGGACCCACCGCCGCCGGATGGTTCAGGGCAGCGGCGGGCGCGCGATCGAGCGTATCGGTGATGAGGCGCAGCAGAGCGGTTTCGCCCAGCCGGTGCAGGGTGGCCATGGGCCCACGCTAGCAGGCGGATAAACTGCGGGTATGCGCAGATACACGGGTTGGACTCTGGCGGCCGCGAGCGTGGGGCTCGGACTGGTCCTCAGCGGGTGCACCGACACTCTGGTCGTCGAATCGGCGCCGCATCCGGAGGATCCGGCCTGCGCGAACACCATGCTCAGCCTGCCCGATGTGGTCGGCGACTTCCATCGCCGCGACACCTCCAGCCAGGCCACCGGCGCCTGGGGCGATCCCTCGGCGGCGGTGTTCAAGTGCGGGATGGACGTCCCGGCGCCCACCACCGATCCCTGCGTCAGCGTCAGCGGGGTCGACTGGATCTCCACGCAGCAGGACGAGAAGACCTGGCGTTTCGTGACCTACAACCGCAAACCGGCGGCCGAAGTCCTGGTCGACCCCACGCGGATGCCCGGCGCCACCGCACTGGCGGCCCTGGCCGATGCCGTGGGCAAGCTGCCCGAATCCGCTCGGTCCTGTGTCGCGGCCAAGGACCTCGACGAGTCCGGTACCCCGCAGGTCAGTGGTACGGCGACGCCGCCGGCGACACGCCCTTAAGGGACGCATCGCCGGCTGTTCCCGTCCTCAGCGGGTGCGGTCGCGCAGGGCGATCGCGATCAGCCGGTTCAGCAGCTCCGGGAACTCAACGCCCGTGCGCGCCCACATCATCGGATAGGCGGAGCTGGGGGTGAAGCCCGGCAGGGTGTTGAGCTCGTTGACCAGCACGCTACCGTCGTCGAGCACGAAGGTGTCGACCCGGGCCAGGCCCGAGCCCTCGAAGGCCTGGAAGGTCTTGCGGGCGACCCGGCGGACCTCCTCGGTCACGGCCTCTGGCAGTTCGGCCGGGCAGGTCACCTGGGAGGCGCCGTCGAGGTACTTCGCCTCGAAATCGTAGAACTCGTGTTCGGCCCCGAAGGTGATCTCCGAGGGCCAGCTGGTCGCGGGTTCGGTGTCGTGGAAGGAGCCCAGCACCGCGCATTCGACCTCGCGGGCGACGACTCCCGGTTCCACGATCACCTTCGTGTCGTGGGCGAAGGCCGCGGTGAAGGCCGCAGCCAGCCCGGAGGCGTCGTGGACCTTCGAGATCCCCACCGAGGAGCCCGCGCGGGCGGGCTTGACGAAGGCGGGGAAGCCCTGGGCGATCACCGCATCGTGTGCCGCCTGGGCGTCCGCGGTGTATTCGTCCTGCCGGATCGTCACCCACGGGGTGGTGGGGATCCCGGCCGCGGTCAACACGACCTTCGTGAAGTGCTTGTCCATCGCCGCGGCCGAACCGAACACGCCGGGGCCGACATACGCCGCTCCCATGAGTTCGAACAGGCCCTGCACCGTCCCGTCCTCCCCGTAGGGACCGTGCAGCAGGGGGAAGAACACGTCCACCGACCCCAGCCGACGGGTTGACCCGTCGGCGCGCCGTTCCACCAAGGGGTGGTCGGCGGAGGTCGGGGACACGAAGATGGCCGTCCCGTCGTCTTCGACTTCGGGCATCGCCTCCGCATCGAAGGCGAAGTCCTGCCAGTCGGGCACCAGTCGCCAGGTGCCCTCCCGGGTCACGCCGATCGGCAGGATCCGGTATGCGGCATCGTCCAGAGAGGACAGCACTCCGACGGCGCTGACGCAGCTGACGGAGTGTTCGGACGAGCGGCCACCGAACAGCACGGCGACCACGGGACGGTTATCAGGCATGTTTCCTTATTTCGTTGACGGAGTGGCGGGGGTTCACGCCTCGACTTCGAACGTGGTCTCCAGCCACGCCCGGCCGATGCTCTTGAAGAAGATGTTGAAGCCGACGAAGGCCGGCGAGGAATCCTCGGGCAGGTTCAGGGGCTCGCTGAGCGCGTGCACGATGAAGAAGTAACGGTGCGGGCCGTGTCCGGCCGGCGGAGCCGCGCCGACGAAGCGCGGTTCGCCCGCGTCGTTGCGGAACACGGAGACCCCTGCCGGCAGCAGGTCCGCAGCCGGATTGCCGGCGTTCGTGGGAAGTTCGGTCACCGTCCCTGGGATGTCGGCGACGACCCAGTGCCAGAAGCCGGATCCGGTGGGCGCATCGGGGTCGTAGCAGGTCACGGCGAAGGCTTTGGTCTCCTCCGGGAAGTCCGTCCAGGACAGCTGGGGCGATTCGTCCCGGCCGCCGGAGATCCCCATCGAGCCTGATGCCTGGGCCAGGGCCAGTGGTGCGCCCTCGGCCACATCGGTGCTGGTGACGGTGAAGCGCGGAACGTCGTTCAGGCGGGCGAAGGGCGAGTTCAACTGTTCGCTCATGATTCCTCCTCGGATTTCGGTATGCGTTGCACGGGGCGTATCCCACACTACAGGTGCGCGTCCGCTGCGGGTCGGGCCCTGCGGCCGGAGTGCGGCCCGGCGTTGGATGCGGACCGGGTCCGGCGAATCAGATCCGGGGATCCTCGACCTTGCGTTTGCGGGCCAGCAGCAGGGTGGCCATTTCGCCGACGCTGAGCTTCCCGGCCAGCACGCCCACGACCGCCTGCGCGATCGGCAGGTCGACACCGTGCTCGGCACCCAGGGCCAGCACGGCCTTGGCGCTCTTGACGCCCTCGGCAGTCTGCTTGGTCTTCGCCACCGCCTCCTCCAGGGTCAGTCCCTCTCCCAGCAGGCGGCCGAAGGACCGGTTGCGCGAAAGCGGGGAGGCGCAGGTGGCGACCAGGTCGCCCATCCCCGCCAGCCCGGACAGGGTGTGCGCCCGCCCACCCATGGCCAGGGCCAGGCGGGTCGTCTCCGCCAGGCCGCGAGTAATGATGGAGGCCTTGGAGTTATCGCCCAGGCCCTGCCCATCGGCCATGCCCACGGCCAGCGCGATGACGTTCTTGATCGCCCCGCCCAGCTCCACGCCCACCACATCGGTGTTCGTATAGGGCCGGAAGTAGGAGTTCGCGGAGATCTCGGCGACACGTTCGGCGACCTCACTGTCCTCGGCCGCGACGACGGTGGCCGTCGGCTGGCAGGCGGCGATCTCACGGGCCAGGTTCGGCCCGGAGACCACGGCGATCCGGCGCTTCGGCAGACCGGTGGCCTCGGCGACGACCTCCGTCATCCGCTTGCCCGTGCCGATCTCGATGCCCTTCATCAGGCTCACCACGATCGCATCCGGCCGGATGTGCCCGCCCCAGGCCGCAAGGTTCTCCCGCAGGCTCTGGGCCGGCACGGCCAGCACGACGATTTCGGCATCTGCCAGTGCCGCAGCCGGATCCGAGGTGGCGCTGAGATTCTCCGACAGTGTCACCCCCGGCAGATAGCCGGAGTTGGTGTGGGCGGAGTCGATCTCCGCGGCCACATCATCGCGTCTGGCCCAGATGGTGACGGGGTACCCGGCATCGCAGATGACCTGGGCGTACACCGTCCCCCAGGATCCGGCTCCCATGACCGCCGTCTTCACACCCGACTCCTTACACGTTTCGTCCGATAAGTGGAATAGGCCGCGATGGAGCGCGGCCTGCCGACTATTTTAGCCGTCCGCCCGATCCTCATCGGCCAGGCGGTGGTCGGTGGTGAACCGCGCGGGCAGTTCGACCCCGCGCAGACGGGCCAACAGCGCAGCCGTCTGATAGGTGATCTCATGGGTCAGCCGCGAGATCCCGTCGGGCACCCCGGCATACGGGGCGGGATCGATCCGCTCACCGTAGACCAGGTCCATCCGGCGGCCGAACTGCGGTTTGACGGCCTTGTTGTGCTTGGTCATCGTGTCCTGCAGTCCCCAGTGCGCGGCCGGCACCACGGGCGTCCCGGTCTCGATGGCCAGGCGCGCGGCCCCCGTGCGCGAGGGGTCGGGCCAGCCGTCGGGGTCGGCGGTGAGCGTGCCGCGCGGGAAGATCACGACGACCTCGCCGGCGGCCAGGGCCTTCTTGGCCGAGACCAGTGATTCCGCCGCCCCGGCGGAGCCGCGCAGCACGGGGATCTGCGCCAGCGGGCGCATGAACACGCCCAGGAACCCGGTGAACAGGGACGCCTTGGCCAGGAAGTGCGGCATCCGACCGTGGTGCCACAGGTCCAGCGACAGCAGCACAGGGTCGACCTTGCTCAGGTGCAGCCCCGCGACGATCACCGCACCGGAGTCGCCGACGTTCTCGAAGCCATGGCTGTGCGGCTTGCCCATGGTGCGAAACAGCGCGGTCAACGGGGGCGCCACGACGTGGGCGACCGAGCGCGAGCGGGCCAGCAGCTTCGGCGAGTAGTCGATCCCGGCGACCACCTCTTCCTCGTGCGCCCGCTTCCGCTGTTCCTTGGCGGCCCTGGCCGCGGCGTCCTTGCTCATACTTCCTCCACCCGGGCTCCCAGGCCCTGCAGTTTCATGTCGAAGTCCTCGTAGCCGCGGTTGATCAACTCGATCCCGCGCACCTCGCTGGTCCCCTCGGCGGCCAACGCGGCGATGACGTGGCTGAAGCCCCCGCGCAGGTCGGGCACGGTGATCGAGGTCCCGTGTAGGCGACTGGGCCCGGAGATCGCAGCGGAGTGCAGGAAGTTGCGCCGGCCGAATCGGCACGGCGTACCGCCGAGGCACTCGCGGTAGAGCTGGATCTGCGCGCCCATCTGCCCCAGCGCCTGGGTGAAGCCGAAACGGTTCTCGTACACCGTCTCGTGGATGATCGACAGGCCCCTGGCCTGGGTCAACGCCACCACCAGGGGCTGCTGCCAATCGGTCATGAAACCCGGGTGCACATCGGTCTCGAGGACGACGGAGTTCAGTTCGCCACCGGGGTGGCGGAAGCGGATGCCGTCCTCTTCGACGGTGAACGCCCCACCGATCTTGCGGAAGACGTTGAGGAAGGTGATCATGTCCTGCTGGTGCGCCCCGCGCACGAAGATGTCCCCGCCTGTGGCCAGGGCGGCCGAGGCCCAGGAGCCCGTCTCCATCCGGTCCGGCAGCGCACGGTGGGTATAGCCGGAAAGCGATTCGACGCCTTCGATCCGGATCACCCGCTCGGTGTCGACGGTGATGATCGCGCCCATCTTCTGCAGAACGGCGACCAGGTCCATGATCTCCGGTTCCACAGCGGCGTTCTTCAGCTCCGTGATGCCGTCGGCGCGCACTGCCGTCAGCAGCACCTGCTCGGTCGCCCCGACCGAGGGGTAGGGCAGTTTGACCTTGGTCCCGCGCAGGCGCTGCGGGGCCTCCAGCAGGATCCCGCCGGGGGTCTTGTCGACGCGCGCGCCGAACTTGCGCAGCACGTCGAGGTGGAAGTCGATCGGCCGGTCGCCGATCTTGCACCCACCCAAATCGGGGATGAACGCCCGGCCCAGGCGGTGCAGCAGCGGCCCACAGAACAGGATCGGGATGCGTGAGGACCCGGCGTGGGCGTCGATGTCGGCGATCGAACCCTGGGAGACGTTCGCGGGGTCCATCCGCAGCTCCCCATCGGCCCGACCGGCGTCCGGTCCCGAGGTCACCTCGACCCCGTGCAGGCCCAGCAGGCCGGTGACGACGTGGACGTCCTTGATATCGGGCACCGAACGCAGTACCGAGGGGGTGTCCCCCAGCAGCGAGGCGACCATGGCCTTGGGAACCAGGTTCTTGGCCCCGCGGACATCGACCTCGCCCGTCAGCGGTGTTCCGCCGTGGACTCGCAGCATGACCCTCCCATATGAGATCTGTGTAGGTTCGCACCGATCGGTGCGAACCTACAGAATCTTAACGGGTGTATATCAGAACTTCGCCGGAATGGTCTTGGGCTTGAACGACGGGCGGCGGGCCTCGAAGGCCGTGATCTCCGCTTCGTGCTGCAGAGTCAGCGAAATATCGTCCATTCCCTCCATCAGCCTCCAGCGCGTGAAGTCGTCCAGGGCGAAGGGCACGGTGACGGTATCGCAGCTGACGGTGCGCTGTACCAGGTCGACGGTGACATCGATGCCCGGGTTGTTGTCCATCACCTTCCACAGCAGTTCGACATCGGGCTGCTCGACCTGGCAGGTGACCAGGCCGTTCTTACCGGCGTTGCCCCGGAAGATGTCCGCGAAGCGGGCGGAGACGACCGCTTTGAAGCCGTAGTCGTGCAGGGCCCAGACAGCGTGCTCACGGCTCGAGCCCGTTCCGAAGTCGGGGCCGGCGACCAGCACCGAGGCGCCCTCGTAGGCGGGACGGTTGAGGATGAATTCCGGGTCCTCGCGCCAGCCGGCGAACAGGGCGTCCTCGAAACCGGTACGGGTCACGCGTTTGAGGTAGACGGCCGGAATGATCTGGTCGGTGTCGACATTCGAGCGGTGCAGCGGAACGCCGACGCCGGTATGGGTGGAAAACTTCTCCATGGTGGAACTCCCTTGTGGCTCTCAGGCGGACTTCTGGACGACGGTCAGCGGCAGCTGGGTGTGTGTTTCGCGCGGTTCGCGGGGCCGGTGGCTGTGGGCCACCAGTTCCGGATCTTTCTCCGGCAGGTCGGCCGGGCTGGACAGGGTGCCGCGCACGGCAGTGGCGGCGGCCACCAGCGGGCTGACCAGGTGGGTCCGTCCGCCCTTACCCTGCCTGCCCTCGAAGTTGCGGTTCGAGGTCGCAGCACAGCGCTCCCCCGGAGTCAGCTGATCGGGGTTCATGCCCAGGCACATCGAGCAGCCGGCGAAGCGCCATTCGGCGCCGAAGTCGGTGAAGACCCGGTCCAGGCCCTCTTCTTCGGCCTGTAGGCGGACCAGGGCGGAGGCCGGGACGACCATCATCCGCACGTCCGGATGCTTGACCTGCCCGCGCACCACCTCGGCGGCGGCGCGCAGGTCCTCGATCCGGCCGTTGGTGCACGAACCCAGGAAGACCGTGTCCACCTTGATCTCGCGCAGCGGGGTGCCCGGCGTCAGACCCATGTAGTCGATCGCGTTCTGGGCCGCCACCTTGGCGGATTCGTCGACGATCGCGGCGGGATCGGGCACCGTCGCGCTCAGCGGCAGCCCCTGCCCCGGATTGGTTCCCCAGGTCACGTAGGGCGAAATGTCCTCGGCCTGCAGGGTGACCTCGGCGTCGAAGACCGCGTCGTCGTCGGTTTTCAGCGTCTTCCAGTATGCGACCGCGGCGTCCCAGTCCTCGCCCTGCGGGGCGTGCGGCCGGCCGTTGACGTAGTCGAAGGTCGTCTGGTCGGGGGCGACCATACCGGCCCTGGCACCTGCCTCGATGGACATATTGCAGATCGTCATCCGCGCTTCCATCGACAGCTTGCGAATCGCCTCGCCGCGGTACTCCAGGACGTAGCCCTGTCCGCCACCGGTGCCGATCTTGGCGATGATCGCCAGGATGATGT
Organism: Brevibacterium sp. 50QC2O2; assembly: GCF_024580675.1. NCBI lineage: Bacteria > Bacillati > Actinomycetota > Actinomycetes > Micrococcales > Brevibacteriaceae > Brevibacterium > Brevibacterium sp. 50QC2O2. Next base: position 166,055 of record NZ_JANIJZ010000004.1, read on the forward strand.
CCTTGGCGACCGAGCCCTCGGGCAGTTCACCCTCGATGTTGATCGCCATCGTCTTGAAGGGCTTGAGGCTCAGCGTCTGCGTGGCCATGACGTGTTCGACCTCGGAGGTGCCGATGCCGAAGGCCAGCGCGCCGAAGGCCCCGTGGGTCGAGGTGTGCGAATCCCCGCAGACCACCGTCATACCCGGCTGAGTCAGGCCCAGCTGGGGGCCGACCTGGTGGACGATGCCCTGCTGCATATCGCCCAGCGAATGCAGGCGCACGCCGAATTCGCGCGCATTGGTGCGCAGCGTTTCGATCTGGGTGCGGCTCGTCAGGTCCGCGATCGGCTTGTCGATGTCCCAGGTGGGGGTGTTGTGGTCCTCCGTCGCCAGGTGCTGGTCGACGCGGCGCAGCTTGCGTCCTGCCAGGCGCAGGCCCTCGAAGGCCTGCGGGCTGGTGACCTCGTGGAGGAGCTGCAGATCGATGTAGATGAGGTCCGGTGAGCCGTCCTCGCCGGCCACAACGACGTGATCGGCCCACACTTTCTCTGCCAGGGTCTTGCCCATTGCCCACACTTCCTTTGTCTTGAGCCTGAAGGGAATCAGCGGTTGCGGCGGTCGGGGTGAGACCGCCATCTGCCACTATTTTAGGTGCGGGTTTTCGCATTCCGGACTTGCATCTTGGATTGTGAGACCACAAAATAGTGCCTATGAGCACAGAAAACGGCAGCGGCGTCGGTGTCATCGACAAGGCCGCACTCGTCATGTCGGCACTGGAGGCCGGCCCCGCGTCCCTGGCGGAACTCGTCTCCCTGACCGGCCTGGCCCGACCCACCGCCCACCGGCTGGCCGTAGCCCTCGAATACCACCGCTTCGTCGGCCGGGACATGCAGGGCCGATTCGTCCTGGGCCCGCGTCTGAACGAACTGTCATCGGCCGCCGGCGAGGACCGCCTGCTGGCCGCCGCGGGCCCCGTCCTCAACCAGTTGCGCGACCGCACGGGCGAATCGGCCCAGCTGTTCCGCCGCCAGGGCGACCTGCGCCTGTGCGTGGCCGCGGCCGAACGGCCCGTTGGCCTGCGCGACTCGGTGCCGATCGGCGCGACCCTGAGCATGCGCGCGGGATCCGCGGCACAGGTGCTGTTGGCCTGGGAGGAGCCCGACCGGCTGCACTCGGGCCTGCGCGGGGCCAGGTTCTCGGCCACCATGCTCTCCGGCGTGCGCCGGCGCGGCTGGGCCCAGTCGATCTCGGAGCGCGAACGCGGGGTGGCCAGCGTGTCGGCCCCCGTGCGCGGACCCAGCAACCGGGTCGTGGCCGCCGTCTCGATCTCCGGACCGGTCGACCGGTTGACCCGCCAGCCCGGCCGACTGCACGCCCAAGCCGTGCTCGAAGCGGCGAAGGTCCTCACCGAGGCCCTCAACCGCGGCTGAGCCCACCGCCCCGATTCCACCGCATCCGACGGAACCGGGGCGGTTCCGTATTCACAATCGCCAGGAGGGTCCTGGCCGTAGTCCCCGAAAGGAAATCATGTCCCAGTCCCCCAACCCCGAGCAGCAGCCCTATCAGCCCACCGGCTACCCGCAGGCGGGCTACCCACAGACCGGGTCGCAACCGTCGGGCTCCCAGCCCTACGGCCAAGACGCCTACGCCGGCTATCAGCAGTACCCCTCCGCCGGCCAGCCGCAGGCGGCACCCGGTTACGACTACCAGGCCCAGCCGGGCCCGCAGGGCCAATGGGCGCCGCCGGCCAAGGCCGCGGGCGAACCCGGCTTCATCAAGGCGCTGTTCGATCTGCGCTTCAACCACTTCGTCTCCATCAAGTTCGCCTCGATCATCTACGTCATCGCGATCGTCCTGGCCGGGCTGACCTGGCTGTGGTACATCGTCATCGGTTTCATGATGGGCTTCGCCGTCGAAGAGGTCGGCTCCGACTATTCCCCGATCATGGGCATTCTGGCGATTTTCCTGGGCTGGATCCCCGCGGTCATCCAGATCGTCGTCTCCCGGGTCATCCTCGAGTTCCTGGTCTCCGGCGTGCGCACCGCCCAGAACACCACCAAGCTGGTCGAACTCCAGTCCAAGTGACCTCCAAGTTCCACTACGACATGAATTGTCGATTGGGAACGGTCCCGATCGGTTTTTCCGACATTTCGGGTTGTAGTGGAACTCAGGGGGTGTAGTGGAACTCCAGAGGAACGGCGGGGACGAGAAGGGGCCCGGTTCACATGAACCGGGCCCTTCTTGGTACTCCCGAGCAGATTTGAACTGCCGTTACCGCCTTGAGAGGGCGGTGTCCTAGGCCGCTAGACGACGGGAGCAGGACACTTCGCAATGAAGCTGCTTCATAAGAAGCGCTGGGCTACCAGGACTCGAACCTAGACTAAGTGAACCAGAATCACTCGTGCTGCCAATTACACCATAGCCCAATGTTTTGCAATCAACCGGAAGTCCTAAGAACTTCTTTCCGTTGACCGCGGCAACAGAATGAAACTTTACACGACCCATTTCCGCGATGCAAAACCAGAACGGCCCTCCTGGCGGTGATCCTGCTCACGTAGGGGTATTAGGGCTCGTGTGCCCCGGAATTCCGGGGCACACGAGCCCTGACACCCGCCTACACCAGGCTGCCGTCGCGGGCCAGGCGCAGCAGCTTGTCCAGCACCACCCCGTTGGAGGCCCGCAGCCCGTTGTGCTCGTACTCGCTGGTCACCCAGGTCCGCACGCGCGGCAGCAGACCGGCCGTGGGCAGCGAGTACTCCCTGGGCACATAGGCGTCCTCGTAGTACACGGCGGCCACGACCGGGACCTCGGCGGCCCGCAGCGCATCGGGCTCCCACATCACGGGCCAGGAGAAGGCCGCCAGCTCCCCGGCCACCGGACGCCACGGCCGCAGCGGACCCGTGGCGAAGTGCTCCGGGGCGATGTGTTCGCCTGCCAGCCACAGCGGGTCCGTGGCCACGGCCCGGGGCATCCCGCGCACCCCGGCCCAGGTCGTAGCGGTGCCATTGGCCCAGCAGGATTCCTGTAGCACCGCATACAGGGGGTTGCGCGCACTGAACGGCAGGGCGGCCAGCAGGTCGTGCCGGAAGGCCGCCGAGTCGATGTCCTGGGCCAACAGATAGTGCAACGCCGCGGCCCCACCGGACGCCCCCAGCAGGTGCCCCAGGCCGCGCACATGGGCGGGACCCGCCTGGGTGCCGTCGGGCAGCTCGATGCCCTGGCCGCGCGCTGCCCGTTCGGCCAGCCGGCGCATCCGGGCGGCGTCGGCGGGGAACCGCTCGAAGTAGCTCTGAGATTTCGCGCGCAGGGTGTGCCAGGTGGTGGTGTAGAGCTCTGCGGGGTCCGGCGTGTCCGCCAAGGAGCCGGCCACACGGGGCAGGCCACCGGTGAAGATCGCCAGGTCCAGGGACTCCGGATGCGCGGCCAGATATCGCAGAGTGGTGAACCCGCCGAAGGACTGGCCCATCACGGACCAGGATTCGCAGCCGATATCCCGGCGCAGGGCCTCGGCGTCCTCGACGATGGCATCGGCGCGGAAGTGGGTCAGGAAGGCAGCCACCGCACCCGAGTCCTGGACGGGGTCCGTACCCCTGGCCGAGGTCCCCCTGAAGGAGCCGTCGACGTATCCGATCGGGTGGGACAGGCCGGTGCCGCGTTGGTCGAGCAGGACCACCGAGTAGTCCTCGAGCGCCCTGGCGAGCCAGGACGGGTTCCCCGCAACCGGTCCGGGGACCTCGGAGCCTGGCCCTCCCTGCAGGAACAGCAGATAGGGTTTGGCCGCCTCGCCCGTGCTCACGATCCGCGCGGCCACGTCGATTTCGCCGACGGCCGCCAACCGCCCAGGCAGGCCCGCCGCAGCCTGTGCACCGAAGTGGTCCACCGGCACGCGCACCCGGCGCTCATCGATCCGCAGGCCACCGGGCAGACGGTAACTGTCAACCAACATGAACTCATCCCTCCTGGCCCGCCGGGCGGGCCGTGTTCGTTAGTCCCAGGGTATGCGCAGCTCCCGGCGGATGGGACGGTCCCGCCCGAGGCGACAGCCGGCAGATGGACGCGGATACGCGAATGCCCGGACCGAATCCGGTCCGGGCATTCGTGCGTACCGATGGCGGGCTGTGGCCGAAGGGCCGTTGCCCTATTGCCTAGGCGTTTGCCAGGTGATCGGCCAGGGCCCGCAGCCGGTTGAGAGTGGATTCCCGGCCCAGGATCTCCATCGACTCGAACAGCGGCGGGGAGACACGGCGGCCCGAGACCGCCACGCGCAGCGGCCCGAAGGCCAGGCGCGGCTTGATACCCAGCTCGTCGACCAGCTTGGCCTGCAGCCCTTCGTGCAGCGCGTCGGTGGTGAAGTCCGCCTCCGGCACGCCGGAGAGCAGTTCGATCGCGGCGGCCAGGACCTCGGGGGCGGTGTCCTTGAGCGTCTTCAGACCCTCCGGGGTCAGTTCCAGATCCGCATCCGCGGTGAACAGGAAGGACAGCAGATCGGGTGCCTCGCCCAGCAGGTTCATCCGCGTCTGGACCAGCGGAGCCGCCTGGGCCAGCACGGCGTGCTGCGCATCCGTGGGTGCGGCACCGCCCGCGCCGAAGACGTTCGCAGCCTGCAGATAGGGCACCATGCGCTCGGTGAAGTCGGCGACGTCGAGCAGGCGGATGTGGTCGCCGTTGATCGAGGTGGCCTTCTTGATGTCGAAGCGCCCCGGATTGGGCAGCACATCGTGGACGTCGAATGCTTTGACGAATTCCTCGACGGAGAAGATGTCCTGGTCCGGTCCGATCGACCAGCCCAGCAGGGCCAGGTAGTTGATGAAACCCTCGGGGATGAAGCCGGCGTCGCGGTGGTGGAACAGGTTCGATTCCGGGTCGCGCTTCGACAGCTTCTTGTTCCCCTCCCCCATGACATAGGGCAGGTGGCCGAATTCGGGGGTGGCCTGGGCGACGCCGATCTTCTTCAGCGCCTCGTACAGCACGATCTGGCGCGGAGTCGAGGACAGCAGGTCCTCACCGCGCAGCACATGGGTGATGCCCATGAGCGCATCGTCGACGGGGTTGACCAGGGTGTAGAGCGGATCACCGTTGGCGCGCACCACCACGAAGTCCGGCACTGAGCCGGCCTTGAAGGTGATGTCCCCGCGGATCATATCCGTGAATGTGATGTCCTCATCGGGCATCTGCACGCGCAGCACGGGCTCGCGGCCCTCCGCGCGGAAGACCGCCTTCTGCTCGTCGCTCAGCGTGCGGTCGTAGCCGTCGTAGCCCAGCTTCGGGTCCTCGCCCTTGGCCTTGTGGCGGGCCTCGACCTCTTCGTTGGTGGAGTACGATTCGTAGACCAGACCGGCGTCCTTGAGCTTGGCGATGACGTCCTGGTAGATCTCACCGCGCTGCGACTGCCGGTAGGGGGCGTGCGGCCCGCCCACGTCGATGCCCTCGTCCCAGTCCAGGCCCAGCCAGCGCATGGCCTCGAGGATCTGCGCGTAGCTCTCCTCGGAGTCGCGCTGGGCGTCCGTGTCCTCGATCCGGAAGACGAAGGTGCCGCCGGTGTGGCGCGCATAGGCCCAGTTGAACAGGGCGGTGCGCACCATGCCGACGTGCGGGGTGCCGGTGGGTGACGGGCAGAAGCGAACTCGTACGTCGCTCATTGTCAGGTGATTCCTTTGTTCGTTCGGTAGGAAGAAAGAGGTCTGGGCTCAGGCGTCCAGCACGGGGTTGCTCAGCAGGCCCAGGCCGTCGATCGCGATGTCGACGCGGTCGCCGGCGTTGATCGCGCCCACGCCCTCCGGGGTGCCGGTGAGGATCACATCGCCTGGCAGCAACGTGATGACCTCACTCAAGTGCTCGATGACGGTCGGGATGTCGAAGATGAAGTCGTCGGTGTTCCCGTCCTGCTTGAGCTCCCCGTTGACCCAGGAGCGGATCCGCACACCTTCGGGATCCAGGTCCGTTTCGATCCACGGGCCCAGTGGGCAGCTGGTGTCGAAGCCCTTGGCGCGCGACCACTGCTTGTCGATCTGCTGGATGTCGCGCAGGGTCACGTCGTTGGCCGCGGTATAGCCCAGCACGTATTCGTAGGCCTTCTCCGCCGGAACGTTCTTCGCCACGCGGGAGATGACCACCGCGAGTTCGGCCTCATAGGAGACCTTCTCACTGATGGCGGGCAGACGGATCGGATCGCCGGGGCCCACCACCGCGGTGTTCGGTTTGAAGAAGGTCAACGGGCTGGCCGGGACCTCGTTGCCCAGTTCCTTCGCGTGGTCGGCGAAGTTCCGGCCCACGCCGATGACCTTGGAGCGCGGGATGATGGGGGCGATGAGACGGACGTCGTCGTACTTCAGGTGAGCGCCGGTCGATTGGGCCGGGCTGAAGAACGGGTCGCCGTCGAGGACCGCGATTTCGAGTTCGGAGGTGTCCAGAGTTCCGTCGGCGGCGGCTTCGGGCAGGTCCCCCTCGACGACGCCGTACGTGGGTGCATCGTTGTGCACGAATCTGACAATGCGCATGGAACCATTCTAGAAGGCCTCGGGCCCGGATGGGTGGTCGGGGCGCGAAGCGCTGCGACTACTGTGGTGCACATGCCCGATCGCCCCGCCTTCGTCTTCGACATCGACCGGATCGGCGCGGGCCTGCCCGCCGCCACGCTCGCCACGGGCCTGCGAGGGCTCGCAGAACCGGGCGCGGACGCAGTGGAGCCGGGCGCCTCGGGCAGTGAACTGCCGGCCGGGGCGCACTCCGGCCCGCGCGCCGTCGTCGAGGCCCCGCCCGGCTCGGGCAAGACGACGGTTGTCCCGCCGGTCGTGGCGAACCTGGTGGCCGCTGGCCCGGGACGCGGGGCAGGCAGGGTGATCGTGACCCAGCCGCGGCGCATCGCCGCCCGTGCCGCCGCGAACCGGTTGGCCGAGCTCTCCGGGACCCGGGTCGGTCAGGAGGTCGGCTACACGATCCGCGGCGAGCGCCACGTCAGTGCCGCCACCCGCGTCGAATTCGTCACCACCGGCGTGCTGTTGGGCCGGCTGATGGGCGATCCGGAACTGGCCGGGGTGTCCGTGGTCGTGCTCGACGAGGTGCACGAGCGCGCGGTCGACTCCGATCTGGCCTTCGCGATGCTGCGCCAGTTGGTGGAATTGCGCGAGGACCTGGGCCTGATCGTCATGTCTGCGACCCTGGACGCCGGCCGCTGGGCGCAGCTGTTGGGTGAGGACGGGGCACCGGCGCCCGTGCTATCCGTGGCGGCCCGACCCCATCCCCTGCGCGAGGTCTGGGCTCCCCCGGGCTCCCCTGCCCTGGATGCCCGTGGAGTGACGCCCGATTTCCTACGCCATGTGGCGGGCGTTGTGGCCGAGGCGCTCGGGGGCGGAGCGGACGGGGGCGGGACGGGCCCGGCCCGTGCAGCCGCGGAGGCTGCACGGGCGGACGAGCCAGTTGCCGGGGCGGCCGGGAGCGCCGGCGATGTGCTCGTCTTCCTGCCCGGCCAGCGCGAGATCGACCGGGTCGCGGGTGAGCTGCGTGGGCATGTGGACCAGCGGTCAGCCGAGGTCCTCACCCTGACGGGACGGACGCCGGCCGCCGAACAGCGGCGGATCATGCGTTCACGCCAGGACGGCGCGCGCCGGGTCATCCTGGCGACCAATGTCGCCGAGTCCGCACTGACCGTGCCCGGTATCGACCTGGTGGTCGACGCCGGACTGGATCGGCAGCAGCGGCTGGACACCGGCCGGGCGATGGCGGGGCTGGTGACGGTGGGCGCGTCGAAGGCCGCGATGGTCCAGCGCGCGGGCCGCGCCGCCCGGCTCGGTCCCGGCACCGTCATCCGATGCATGGCACAGGCGGATTTCGCGGCGCGCCCAGCCCAGACCCCGCCGGAGATCCGCACCACCGATCTCACGGAGCCCGCTTTGCAGCTGACCTGCTGGGGCGCCCCCGGCGGGGCTGGTCTGCGCCTGCCCGACGCACCGCCGGAGCGGCCCCTGGCGCTGGCGCAGGCCACTCTGCGGGCTTTGGGGGCGCTCGACTCCCATGGCGCCGCCACCGCCCTGGGACACCGGCTGGCCCGCGTCCCCGCGGATCCGCGGTTGGCGCGCGCCCTGTTCGACGGAGCCGAGCTGACCGGACCGCGCGCCGCCGCCGAGGTGGTGGCCGCCCTGGTCTCGGACGTACGTGCCCCAGGCGGGGACCTGTGGTCGCTGCTGCGCGGCCTGCGCCGGGACAAGAACACCCGCTGGCAGGCCGATGTGCGCCGCTTCGAGGGATTCCTGCCCGGTGCGGGTGGGCACGACGGCGCGGGACCGGCGGCCGGTGCCGAGGATACGGGGCTCATCACCGCCTTGGCCTTCCCCGACCGGATCGCCCGACTCCGGCCGGGTACCGCCGGGGAATACCTGCTGGCCGGCGGCACGGGTGCCGAGCTCCCCCGCGATTCGGCCCTCAAGGGTCATACGTGGTTGGCGATCGGGGATGTCGCCCTGACCGGCGCTCGGGCGCTGATCCGAGCGGCGGCCGTGATCGACCAGGACCAGGCAGAGCTGGCCGGCGCGGAACTGCTGGAGACCACGACCACGGCGGAGTTCTCCGGCGGCAAGGTGCGCGCGCGGCGCGTCGAGGGCCTGGGCGCGATCGAGCTGAGTTCGACGCCCACCCGGGCCGACGCCTCGGCCGCCCGGACCGCGGTAGCCGCCTTCGTGCGCGAGCAGGGGGTGTTGGACTTTCTGGAGCTGGCCGAGGGCACCCAGGGCGACCGGCCGGCCGGGGACACCCGCGATGCCGCCTTCGCGCAGCTGCGCGGGCGCCTGGGACTGTTGCACGCCGTCTACGGCGAGCCGTGGCCCGATGTCAGCCTGAGCACGCTGGCCGGACACGCGACGACGTGGCTGGGACCGGATCTGGAGCGGGTCGCGGGCGGTGCCAAACCGGGGCGGATCGACGCAGTGGGCGCGCTGCGCCGGCTTCTGCCCTGGCCCGCCGCGGCACAGTTGGACGAACTGGTGCCCGAGCGCGTGCCGGTGCCCAGCGGTTCCCGGGTCCGGTTGGACTATCCGGCGCCGGAGTCGCACGGGGCCGCGATCACCCCGCCCATCCTCGCCGTGAAACTCCAGGAGTGCTTCGGTCTGGCCGACGGCCCGTCGGTCTGCCAGAGCCGGATCCCCGTACTCCTGCACCTGCTGTCCCCGGCGCGCCGCCCCCTGGCGGTGACCGCCGACCTCAGATCGTTCTGGGACAACGCATATCCGCAGGTGCGCGCGGAGAACCGCGGCCGCTATCTCAAACACCCCTGGCCCGAGGACCCCTGGAATGCCGTGGCCACGGCCAGGACGAAGAACCGAATGTAGGGACGCTGAATGTCGGAGTGCGGCGACAGGTGCTGCTCGGTTCGGGTCCGAGTGCTGCTCGGTTCAGGTGCCGCTCAGTCGACCCGCAACTGCGGGATGACGTGTTCGGCGAACGCCTCCACTGTCTGCAGCGTCCGGTCCCGGTCGGCGCTCGCTTCGGGATGAATGGCGATACGCGCGGCACCGGTCCGCTCGACGAACGTGCCCAGCTCGTCGACGACCTGGGCGACGGAGCCGATGATCGCGCCCTGCGCGCTCATCGCCGCCTGTGCCGCCGGTCCGACCGGCTCTCCATCCGGTCCGACGTGCGAACCCGCGTTGGGAACGTGGGGGTGGTCGCCGGCCTCGAACGACTGTTGCAGGGCGTGCTGGAGTCCGTCCCTGGCCGTGGGGTCCTCGCTGACGATGGCGATGAGGCAGTGCAGGTGTTCCGGAGCCGGACCCCGTACGCCTGCAGCCGCGCGTTCTACCGCATAGCGCTCCTCGACCGCGATCCGGGGTTCCGCCGGCATCGCGAAGTAGTGCTGCAGCGCCAGCCCGTGCGCCGCGGCGAAGCGGACCCCGTCCTGACTCGTCGTGCCGAGCATGAGCGGAGGGTGGGGCAGGGTGTGAACGGGCGGCTGTAGTTCGAAGTCCTTCTCCCCTACCGGATCCCAGGCGCTGAGGATTCCGGCCGCGGCGGCCTGTGGGTCGTGGTCCCAGCGCGCCACGTCCTTGTCCAGCACCTCGAAATCCTTGGCATATCCACCGCGACCCAGGCCCAGGGTGAAACGCCCGCCGCTGAGCTGGTCGAGCAGCGCGGTTCGCTCCGCCATCTCAACCGGATGCAGCAGCGGGGAGAGGGTCACGGCGGTTCCCACATTCAGCCGCCGTGTGCGACCCAGGATGAAGGCGGCCATCGTCAGCGCACTGGGACTGATGCCGAATCGGATGAAATGGTGTTCGGTGACCCACAGGTCGTCATAGCCCAGGTCCTCCGCGCGCTCTGCCTGGGCCCGAGTGAAGTCGAAGACGTCCTCGGCCGTGGGCCCGAGGTTTGAGCCGGTATTCATCAGCAGGCCGAAACGCATGTTCTACCTCCGCGATCATCATCGATGCATTCAATATAGCCAAGCCTAAGCATACACAAATACGATGAGAACCTGTGCCAGGGGCCTTACGGTAAAGTCTGAAGACCCGCGCAATTCGACCAGCCAACGATACAGACCGAAAGAACGCGTCATGCCAAACCGAATCAGACTCAACAGTTCGCAGCTCTTCGGCTCCAGGAGGCCCCAGCACTCGCCGCAGCCTCCGGTATCCGGCGCACAGCTTAGTCCAATGCAAAGCCACCTTGATCGAAAAGCGCCAGCGCCAGCGAACTCAAACTTGAACATACTCTTCATATGTACCGGAAACATATGTCGATCAGCCTATGCACACCACGCACTCGACCTTGAATTAGAGCAAATGGGCCACCAACGCAGTATCACCGTGGCAAGTGCAGGCACACACGCCGTCGTCGGATCACCTATGGACCCGACGATGGAAACACTGTTCACACATACATACGGTAACGGACTCCCACCAGAACACATCGCACGGCAAGTCACAGAAACTGCGCTACGATCAGCCGACCTAATATTCTGCATGACAAATGCACACATGGAGCAATTATCAACCTTTGGACGCAGGGTATACGACCATACATTTCTGCTCCCGGAAATACAGAACACACTCGCTGCCTCGGAACCAAACACAGTATTAGGCAGACAGCTTCCGCCGGAAATACCCGACCCATTCCGTCACGACACACATATCTATAAGACGGTTGCCCGCCAAATAACAAGCCACATCGGGAGTCTCAGGTATCTAATCACAAGGATAAGCCAGGAAACGCACCGCCAATCCCCACCTGTACACAGTCAGACAGAATCATACCAGGAAGCCCCCAACCTGGATTCGATCCCTACTATCATACAGTCGCACCAAATAGTACAGATCATCCAAAACAACCTCTAACCCAGCAACTGCCGCTTAACATCCAGGCACCTAGATAGGGGACCATTACGAACAACGTTTTCCGGCCATCTGACCGAGGACACCAGCTACCATAACCACAAGAGCAAAGGCGAAGGGCAACGACAATCGCGCCTCGAATAACGAGTAAGTCACAACCACCAACACCACAGAAACTGCGAACCTTGAAAACTCTAGCGGAATAGACCCCTCGTATGCCTGGGAAACCGCCGACGCGGTAAGCCAAGCCAAACCAAGCCCAATGAATACAAACCCAACAGCACCGACCTGCAGCAAGATGTCAAGATAGCTATTATGTGCGTGATGCACCGAGAACCCAACATCCGTGGATACGCGGATCTGAACCCTACTGCCCAGCGGCCAAACATCGCCCCACCCATACCCTATAACAGGAGAATCAAGCCAGGCGCGGAAACTCGATTCCCAAATACCGGTACGACCGGTCAAGGTCGTATCCCGGCCCAAGAGCGAGAACACTCTGCTTATGTTCCCAACCAAAAACACGGTAAACCCGGTCAGCAGCAATATCCCAATGGCGAACACAAACACCCTGTAGATGGGGCTCAGCTTGCCAAGCACCATGACAATAGCAACGAGTAGCAGACCAAAGCACAATTCCAAGAACGCAGTAACAGACGATGCACGGTATAGTACAAATATGAACAGTAGGCCTATAATTGAATAAAATACACGCGAAGTTGCCTTCTTAACCGTCGGTAAGCGAGAAAACAACGCTACCAGGCTGATCACCATGATAAAGGCAAGATGGTTACGATGATTATAAACGCCTTTTAGGCTTCCAGTCTCGTAACTACCGAGTTCGAGAGCAGCACTGGGATCCAACATCCACGTAAGTAACGAAACCGTCGCCGCCAAGCACCCGGCACCAATAATCGAACTTACGACCTCTTCGCCGCTTAGCCTCAGTGCGACGATCAGTGAAAAAACCATAGCCAACACCAATAGCAACGCCGCGCCGATCGAAACTCCAACGTTCCCACTCCACACGCACGACAAGGTGACAAATCCCGCATAGAGCGCCATAAACCCTATCGGTGCAGTAAGCGCAACCTGCGAATGACTACGCCTCAGGAGCACCAAAAACACGGTCATGGGCCCGACAAGCGCTAGCTGTCGCACCGGTACGTCTGCTGGAGCGTACCGAGTACCGGAAAGAATGAAAAGCGCCAGTCCTACGATCAGTACAGAAACGATTGAAACAATCCGGGCCGCACCACCGTACGGAGCGCTTGCACTTAGGGCAAGCGATCGATCAACCAGCTGGCCGCCCAACGAGGAACGAGAACTCATCACTCAAAGTCACCTTTTATACTCAACGTAACCGCCGTTGACAGCGCCCTCCATATATCCGATTCCACGGAATACACGCCGAAATGCTGCAGCGTTCAGGCCCCGGCCAAAGACCCAAGACCCGGCCAGGACGGGAGCACCGGCTGCAACACGGGCGACGCCCAAGAGAACTCCCCTGCCCCGGTTAAATATAGTGGGCGTGGATAGCCGGAAATCAACACCGCCTATACGGCGGTACCGTTTCGCCAACCATGAAATTGTGCCCCTGGACTGCGGGACTTCTTCAGTCGCGATCGCATTCGCTGCCCAGATAATACGGCAGCCCTCTGAGACGAGACGCCGAGTCAACTCCGCGTCGGAACCGCCGGTAAGTCCGAAAGCATCCTGAAACCATGCTTCGCGCGGCCGCCCGCAGAAGACCTGGTACTTGCACAGGAGGTTCCCCGAACCAGCCTCATTCAATAAAGACAGATTCTCTCGTTGTGCCCGATCGAAAATACCGGAAGACCGAATGAAGTCAGGGATAGAGGCATCTAGCACAGACTCTACTGGCCCAGCGACCATATCCGCATCCGTTTTCTCCTGTGCTGTTAGCAGTTCCACAAGCCAATCGGGCTCAACCCACTCATCATCGTCCAGGAAAACGATAAAGTCGCTCCCATTGGCATATTCAACAGCTGCGTTTCGCGTCGCCGCGATCCCCGGTACCGGCTGTGCTATATATTCGATATGCCCGCCGCTCCAGTTCATGCACAGCTGCTGTGCGGACTGGTCGAGATCGTTGTCGACCACGCAGATATCAACCTGTACCTTGAGAACATTCTTTACCGCTACCTCAACACTGTACAGCAATCGTTCCAACAGTCGTGGCCGCTTAAAAGTGGCTATAGCAATGACAATCCTTCGCCCCACTAGCACATTTCCTTCCTGCCCCTATATGATACACAAATCAAGATAATCAATTGCACGGTATAACAGCATATACTAGCGCAGGCGGACGCAGTCCCATTTCTCGTTAGACCAGCGGTCAAGCCTACAAGAAATAATGATATTGCAGCCACGCACGTATTCGTTATCATGAGTGACCGTTGTCGCTCATATGCCACGCATATTGAGCCAATGATAATAGCGGTACCCGCGAGCAAATAGCTGGTAGCTACACACGTTATCGTAAATGCGCTGGGCAAACCGACCCATCCGATTATCTGTCCAAGAAAGGGCGCCAGAATCGGCGAACTGCCAATCAGTCCAGCTCCAGCAATTGCCGACATCAATGGTAGCCCGAGAACTATGAGACGAAATCGACTCATGCTGTAGTTGCGAATTCTGACTAACACCAAGCTGGAACTAGCCGAAAACATCAACAGAGCCGGGCTCGCAAACCGCGAACCTAATCCATAGGCGGCGGCAGCTTCGCCCCCAATGACCGCGGAAACTATTGGGACGTCTAGATTCCGCAGTTGTCCCGCTATCGATGTGAAAGTAAACGGAACAGCCCTCCTCAGCAGCGAAATCATTTCGGGATACTGAAGTCCGATCTTCGACGGGGTAATCACATGAACAATCATGTTCGTCGCCAGCGCAGCAATTGCCAAGGCAAGTGTAAACGCCCATTCCTGCGCCACCATTAGCGAAAGGGCAAGGAACATCCCTAATCCCGTAACCCTGCGGGCACCGGTAAGTAGTGAAACACTAGCAACTTTGCCTTCCGCGGTCATTCTCAACAGCCTGGTCTCAGTCGCCCTCTCAAGAGGGCCCCACAAAATCAGCGGAACCGTGCACAGCAGCTCATGATCAAGGCATGACAGTGCCACGATGACCACAGCCCCAAGACAACATGCAACTAGTGACAAACGGTCTGACGCCCGAATCGCCTTTCTGCTGGTATCCTCATCACCGTAGGCCCGCTCCCGCATTGACAGGGTCCCAAGTCCCAGATCCCCCAACGCCGAGACGATTGATGATAAAGAATAGACGGCTAATACCTTTGCAAGGAGTCCTGGGTCAAGCTGTGTTGCTAGGATCGCCAGCATTACCATTTGCATAAGGGCTGAAAGAGTCTTCCCGCCAATGACCAGAGTATAGTCACGCATTGCCTACCTCTTCATGGCTATGCCGGCTAACAGACGAACCATTGCAGCAAAATGTGGTGGGTGCACATTCAGCCACCGGAAGGATTCTCCTATGCCCTTACGCGACCGAGACAGAATCGCCGGTAGCAGAATATGTAGGGCTACGAAGTCGGATCTAGCCCTACCAGTAACGTCTTTCGCATGTTTCCGCAGCCATGTAGTGCTCTTTGTCCAGTCCATGGATTTTGATATTGAACCGCTGCTGCCCTGTGATACTGATACCAGCGTGTCAGGTATGGCAATACACGTGATCGTCAGGTCCGCCATAAGCCTAATCAAAAGATCCCAGTCCTGATGTTTGCCGAGGTCTTCATCCCAACGGAAGCGCTTCATGATATCTGATGATCCCAGAACCGCCGGAGTATTGAATTGAGCTGAACCGTAACGTAGCCGGGTCCGTTTTACCAAGTAGTTGCCAAATGCTTCGTTATTCGCTTTGAACACTTCAGGTGCAGTATCGGAGACAGTTCCATCCTCACGCACGAACCTGCTGGCCACGACCGAGATAGTCGAATTCCGTCCTGACTTTCTAATAGCCGCTATCTGGGTAATCGCTTTAGTCGGCATCCAAGTATCATCATCGTCAAGGTATCCTATATACTCACCCTGTGCCAGATCTAGGCCCAGGTTGCGTGCCGCACAAGCGCCTCGATGATCTTGGACCTCGAGCATATAATTCCGATCTGAAAGCTCTGCACGCACATAATCGAGTTTATCGGGACTATCAAGAATTACAATAGGCTCGGTTTCGCAATCCACTTGTTGTAGCACCGAATCCACTGCCTTTACCAGGGATGGTCTACCGACCGTAGGGATTATCACCGACACAGTCGCCCTCATTTAACCCTGCTCCCCGAAACTACCTGTCGCAATCTAATCGCAGCCAACCGCCAGGGTTCTACCAAATAGCGATACGCCAGGCGCTTCGGCTGAAAACCTAGCCGCCACGCCCATTCAAGGCCCACCGACCCCAACCAACGTGGCGAATTACGCTGATAGCCTGATAGTTGATCTATTGCACCGCCGATTGTCGCAATCACCCGTATTCCCGCTATTTCAATCAGTTTCAGAGCCAAAGACTCTTGTAGTGGCATCCCCAGGCCAACCAACACCATGTCCGGCTTGTACTTCGTTAACAGATTCATCACTTCCGCAGACTTTTCTTCCGACCAGTGTGAACCATCAATTGTCGTGATCTTGCTACCAGGAAGTTTCGCTCTTAGATAGTTCCCGAAGGCTGTACTGGGTCCCGCCTCAGCCCCTATAACGAGGACCGATCGTAGACTACCAACTTCTCGAAGGCGTGGGATCCAGTCAGTCGACCCTATCCTACAATTCTTACTTGTCCCACCTGATAGGCGATAGTCGAGTGCAATGGGTGACCCATCGGCAAGGATAATGTCTGCCTCATTGTATAATCTGTTGAAGCCTTCATTTGTATGGTATAGGTATACGCTGTGCAGGTTATGGCCGACGATTATTAGGCGGCCGTGTGTCGCTATTTTCCGATCAATATAGGAAATCAACGAATCTATCGTCATCGGCGTAATTCTCACCGCTAAGGTTCGACAATTTTTAACGACAGCAGACGCATTCGGCATGTTGGCTCTACCTACAATTTATATGCAGCTGAACCCGAAGTAGTCCCTCGTGTGTCTAGGAATACTTGCGATCTAGCGGCGACTTCCTCAATATCAATGGCTGGCACATTTTGCAATAGAATTACCAGGTCGTAGTTTTCCACTCTGCCAAGGTTTCCCGTTACATGAGTTGCCGTGAGCCCGGGGATTCCATCATCGGTGATGTTAGGATCATAGTAATGGACATTTACGCCCTTTTGGGATAGTAACCCGGCAACGATAAGAGAGGGACTCTCCCGGATGTCGGATATCCCACTCTTATACGTCATTCCGATAAGCAGGACGTCACTTCCCCTTAAGGCCTTAAACCTATTGTTGAGCAGGTCCTGGCCTCGGGATACCACGTAGGCGGGCATTGATGAGTTGATGTCTTGAGCGAGTTCAACAAAACGGAACGGGTGGTTCAACTCGTGGCGTACTCGATAATTAAGGTAATTTGGATCAATCGGGATACAGTGACCGCCTACACCTGGGCCGGGATAAAATGCCTGGTAGCCGAATGGTTTGGTAGAGGCCGCGCGGATGACCTCCCAAACATCGATTTCAAGCTCGTGACAGACCATGGCGAGTTCGTTAACCAAACCGATGTTGATGTGTCGGTAGGTGTTCTCGAGCAGCTTTGTTAGCTCCGCTTCGGCGCTGCCTTTGACTGGAACCACAGTATCGATAAATGTTTCGTAGAACGCCACAGCACGATCTAACGAATTGTCTTCATCAGCTCCGACGACTTTCGGAGTGTTTTTAACTCCGTAAGTTGGATTTCCAGGATCTATACGCTCCGGCGAGAATGCGACAAACAGATCTACCCCGAGGGTTCGCCCGGTCTCCTGCAGCTTCGGCACCACTTCCGACGCGGTTGTTCCCGGATAAGTTGTCGACTCGAGTATAACGAGGGTGTCATCGGAGAGATTTGCTGCTATGGCGTCGAGCGCCGCGCGCACGGAGGCCAGATCCGGTTCGTTTCCTTCGCTTAGAGGAGTCGGTACGCAGATAACAATCACATCCGCGGTCGCGTATGCACTTGCGTCGGAGGTTGCCTTGTACCCCTGGCTCAGCATGGCCTGTACATCTTCATCGGAAATATCGTCGATGACCGACAGTCCCGCGTTGAGCTTCGCTACTCGGTCCCTGTTAAGGTCCATGCCTGTCACACTATGCCCGGCGCCACTTGCACCCTGCGCTAGCGGGAGGCCCACATAGCCCTGTCCAACGATAACTACTTTCACTTCGGCGTCTCCTTGTCGTACAAGCCCGCTTCCGCGCGGTCATCATGGTAGCGCTAATAGTACGTATTTCAGATCAGTAAACGGGGTCGCTAGCCTCTACCGGGTGCAAGTGTACATCGACATCGCAGTGCACCCCGCCCATGCCGTCATACGATATCAGTAGCGCTTGCTGTGCCGGGTGCATGCACCGTACGGGCTTCTCCGCCAAACGTCCGGCTCTGCTGCGCTCTTGGCTCATGCAACGATCCCCTGGCGCAAGTAGGAAGGCTCTACACACGCCGCCGGTTCCAAACCGAGCCGACCCTTACCGACTATCACGCTACACTGATTGAAGCTGCCTACCATGAGAGTCGGGCCTCGTTACCCGCAAAACCAGGTGACATACAACAACTAGAAAGGCTCCACGTGCCGCTCGTCGACTACTTAAGGCTATTACGGGAACGCTGGGTGACAGTCGTTGTCATGGGCATCATCGGTACCGTGCTCGCGGGGACTCTTGCAGTCATTCAAAACCCCCAGTACCAAGCCTCAGTCAAGGTATTTGTATCAACAATAAACTCTGGCGAGGCTGTAGAACTCCAGCAGGGTAGTACGTTCGCCCAACAGCGAGTTTTAAGCTACGCCGACCTAGCGACGACATCAGCAGTCCTTACACCTGTTATCGATGAGCTCCAATTAAACACCACACCAACCGCGCTCGCCAAAACCATCGCGAGTTCCGCGACCACTAATACTGCCCTCATAGAAATAGAAGTTACCAATTCAGATGCGAAAAAGTCCGCACAAATAGCAAACGCCGTGAGCAACAGTCTGTCGTCAGTAATTGCTGACCTTGAAAGTACCAGTTCTTCGAAGAGTAGCCCTGTCAAAGTCACAACCGTGGAGCCGGCTTCAACTCCCGAACGGCCTGTCTCTCCACGACTTAATCTTTACATTGTGGTTGGCCTGTTCCTGGGCTTAGCCTTCGGCCTGACTTCGATAGTTCTCCGAAAGATGTTGGACACCAAGATCAGAAGCGACAGAGACATAGCAGCGGTTACTAGTACGCCGGTAGTCGGCGGCATTCCATTCGATAAATCAATAGACCAGCATAGACTCGTAGTAAAACTTAAACCGCTTTCACCAGCAGCCGAAATGTACCGCGCAGTCCGCACGAATCTTGAGTTCCTCGAAAGTGACTCGACCAATCGCTCCTTCCTCATCACCAGCTCGGTGCAGTCAGAGGGGAAGTCCACTCTAGCCGCAAATCTTGCACTGACGATCACGGACTCCGGCAAGCGGGTTCTACTCATAGATGCGGATCTCCGACGTCCTGCAGTGGATAGATACTTTGATATAGACGGGACACAAGGGCTTACCGATTTGCTGATCGGCAGAGTCGAACCGCTAACTGTACTCCAGCAATGGGGACACACTAATCTATACCTTCTTCCAGCAGGGCATATACCACCAAACCCAAGCGAACTTCTAAGCTCCGAAGCATTCCGTGCAGTACTCGAGGAATTCAGTGAGGTCTTCGATGTAGTACTCATTGATTCCGCCCCGCTACTTCCGGTTACTGACTCGGTTGTCTTGAGTAAACTTACTACTGGCATAATTCTTGCAGCGGCGATCAACAAAACTACCAAATCTCAGCTCGCCAACTCCCTAGAAGTAGTGGAAAGAGTCGGCTCCGCCGTATCCGGTATAGTCCTTACCATGATTCCCGCCCGTGGCATTGGCTACGGGCGGTATCAGAGCTCATATTATAGCAATAATGCAGCGAAATCATGATGAATTCCACCATTACCTCGCCACTGATTTGCAGCGCCTTACTCTTGCCCTACACAACCTAGAACCAAGCCAAAGCAGATCGGCCTGACAGAATCGCGCACCATGACAAGTTCAGTATCCCCTCCACCCCGGCAGCTTCGCACATCATCCCGATGGCAAAGTGTCTACCCTCGCATTTTATTCTGTCTGGACGCGTGCTGTGTAATCCTAGCGTTACTTGCGGCAAACCATATCCGTTTCGGTGCCATCAACACCCAAGATACCGTAACAGGAAGTGCCGATCTTCTTAGCTACCGCGCATTATCAGTGGCGATATTTTTTCTGTGGTTTGCTGCATTAACAATTTGGTCAACACGGAGTGTTCGAATTCTTGGTGTTGGCACCAATGAGTTTTCTCGAGTACTTACAGCTAGTTTCTACATATTTGGACTTATCGCGATAATATCCTACGCATTTCGCATTGAAGTTGCCAGGGGATTTGTTGCCGTGGCTTTTCCTATAGGCCTCTTTCTTCTAATGGTTGTTCGTGCAACCGCAAGACTCGTCTTTTCCAAATTCCGTAAAGCCGGGCGCTGCATGCGATCCGTTGTGGTAGTTGGGCGGCCTAGCAGCGCTATTCACTTGGCCCGGCAAATAATGCGGACGCCGCGATCAGGCCTAACTCCCATTGGATTTATAACTCCCGGATATACCAGCCACGAGTTATCAAGCTTCAATTTCCCACTACCCGTGTTGTCTCAATCAAGTATTCCCTCGGAGCTCATGTCAGTGTTGACTGATATTAAAACTGAGGCCGTTGCAATTGCCGGCGACGGAGGATTTAAACCAAATGTTCTCCGCAGACTCGGCTGGTTATTAGCAGACCAACGTATCAGTACTATGATGTCTCCAAACCTGACAGATATAGCCGGTCCCAGAATACACACGCAGGTTGTTGAAGGGACCGCTCTCCTCCACATTTCAACGCCGCGGTTAGATGGAATTCACGGATTCACGAAGCGCGTCTTTGACATATTCGGTTCGGGCGTAGGTCTCTTCGTCTTATCTCCTCTGTTCTTAGTTACTGCCGCGCTGATTAGAATGGATTCCCCTGGCCCGGTGTTTTATATGCAGGAGCGGATTGGGCGCGACGGCAAGCCATTCAAAATATACAAGTTCCGCAGCATGTGTGTTAATGCGCACCAGTTGTTACCGGACCTTAACGATAAAACTGACGGCAATGGAATAATGTTCAAGATGCACGAGGATCCACGTATCACGAAAGTTGGCAAGTGGATTCGGAGGTTCAGCATTGATGAACTACCACAGTTGCTGAATGTGATTATAGGAGATATGAGCCTAGTTGGCCCACGACCGCCTCTCCCGGACGAGGTCGCCGAATACGAGGCGGATACAACCCGACGACTCCGGGTCCTTCCTGGTATCACCGGATTGTGGCAGGTTTCGGGCAGGTCCGACCTCAGTTGGGAGGACTCGGTTAGGTTGGATTTGTACTACATCGAAAACTGGTCGCTGGTCCAAGACTTAGTGATTATCGTGCGCACTGTCCGTGCGGTGGTTTCCGCACGTGGGGCATATTAGTTTCGATGATTTTCACGTGGCGAGCACCGGTGTCTCCGCTCGTGCTTCGTTTGGTGGTTGTTCGGACAGGACGTGAATTGGCTAGAAACCATCTGCGGGATAGTGGTTGCCGAGCTCCATCCAGCCTCGATGGCCTCCTGATGGTTCGGGCCCTCCGGTGGGATAGTCGGGGCGTGTCCTCCACCGTTTCAGCGCGCTCCGTAGATGTATCCGCCGATGTTTCCGCACGCGGGTTCGGCCGCCGAAGCAGCTGACCCCGACGCACCCGCCGTCACCCGGTATCTGCCGGCCGAGGTCTTGCGCGCCCGCCGGGATTCCCATGAAACCAGGGCCCACGCCCGCACCGATGCGCACCATGTCCGCCGGCTGCGCGGTGAGAAGCACCCGGTCGAGGATTTTCTGTTTACCTATTACCCTTTTAAGCTCGGCCAGATCGCGCGTTGGAATCCCGGCGCACGGGTTGCGGTGGAGATCCGGGACGAGGCCGACCCTGCCTATTTCGACCGGCGCTGGTACCGGTTCTTCCAGGCCGAACCGGCCTCGACCTCGGCGACCTATGCAGCCCTCGACCTGCCGGCCTGGCATGCCAACAGCAGCAGGGAGCCGCTCAGCGTTTGACCGCGCCCAGCGGCAGCATCAGAAGCGCCGCCAACAGGGGGCCCGCGGCCAGAGTGGTGAACGAAGCGTAGACGGAATCCGTCGCGGAGAACACCGCGCCCACTGCGGTGGGGACGATGACGCTGCCCAGCTGCCAGATCGCGTTGATCGACCCGGCCGACGCCCCGGAGAGCCCCCGGCCCGCGTAGCCCAGGATCAGGTTGTTCTGAATCGGCGAATAGCAGTATGCGGCGAATCCTAAGAAGGGCGCGGCGATATAGAAGAGAGTCAAGTCGTGCAGACGGCCAAAGACCAACAGCATGATGCTGAACATCAGCAGGATGCCGGTGGCCAGGTACTTCGAGTGGAACTTCGTGCGCCCGTCGATGAAACCGATGATCGGCTTGCACACGACCGCGGTGATGGCGAACAGGGAGACGACCGCACCCGCGTGGAGCGGATCGATCCCGACTCCCTTGATCATCAGGGTATTGGCCCAGGTGATGAACCCGTAGGTGCCCCACAGGCTGAAGAATCCGGCCACCGCCAGGATCAACAGGTTCCGGTTGCGCAGGACGTCCAGCAGGTTGGGGAAGGGGTGCTTGGGCTGCGCGCCGGGGCCGGTTTCGGCGCCCACCGCGGTACTCGGGGCAGCTGCACTCGCCCCAGCGGCCTCGGCACCGGTTGCACCAGGGGCGTTGCGGTGCAGGATCAGGATGACGATGCCCAGCACGATGGAGATGGAGCCGAAGAGCTCATAGGACACGCGCCAACCATGGGACTTGATCAGGGTGGGCACAACCAGGTTCGCGATGACGGTGCCCAACGAGGTGGCGGTGGTGAACAGGGAAACGGCCAGGGCGCGTTCGCGTCCGGAGAACCACACGGAGATCGACTTGGCACCGGCCGCGTAGTCCGCGCCGGCGAACAGACCGACCAGGGCCTGGATGACGAAGCCCAGCGCCATCGAGTGAACGTTGCCGAAGGTGACCATGCCCGCGCCGGCCACCAGGATCGAGCCGCCCAACACCGCGCGGGGACCGAACCAGTCGCTGGCCACGCCGCCTAAGAAGTTCGAGACGACGTAGCCCACGTAATAGCAGGTGGCGAAAACGCCCAGGGAGGACAGCGCAACGCCCAGATCGCCGCCCACGCTGGGCGCCGCCGGGCCCCAGACCGAACGGTCCAGGCTGGTCATGAGGAAAGCGGCCCAGGACAGGACGAGGATCAGCCAGCGGTAGCCGGGGAGCGGGCCCGAGGGTGTGGAGACGGATTGCGGGGATGTATGCAGAGAACTCACAGGACAAGGACTATATACCCGGGTTCTCCTTCTAGCGGGCGGTGTCCGCCTTGTGGTGCGACGCGTGCAATGCCGAACTCCCCTGCGGCACCGGCCGGGCCCGGCCCGGCCGCGGCTACCGCTTGGACTGGACTGCCACGCACGCGACCGTCACGCCGATGCCCACCAGCTGCAACCAGCTCAACCGCTCCCCCAGAACGAGAGAGCCCAGGACAACCGCGGACAGCGGCTGCAACAACAGGATCGTGGCGCCCAGATCCGCGGGCAGGCGCACGGTGGCGAAGCCGATGAGGACGAACGGCAGGAACTGGCCGCCGACCGCCAGCACCGCCAGCCAACTCCAGGCGGAAGCGGACAGGTGAACCACGATGGAACCCGTGCCCAGGCCGAAGACCCCGATCACCACGGCGGCGCTCGCCGATCCCAGCGCCACCGGTCCGAAGGCCCGCCGCGGTTCCAGGGTGCCCGCGCGGCGGTTGCAGTACAGATAGCCCGCGTACAGACAGCCGGCCAGCACGCTCAGCACCGTACCGCGCACGGGATGGGGCATCGTGGTCTCCCGACTGCCCAGCCCGCCGGTCAGCAGCAGGCCCGCGAGCATCACGGGAAGGACGAGGGCGAACCGCCTCCGCAGCACGGCCCCGTCGAGGACGCGGGCCAGCAGCGGGAAGACCAGCACCTGGGAGCCGATGAGCACGGTGGCCACCGCCGCGCCCACGTCCAGGACCGACTGCGTCCACATCAGGTAGTCGCACGCCAGGAAGGCACCCGACAGCAGGGACCAGACCACGGCCGGCCGCGACATCCGGCCGTGGCGCCGCAGTTCGAGGCAGAACAGAACGGCCAGCGGGATGAGCGCCAACAGGCAGCGGTAGAACGCCGCAGTCGCAGCCGAGGTCCCCGCGAGTTTGATGAAGGTTGAGGCGGACCCGACCAGGATGCACCCGCAGATCATGGAGACCAGGGACGCGAAACGGGGGCTGGGCGCCGGACCGGGCCCCGACTGTGCGACTGTCATGGCTTCAGCATGACATCCCCCCCGTCAGCTAGAGTCGTTGTCCAAGGATGCGCGGTCGCGCCCGAGCACCGAGTCAATGACGAATCGGAAAGGACACCGATTTTCGGCGGGATCGCCTGTTTCTTCATTTCCTCGGATGACACCGTCGGCATCGTCGCGCTCGTCTCCGCGGCCTGGCTCATCGCATTCACGCTCGGCGCATCCTTGATCGCGGTCCGCGCTGTGAAGTCCGTGCGCTGAGGCGGTCCGCGCACCGCAGGTGGGAGGACGGTCGGCCGGGTAGTCGGATGGTCGGCCAACTCGTCGGGCGGGACCGTCCGGTCGCCGGCGGCCATGCCATAATGACCGGACCGAAGAATGGGAGAACGGACCGATGACTGATTGCGTGTTCTACACGGCTGCGACCCTCAACGGATTCCTGGCCTCGGACGATGATTCCCTGGACTGGCTGCTGCGCGTTCCGCAGGACGATGTGCAGGGCGATATGGACGCGTTTTTCGCAAGCGTCGGGGCCCTGGTCATGGGTTCCGCCACCTATGAATGGATGTTGCGCCAGGAGGATCTGCTGGCCCACCCCGCGAAGTGGGCCGAGATCTATGGCGAGCGCCCCGCTTTCGTCTTCACCACCCGCAGCCTGCCGGCGATCCCCGGCGCGGGCATCCGGTTCGTCTCCGGAGATGTGGCCGATTGGTTCGACCCGATCACCCGGTCCGCCGGCGGCAGGGACGTCTGGGTGATGGGCGGGGGCGCTCTGGCCGGACAGTTCGCCGCGGCCGGCCTGCTCGACCGGATCATCGTGACCTTCGCACCGGCCACCCTGACCAGTGGCAAACCGTTGTTCCCCCACGATTTGGGCTGGGAGGGCCTGGAACTGACCGGGGTCAGACAGATCGGTCGCTTCGCCGAGCTGAGCTACCGGGTGGGATAATCGGGACGTGTCCTCCACCGTTTCAACCGGCCCCGTAGCTGGTTCCGTAGATGTTTCCGCGCCCGGTTCGGGTGCCGGCGCAGCTGCGCCGGCCGCGCAGGCCGTCACCCGGTATCTGCCGGCCGAGGTCTGGCGCGCCCGCCGGGACGCCCATGAGACCAGGGCCCACGCCCGTACCGATGCACACCATGAGCGCCGGTTACGCGGTCAGAAGCATCCTGTCGAGGATTTTCTGTTTACCTACTACCCTTTTAAGCCCGGCCGGATCGCCCGGTGGAATCCCGGCGCCGGCGTCGCGGTGGAGATCCGGGACGAGGCTGACCGCACCTACTTCGACCGGCGCTGGTACCGGTTCTCCGAGGCCACGGGGCCGTCCTCGGCGACGTATGCCGCCCTCGACCTGCCGGCCTGGCATGCCGACCGCGGCACGGGCGCCGGTTTCATCCACTCCCTGCTGGAGGCCACCTTGGACCGCGAGGCCTCGTTCGGGTGCTTCGGCATGCACGAATGGGCGATGGTCTACCGGCTGGGCCCCGATCAGCGCCGCCATGAGCAGGTCCCCCTGCGGCTGAGTCAGGAGGAGACGGATCGGGTGGTGGAGAACCACCGCATCCAGTGCTCACACTTCGATGCCTTCCGCTTCTTCACCGAACCGGCTCGACCCCTGAACACCCTGCAGCCCACCCGCGCCGCGATGGTCGACAATGAGCAGGCGGGCTGTCTGCACGCGGGGATGGACCTGTACAAATGGGCGATGAAGCTCGAACCCACGGTGCCGGGAGAGGTGGTCCTTGACGCCTTCGACCTGGCCATCGACATCCGCGCTCTGGACATGGAGGCCAGCCCCTATGACGTGCGCGGCTGGGGCTATGGCGTGGTCCCGGTTGAGACGGCTGCGGGCAAGGCCGAGTACATGCGCAGGCAGAAGCAGCTGAGCGTGCGAGCGCAGGCGATGCGCCGCCGGCTGCTTGACTGCCTGGCCGCCGCCGGGGTCTGAACCGCGCAGTCTTTGGACCTGAGGCGGCCCCGGGCTCAGGCCAGGTGGCGCAGCAGACCGACGGCCAGGCAGATCATGATGACGCCGGATCCCAGGTCCATCCAGCGCAGGGCGCCCGGCCTGCGGGCGAACAGGCGACCCAGGAGTTTGGCCGCGAACCCCAGAACGGTGAACCAGGCGGCCGAGGCCCCCAGCACCCCGAGGGCGAAAATCCACCGCTGCTCGCCGTAGTTCGCCGACATCGAACCCAGAATGACGACCACGTCGAGGATCGCCTGCGGGTTGAGCCAGGTGAAGGCCAGCAGGGTCACAATCGCGGTGAGCATCGCATGGCGGCCGGTCTGCGCGGGATTCGCCTGGCCGGCATGAGCGTGTCCGGCCTTCGCTCGGTCCTCGGGCACGCCGCCGAGGTCCCCGTCGAGCCCGGTCGCGGGCGCCGCACCGGATGTGCCCTCCCCGGTCCCGGATGCAGCAGTGACCGGTTCGGCGAACACAGGCGCCACTGCTCGGGCTGCTGCCCCCACAGGGGCGGTCGCCGGTGCAGCCGCGGCGAGCACGACCTCGCGCTCGGTGTGGGCCGCGGGGTCTGCGGAGCGGGGCCGGAAGAAGTGCCAGACATTCAGGCCGCCGTAGCAGACCAGGAAGGCCACGCCGATCAGCGTCATGACCGTGAGCACGGAGGGGAAGGCCGTGACCAGGCGGCCCATCCCGGCCACGCCGACGATCGTCAACAGGATGTCGGAGAGGAATCCGACGATGAGCAGCGGCAGCATGTGCGCGCCCGATGCGCCGTGCTTGATGAGGAACATCGTCTGCGCGCCGACGGCGGCGAACAGTGCGATACCAGCGAAGAATCCGGTCAGGGCGACGCTCATGACCACTACCTCCCAACGAGAAGACGAGGGGAACCGGGGATGCCCGGCCCAACGGATACCACGCTAGGCCGCCACCCGAATGAAGCAAAGCAACGAATTCTTTCCCTCCCTAAGATATTCTTATCATCAAGGATCACACAGCCTTCTGACCTGGGATAACACAACCAATACCGGAGTCAGCACACAGAATCAGTGGGGGATCTCATATGGCCACTCTCAACGACCTGTCGACCGCTGCCCTGCGGACCTTCGCCACGATCGTCGACCTGGGCACGATCGAGGCCGCCGCACACCGTTTGGGCGTCACCGCCTCCGCCGTGTCCCAGCGGCTCAAGGCGCTGGAGACCCAGGCGGGAACCGTGCTCCTGGTGCGCACCAAGCCGGTCGAGCCGACACAGGTGGGCAGGATCATCTACCGGCTGGCCAGGCAATACCAGGTCGCGATGCACGATGCCCAGGAAGCGCTGGACCGACGCACCCGGGTGCGCGACTTCACCCGCGTCACCCTGGTCGTCACCGCCGACGCCCTGGCCACCTGGATCACCACCGCGCTGGAGGGCGTGGCAGGCGAACACAAACTGCTGCTGAGCATCATCCGCGAGGACGAATCGCGCGCGGCCACCCTGGTGCGCGACGGCACCGCAATGGCAGCCGTGAGCGCCAGCCCGGAACCCGCCCCGGGTATCAGCGTGACCGAGCTGGGCACCTGGCGCTATTGGGCGGTGGCACACCCACAGTTCATCCGACGCTATTTCCCGTCCGGAATGGACAGGCGCGCAGTCGGCCGGGCGCCCCTGCTGCGCTATGACGATGACGACCGGATGCCCGTGGATCTAATCGCCCAGACCGTGGGCCCCGGGACCAATCCGCCGACCCACTTCCTGCCGGAATCGCGCCAGATGGTGCTGGCATGCGCCAGGCAATTGGGTTGGACCATGGTCTCGCGCGAGCTGCGCGCACTGGTCCCCGGGGCCGCAGGACTGGTCCCCGTGCCGGGCACCGAACCGGTCGACGTCCGCCTGTACTGGCAGCAGTGGGCCATGTCATCGCCCACCCTCGACGCGATCCAGCAGGCCGTCGGCGCTGCCGCCCGCCGCGCCTCGTCGACACCCGGCGCCCGGTGGTGAACCGGGCCGACGCCCTGCCGTGACAGAATGCGAAACGCGCAGGGCCCGACCGCGTCACGCCACATAGACTCGGAGGCATGCGAGCCGTATACATCACCTCCGCCGGCGCCACGCCGACCGTCGAGGACATCCCCTCCCCCGCCCTGCCCGCCGACGGCGTCATCCTCGACGTCGAGGCGACCGGGCTGTGCCGCTCGGACTGGCACGCCTGGTCAGGCCACGACGACACCGTGCACTTCCCGCACGTGCCCGGCCACGAGATGGTCGGCCGGATCGCCGCGGTCGGGCCCGAGGTGAAGAACTGGTCCGTGGGCCAGCGCGTCACCACGCCCTTCGTCTGCGGCTGCGGCCGGTGCGAGCTGTGCCTGGGCGGCAACGCCCAGGTCTGCCCCACCCAGACCCAGCCCGGTTTCACCCACTTCGGCTCCTGGGCCCAGCAGGTGGCCCTGCACGCGGCCGACGCGAACCTCGTCGCCGTGCCCGAAACCCTGCCGGCGGAGGCCGCGGTGCCCCTGGGCTGCCGCTTCGCCACCAGCTACCACGGACTGAAGAACCGCGCCCGGCTGCGAGCCGGCGAGATCGTCGCCGTCTTCGGCTGCGGCGGCGTGGGACTGTCCGCGGTGATGATCGCCGCGGCCCTGGACGCCCACGTGATCGGCGTGGACATCAGCGATGACGCACTGGCGCTGGCCCGCGAACACGGCGCCGAGGCCGTGGTCAACACCCGCGGCATGTCCGTCGACGAGGCCGCCGCGGCCGTGGCAGCCGCCGCCGGGGACGTGGCTGCGGCGAACGGGCTGACCGGGGTGGGCACGACCTCGGGCCCGGCCGTGACCGTCGAGGCGCTGGGCCTGCCGGCCACAATGAACGCGGCGCTGAAGTCCCTGGCCCCGCTGGGCCGGCACGTGCAGATCGGGCTGCTCGCCGAATCCCCCGTGACCGAGGTCCCGCAGGTCATCGGCAAGGAGATCGCGTTCTTCGGCTCCCACGGGATCGCCGCTGCGGGCTACCCCGAGCTCATGGCCCTGGTCGAATCCGGCCGGCTGCGGCCCCAGGACCTGGTGACCCGCACGATCGATCTGGAACGGGCCTGCACCGAGGTCGTCGAATTGAGCAACGGTTCGACCCCTGGCATCACGATCATCCGTCCCTGAACCGAGGGCCCCGGCCCCGAACGCACCCCGGACACACAATGAGCAGGCGCTTTGGTCTGGTTCTCGCAAGAGAATCAGACCAAAGCGCCTGCTCATTCGGGTTGAGTCCCGGGTGACTCAGGAAGCCTGGTGCTTCAGGTGCTCCCTGCGGACCAGACGGACGATGACGCGGATGATCATGAGCGCCAACAGCAGCATGCCGACGTAGCCGTTGAGCTGGTAGACGATGTTGACCAGCGTGGAGAAGTCGAAGGACATGCCGATGAACATGCCCACGATCGCCAGCACGATGGTCGTGATCTTGAACGAGCCTGTGCCGTCGGTGGTGAACCTGGAGCTGACGGTCCACAGCATCGGCACGGCGGTCGTGTAGATGCCGGCGAGGATCATCACGGAGATGATCGCGGCGATCGCCGGGCTCAGCTGCCGGGCCAGGACCAGCATGGGGATCTGCGCATCCCAGGTCTGGGCCAGGTTCGCCAGCAGGCCCAGTCCCACGACGATGCAGGTCGCGGCGAAGAAGAACCCGCCGAGGGCACCGCCCCAGACGGCCTCCTTGCGCACCTTCGCGGTCTTGCCCAGGGCAGCCAGGAAGGGCACGGTGGCCAACATGTTGTAGCCCACGTAGCTGAAGCCGGCCATGAACCAGTTCGAGGCCGCCGCCTTGACCTCCAGAGTCGGCAGCAGGGTGTCCGATTCCTTGATCCCGCCGGGGTTCTGGATGATCCCGACGATGCCCAGGATGATCGCGACGATGACGATGAGCGGTCCGATCTTGCCGATGATGTCGACCAGCCGGTTGAGGCCGAACCAGGCGGTGACGATGACCAGCAGGGTCATGCCCACACCGCCTACCCAGGGCGAGACGCCGTACTGTTCGTTCGCGGTCGCCGCGGCGCCTGCGATCATGACGGTGAAGATCAGGAAGATGAATACGATCGTGAAGTAGTCGAAGAACGTGCCCAGGGCGCGGCCGCCGTAGTAGTGGAAGATCTTGCCGGGGCGCTCGAACCGCTCCCGCTGACCGGTGGTGAACAGTTCGACCATGATGAAGACGAACAGCACCATGACCAGCAGACCGGAACCGAAGACGCCCCAGCGACCATAGGCGGTGAAGTACTGGAAGATCTCCTGGCCGGTGGCGAAGCCCGAACCGATGAGGAATGCGAGGATCGCACCCGCATAGGTCAGGATGCGACCGGTGGTCGATCCGGTGCCGGTGTGCGTTTGGCCGCCGGTGGACGTGGCGGTACTACTGCTCATGGTGGCGTGTGCTCCTTGGGGTGTGTCTACGGGGTCGTGCTGCGGGTCTGACGGTGGATGGACTCACCCTCCACCGTCGGGGATTGACGAACACCTCAGACTAGTCGCCCCTGCACACAGTCCACACCTACGTCCGCATAGTGATACGACCGTACGGCGGGTGCACCACGGACTCCCCGCCGGGTGAAACCGCTCAGTCGATCAGACGGGCCGCGACGACCGTCCGGGCGGGCTTGCCCTGGACCACCGGCAGCTGGACCAGCAGCTGGCCTGCCGGCGTGTCCAGGGCGGTGCCGCGGGAACCGCCCGGACTGCGTTCGAGTGCCAGCGTGTAATCGCCCAGCCGGCTGATCGACAGGCCCTCGAGCTCTTGGACCACGGGCAGGCCGCGGGCTTCGGCATCGGCCGCTGGCCCCCGCAGTTCGGGACCATAGGGCTCGGGTGCCCCCGTCCCCCAGGCGCGCACGACCTCCTGGGTCGTCTCCTGCGGGCCGGTCTCCGTTTCGACCATGAAGGGCACTGACTCACCGCTTTCCACGATGGCGCGCACGGCCTCGGCGACGAAAACCGGATCGGCGGCACCGTCGTAGACCCAGCGCTTGCCCAGCACGGAGTGCTGCATGGTGCCGAGCAGGGAATTCTCCGCCCCGTCCAGGGGCGCATCCCGGTAGGACAGCGGGATCTGCAGCAACGGCAGGGACTCCTCACCGGCTGCCTCGGCCAGCACGGCGCGCCACCCGTTGGGGACCATGCGGACCAGCAGAACCTCGGCGCCCACCTCACCTGCAGGATCGTCGAAACGATAGCTGCCGACCTTGACCAACGAGGTGTCCTCGCCCAACTGCGCCCACGGCTGGTAGGGCAGCCACTCGGCGATGAGTTCGAGTTTGCCCGGCTGGAGTTCGGCCTGATGGATGATTGCCACTGCGTGCTCCTTTGCGTTGCGGTATCCCGGGGCGTGGGCCCCGCTCACGGCCCCCGGTGATCGAATCGTGCTGGTGCTCTTCTGGATCAGGCCTTGCGGGTCCCCGGGATCCACTCCCCGTCCTCGGTGACGGTGTAATCGGCGAAGATCGCCGGCGCCTGCTCACGCATGATACGCGCCACCCGGTCGAAGACCAGCCGGATCTCCTCTTCAGCGCCCTTGGCCGTGCGCATCTCGATGACGTGTCGCAGGGTCCGCAGGTTCGCAGTCCACACGATCCCGGTGGCCAGGCCCTCCGGGGCGAACCGGCGCATAAAGGACGTCATGTGCTTCTTGTGTGAGAACTTCTGGCCCTCTGAGTCGAGTCCGAAGTGTTCGGCCATCCACTTCTGGTGCTCCTCCATCTGATCGAGCAGCTTAAGTGAGCGCTCCATCAGCTCCGGGTCCTGACGCGCCCATTCCGGGAACCACAGGGGGATGTCGTCGAGGCGCACATAGCGCAGGGACTCCTGGCTGAACGCGGAGCCGGCACGGTGGCGGATCAGCTCATGCGTGAAAACCCGCGAGACGTTGTGGAAGATGAAGGTGAAGTTCGCATGTTCGAGGACGGAGCCGTGCTGGCTGCCAATCACATTGCCCAGGTAAGCGGTCGAATCCGTGCGCACGCGCGAGACGTTCTTGTTCAGTCCGGGCTCCCACGAGCGGTAGCACATGCGTCCGGCGAACTCGACCAGGTCCTCGGCATCGGGGCTGTCCTGTTCGGCGACCCGGTCGGACCAGCTGGAACCGGAGACCTCACCCAGATATGCGTTGACCGCGTCCCAGTCCAGCTGGGGTTGGGCGATGAGTTCGACGGACGGTTCGACCTGGCGCACGGAAGCTCCTTGGAAGACGGGTGCGGACCTGACAAGCATAGTAGGACGCATCCGTGCGGAGACAGCCGGGTTCAGCTGGTGGAACCCGTCACCGGTACTGCGGCCGAGATACCCGCCCGGCCGGCGGGGACCTCGGCGGCGGTGGAGGTCGTGCGCCGCAGCTGCGGCCGGCGCCAGCCGGTGCACCAGCGCCACAGGTACTCCACCGGTCCCATCCGGAAGCGGCGGAGCCAGGCGGTCGACCAGGCCCACTGGGCCAGGAAGACCACGCCGGCGAACAGCAGCGCCACCCGCCAGGCAACGGTACCGGCAGCGGCGGACATCTGCTCGGCCGGCCGGCCCGCCGAGCTTGCACCGATGCCGAACTCGCCGGTGAAGGC
The DNA here is from genome assembly GCF_024580675.1 of Brevibacterium sp. 50QC2O2. Classification (NCBI taxonomy): domain Bacteria; kingdom Bacillati; phylum Actinomycetota; class Actinomycetes; order Micrococcales; family Brevibacteriaceae; genus Brevibacterium; species Brevibacterium sp. 50QC2O2. Next base: position 198,476 of record NZ_JANIJZ010000004.1, read on the forward strand.
CAGGGAGAAGAGCAGGATCAACAGGGTCGCGCTGAGATAGTTCGTGCACGCCATCCGGCCCAGCGGAGCGAAAACCGCCACCAGCGGGCGGCGGACCGGGGTGGAGAGCAGGAAGATGAAGGCCGCGACATAGGTGGCGGCCATGAGCAGGCCCAGGCCCGCGGACAGGCGCGTGTCGGCCAGGCGTTCCAGCGCGGTGGTCTGGGCGAAGACCAACAGGGTCAACGAGGCGCCGACGATCGCAGTACTGCCGGCCGTCCAGCCGGCCCGCGGGCACGCCTCGATGCGCTGGGCCAGGCCGCGCACCCCGGCCAGGGCGCCCAGCAGGAACAGCCCGGGAATCAGTGCCAGTCCCCCGCCGAGGAACACCCCGGCGACCAGGAGGAACATCCCGGCCAGCCCCAGACAGCCATCCGTCCAGGTGCGCGCCCTGGCGGTGGCCCGCGGCAGCCGGCTGATCGGCACCAGCAGGACCAGGCCGTCCAGGGCGTAGGGCAGCAGGGCCTCGCCGGGTTGGAACAGCTGGTGGACAGAGCCCAACACCGCCAGGAAGAGCATCCGTCGCAGCAACTGCGCCCCCGTGTAGCCGCGGCGCCACATTATGCCGAAGCCCACCCCGAACAGCAGGCTGAAGATGGGGAAGAACCGGTTCTGCACGAAGTCCTGGAGCCAGCCGTAGGCGGGCAGGACTGTGCCCGAGGTGTCGATGACGGGCAGGTGCAGCAGCGGACCGATGTTGACCAGCAGGATCCCCACGAGGGCGAACCCGCGGATCGCATCCAGACCGTCGAGCCTGGCGGTGGGCGAGTCATCCCGGCCGGTGGGAGCGGGTGCGGGCTGTCTGAGATCCATACCCTCCACCCTAGGAATCCGAGGGCTCCTACGGAATGCGGTGCGCACCCGTGCCCGGGTGGGGTTTTCCCCTCCTCCGTCTGGAGGAGGGGCGGGGTCGGCTCAGGGCACCCGGTGGGTCCAGGCCTCGGTGCCGAACTTCGTCTCCACCAGTTCCAGAGCCCGGTCCAGTTCCGCCTGGGTGACCTCGCCGATCCGGGCGTTCGTCAGGCCGATGAAGGCCCGCTGCATCGCGGCGATGACCTCCTGACGGGGCACACCGGTCTGACGACGCAGCGGGTCGACCCGCTTCTTGGCCGAGCGAATCCCCTTATCGGAGAGCTTCGCCTTGCCCACGCGCAGCACCTCGGACATCTTGTCCGCGTCGATGTCATAGCTCATCGTGTCGTGATGGAGCAGCGGCCCGTCGGTCAGACGCCGCTGCGCGGCCCCTCCGATCTTGCCGTGGTCGGAGGAGATGTCGTTGATCGGCACGTAGAAGGCGTTCACCCCCAGGTCCCGCAGCCCCTGCAGCACCCAGGTGTCCAGATACTTGTAGCTCTCCTCGTAGTCAAGACCCGCGACCAGGGATCCAGGGGCGTACATGGAGAAGGTCACGCAGTTCCCGCCCTCCATGAACATGGCGCCGCCGCCGGAGATCCGCCGGACCACCTCGACGCCGTACTTGTCCACGCCGGCCTGATCGACCTCGTTGACATAGGACTGGAACGCCCCGATCACGGTGGCGGTGTCCTCCCACTCCCAGAACCGCACGGTGGGGTTGCGGCGGCCGGCCGCGACCTCTTCGAGCAGTACCTGGTCCAGGGCCACATTGTGGCGGGTGGGGCGGACCACGTCGTGGATGAAATCCCAGTCGTGATCGTAGAACTCCGTGGCGCCCGCCATCCCCCGCTTGAGCGCCCAGGCCACGTCCGCGGCGGAGAAGCCGTGCAGGGCGGGTGCCGACATGCCCGCCTCACGGGCGGCCCCGGCCAGGGCCCGGTCGATGCGCTCGATGATCTGGGCGCGGTCGTCGGTGGTGGCCACGCCGAGCAGCGCCGGGGCGATCGCGAAGTAGCCCTCTTCCGGTTCGATGAAGAAGTCCCCGGAGAGCTGGAGTGCACTCAGCACCCCGTCGGTGAGGGTGCCGTCCAGGACGATCAGCTTGCCGCCGGGGACCTTGCGTTCGGAATGGAAGTCACGATTCTCTGAGCTCATAAGCCCAGCCTAACGCGTACCCTGGCGCCGATGACCCGGCTACTCCCTGGTCAGCTGCCGCCAGAGGAAGCGATAGGTCAGCGCGCGGGTCTCGGCGGCCTGGCGGTTGTCCGCGGCTGCGGAATGGCCACCGGCGGTGTCCTCGAAGAACCAGACCCGATCCGCGACCTCCTCCCAGTCCTCCATCTTCGCCGCCATCTTGCGCGCCTGCACCGGGCCCACCCGGTCGTCCGAGGTGGCAGTCCAGAACAGCACAGGCGGATAGTCCTGTGCCGCGCGCCGCTGGGAGTCGATCAGCTGGTACGGCGAGAAGGTCTTGATGAAGTCCCAGTCGTCCGTGTCCGGATCACCGTATTCGGCGATCCAGGAGGCACCGGCGGACAGCTTCGTATAGCGGCGCATGTCCAGCAGCGGCACCCCACAGCTGATCGCCCCGAAAAGCTCGGGGTACTGCGTGAGCATATTGCCCACCAACAGGCCACCATTGGAGCCGCCCGCACAGGCCAGATGTGAGGGGGTCGTCACGCCACGGTCGACCAGGTCGCGGGCCACCGCGGCGTAGTCCTCATAGGCGCGGTGCCGGTTCTCGCGCAGCGCCGCGGTGTGCCAGGTGGGGCCGTATTCGCCGCCGCCGCGAATGTTGGCGACCACGTAGACGCCGCGCCGACCGGTCGGCAGGGTGCCACCGGCCCCGGTTCCGACCGGATCAGTCCCCGCGGCCGAGGCGCCGGTTGCCGGAGCCGGCCCCGTCGCCTCGGCCCGGCCGGGGTTGGGCCCGGTCGTCCGGGTCAGCCAGCCCAGGCCGATGGTGGGCGCGTAGCCGGGCAGGCGGGAGAGCTCGAAGCCGCCGTAGCCGTCCTGGTAGACGGGGTTGAGGCCGTCGAGTTCCATGTCCGCCGGTGCCACCTGGAAGTAGGGCACACGGGTGCCGTCGGCGCTCGTGGCGAAGTGCTGGGTGACGGCGAAACCCGTCGCATCGAACAGTTCGGGCCCATTCTTGATCCGTACGGGCTCCGTGGCCGAGGTCCCCCTGATGCGCGCCGCCGCACGCACCTGTGGACTGGGCTCCGGGGCCAGGGACTGCGCAGTGGCCGGCTCATGGGGACCGGCCGGCACATCCAGGATCGTCCCGCGCATGAGCGTGGTGGGGGTGAGGAAACCGGAGACGGTCAGCCAGAAGTCGTCGGCCGACTCATGGTGCTCATCGTCGGGATCTACCGCGGCGACGGACACCGTGTGATTGGCGGGCACGCCAGGCAGATCGCGGGTGGTGAAGCCGTGGCCCAGGTCGACCACGCGCACGACGGACTGCACATCGCGCAGCAGGCCCAACAGCATGTAATTGCGGGTGATCGACCAACCCTGCAGGCTGGTGTGCTCGTCCGGGGTGAAGAGGATCCGCACCGAGGTATCGCCCGCGGTGAAGGCCGCGAGTTCGGCCACTGCCAATCCGCCGGCCGGTACCTCGCCCCAGTCGGTGCGCGGACGCAGCAGGAGCAGTTCGCGGTCGACGTCGACGGATACGTCGGTGGGCACGTCGATGGTGGTCCACGGGACGTCGGGGCGGCCGGAGGGGTCGTTCGCCCCGCCGGCGGGGGCTTCGGGCGCGTCGAGTGCTGCGAGGAAGTCCGGCAGGGGCACGAACTTCAGGCGGGTGTTGAAGAAGTCCAGGACCTCGACGACGAACACCCGCTCGAAACCGCGGGTGTGGTCCACGGCGATGGAGATCTCCAGTTCGTCCAGCGGCACGGCCGCCACCTCGCGCGCCAGTGCCGGGTCCTGGCCGCGCTGCAGCACCCGCGCCGATGCCGGATAGGACGATTCGGTCATGGAGCCGGGGCCGAAGTCGGTGGCCACCAGCAGTTTGTCAGGTGTCAGCCAGCTTGCCTGGGCCTTGGCCGTCGGCAGCACGAAGCCGCCGTCCTCGGGGGCGAGGAATTCGCCGGTCCCCAGGTCGAATTCGCGGATCGTGTGCGCGTCCCCGCCGTCGGGGCTCAAGAAGATCAGCGCCCGGTCGTAATCGGGCCGGCGCAGGCGGGAGCCGTGGAACACCCAGTCGATCCCGTCGGCTGCGGCCAGGGCGTCGACGTCGAGCAGGACCTCCCAGTCCGGGGAATCGCTCAAATATTCGTCCCAGGTGGTGCGCCGCCAGATCCCACGCGGATGCGCCGCATCGCGCCAGAAGTTGTAGTAGTGGTCCCCGATCTTGGACACCCCGGGAATCCGGTCCTCGGAGTCCAGAGCGGTGTGGATGGCCGCGGCGGTCGCGTCGAAGTCGGCATCGCAGAAGTCCGCGCGGGTGCGGGTGTTCTGCCCCTGCACCCAGTCCAGGGCGTCCTTGCCGTGGATGTCCTCAAGCCACAGGAACGGATCGTCGGTCACTGTTCTTCTCCTCGTCTATGTCCATATACGAAAGCGTCCACTACTTGACGAAATGTCGAAAAATCGGCGATTGCGCCGGAAATTCGACATTTCGTCAAGTAGTGGACGGGTGGGGCCGGTGGTGGCTCAGGCGAGCTGGACCATCCAGCCCTCGGGGGCCTCGGCGCGGCCGTACTGGATGTCCAGCAGGGTCTTGCGCAGCGCCATGGTCTTCTCGCCGGGCTCACTGCCCATCTCGACGGTGAAGTCGGTGGACTTCAGCGCGCCGATCGGGGTGATGACGGCGGCGGTGCCACAGGCGAAGGCCTCGACGATCTCGCCGGCGGCGGCGCGCTCGCGCCATTCGTCGACGGTGATGAGGCGCTCCTCCGGGGTCAGGCCCAGGCGCGGAGCCAGGTCCAGCAGCGAGCGGCGGGTCACGCCGTCGAGGATCGTATCGGACACCGGCGGGGTGACGAGCTTGTCATCGGAGGTGACCAGCATGAGGTTCATGCCGCCCAGTTCCTCCAGGTACTTCGATTCCGCGGCGTCGGTGAACATCACCTGGGCGCAGCCCTGTTCCTTGGCCTCGATCATCGCGCGGGTGGAGGCGGCGTAGTTGCCGCCCGTCTTCGCGAAGCCGGTGCCACCGGAGCCGGTGCGCTTGAGTTCATTGGACAGCCAGATGTCCACCGGCTTCACGCCGCCGGAGAAGTAGGCGCCCGAGGGGCTGGCGATGACGTAGTAGTCCGCCTGCTCCGTGGGACGCAGGCCCAGGAAGTACTCCGCGGAGAACGTGAACGGGCGCAGGTACAGGCTGACCTCGTCCGATTCGTCCTTCGGCATGGGCACCCAGTCCTTGTCCTGGGCGACCAGGGCCTTGAGGGACTCGACGAAGTCCTCTTCGCTCATCTCCGGCAGGGCCATGCGCACGGCGGACTTGTTCATGCGGGCGGCGTTGCGGTCGGGACGGAAGGTCCAGATCGTGCCGTCTGCGTGCTTGTATGCCTTGAGGCCCTCGAAGATCTCCTGCGCGTAGTGCAGGACCGCCGCGGCGGGATTCAACGGGATCGGACCGAAGGGAACGACCTCACGGCCGTGCCAGCCCTGTTCGTCCGTGTAGCGGATGTGCGCCATGTGGTCGGTGAATTCCACGCCGAACGCCGGCTTCTGCAGCAGCAGGTCGCGGATTTCAGCGGGGCGGGGCTGAGGATTCTTGTTCACCTCAAAATTAGACATAACAGCTTTCTCTCTCACGAGATGGTCAGAACGCCGGAATGGCGTACTTCAGTTTATCGCCTCAGCCTATCCGTGCGGCGATCGCATCGCCGATCTCGCTGGTCGAGCGCTGCGCGGTACCGCGCTCGGCGAGGTCGGCCTCGGCTGCGGTGCGGATCGCCTTGGCGACGACCTCCAGGCCCAGGTTCTCGGCCATGAGGGCGCCCGACAGGATGGCTGCCGTCGGGTCCGCGATCCCCTGACCCGCGATGTCCGGCGCGGATCCGTGGATGGGTTCGAACAGGCTGGGGCCGGTTCCGGACACATTGAGGTTGCCCGAGGCCGCCAGGCCGATTCCGCCGGTGACGGCGGCTGCCAGGTCGGTGACGATGTCGCCGAACAGATTGTCGGTGACGATCACATCGTACTGGGCCGGGTCGGTCACCAGGTAGATCATGGCGGCGTCCGTGTGCTGATAGTTCACGGCCACGTCCGGGTAGTCCGGGGCAACGGATTCGACAACGCGGCGCCACAGGTGCCCGGCGTGGACCATGACATTGTGCTTGTGCAGGTAGGTCAGCTTCTTGCGGCGCTTGTTCGCCTGTTCGAAGGCGAAGCGCACTGTCCGCTCGATGCCGTACCAGGTGTTCACGGACACCTCGGTGGCGACTTCGTGGACGGTGTCGGTGCGCATCGAACCGCCCTGGCCCACATAGGCGCCCTCGGTGCCCTCGCGGACGACGACGAAGTCGATCTCGCCCGGGTTGGCCAGCGGGCTGGTGGTGCCGGGGAAGAACTTCGAGGGCCGCAGGTTGACCCCGTGGTCCAAGCCGAAGCGCATCTTGAGGATGATGCCGCGCTCCAACACACCGGACGGAGTGGTGGGATCACCGCAGGCGCCGAAGTAGATCGCATCGAAGCCCTTGAGCTCTTCGAGTTCCGCATCGGTCAGGGTCTCGCCGGTCTCGTGCCAGCGCTTGGCCGAGGCCTCGAACAGCTTGGTGTCCAGCGTGGTGTCGTCACCGGCTGCCGCAATGGCGCGGTTGAGGACCTTGAGGCCCTCGGCGATGACTTCCGGTCCGATGCCGTCTCCGGGCATCACTGCGATCTTGAAAGTGCTCATGGGGCAAGTCTAGAAGCAGCGTCTCATTATGCGTCTCAATGTCTCATATGGTGGCAAGTGAGCAAGGCGCCGTTAGAACTGGCCCGCCGAGGGCTACGCCGCAACCGACTCTCCAACGCGCGCCAGGACAGCACGCCCGCTCTTCTTCACCTTGATCCGCCAACCACAGCCTTCCCCTTCGTAGGTAGCGGGAAGCCGCACAAGAACAGGTGCTCCCACAGGCATCTCGTCCAGAGCGCACATGAACAAGGTGCACGTACCCTGCTCCGCGATCCGGTCCAGAGGAACCCTGACGACAAAGCCCGGATCGCCCTTCCGGGTCCCCGGCCTAGACTTTTTTCGCTCCACCGACCGCGCGGAATGGACCGGGCGCGCAGTATCGGTCTGCACGATGACCGCCACATCTCCGGGTACCGTTGACCTGCCGAGGAGAGAACGCAACCCCATCGTGGCCCCCAAAGTGCCGGACCCGGTGGCCAATGCGCGCAGGGTACGGGCAACTGCCGCGAGCTTCCGCCGGTTCGATGCGGCCGGGTCGGCGCCGGACAACCCGATGGAAGCGCTCACGTGCAAAGTCAACCCGGTTGCGTCCGCAGACACCTTGTGCACTGTGAAATCGGGCTTGATCAACTGCTCGAGCTTGGCCAACCGGTCCAGGCGTCGCCGGTTCCCCTGCACCAGGGCCACAATGCGCTCAGCTTGCAGTGGGGTGAACCGTTGTGACCACGCCGGGGCCGCAACGCCGAAGTCCCACTTCACCAATTCTCCAAGGGCCACCAGGGAGGCTGCTGCCGCCTTCGCCCACATGCGCTGGTCCCCGGGGCTGCTCTGCAACCAGTGCACGCTGTCAAAACGCCGCAGAATCTTGGTCCGCACAAGTTCACCGATCAGGTCCTCGACCCGGTCCGAGGACCCAACGAGGTTGTGCCCGATCGACACAACCGACTTCATGTATTCAAACGGGTCCGCTCGGCGCGACGAGATATGGCCGGAAGCCTCATGCCTGACCGCGATGTAAAGAGGCTTGCCTCCGGCGAATACGATGCGATCGGACTGCGCATAGACCTGGGACATGAAGATCCCGTCTTCCAGGCGAACAGCACCCTCGGCAAAGCGAATGTCACCCTCCAATAAGAGCGAACGTCGAATCATCCGCAGGCAGCACAACGAGGCAATCACGTCGGCCACTTCCACGGGTCCCGGCTTCAAGTGTCTGTTGAATGCCGCGACTCCCCGGCCCCCTTCGGTCCCCATCCGCGGCACCACGACATCCGCGTCGAATCGTTTGGCCGCGGTACCCATTTCACGCAGAGCCGTCGGCGCCAGAACATCATCATCGTCGACGAAGAGAACATACTCGCCCAGAGCCGCATCGACCCCGACATTCCGAGGTCGGCCCGGCCATCCACTGTTCGATTGGTGTATTACCCGAAGGCGAGCATCCGTGTGGGCTGCAGAATCGAGGATGGCAGCGGTCCCATCTGTACTCCCATCATCGACGATGACGACTTCAAAACCCCCAGGAGGCTCTTTCTGGGCTTGGATCGCCGCGAGAGTCCGGTGAATCGTGGCAGCGGCGTCGTGCGCCGGCATGACAATGGAGATCTATGGAGGCATTTCCCAAGGTTCACATCGGAAAGCGAACCATGTCGTTCAAATCACCAGTTCTTGAAAACTTTGAACGTTCGAAGTCTTCACATTTTTCAGAAATACCCGTCGAACGGCCCGAAGCAGTGCAGCTACGCGCCCAGCCGGGCCGCAGCACATCGACTCCCGCCACAGCTACCGGTGTCGCACGCCGAGGCCGCACGGCCACCCGCTGTCACCTCGGCAATCGTTTATTAGACTGGGCCCATGCCTGATTCGATTCGCAACTCCCGCGCCGCAGCACTCCCGGCCAAGCTGTCCCGCACCTGGCTGCTGACGAACGCCGCCAAACCGGAACTCTTCGAACCGGCGCAGCGCTCCGAAGCCGACTCGATCATCTTCGATATGGAGGCCGCCGTCCCCGACACGCTGAAGTCCGAGGCCCGTGACAACGTCGTCGATGCGCTGTCGAAGGGGATGTCCGGCTGGGTCCGGATCAACGCCTCGACCTCTGACTACTGGGAGGACGACCTGGCCGCGCTCAACGGCCTGCCCGGCCTGCGCGGGGTGATGCTGCCCAATACGGAGAAGCCCGACCAGGTGACGCTCACGGCTATGCGCGCCGGAGCCGGCATGCCGGTCCTGGCCCTGATCGAAACGGCGGTGGGGATCGAGAACGCCACCCGCATCGCCGAGGCCCCCGGCACCTTCCGCCTGGCTCTGGGCACCAACGACTTCCGCAAGGACACCGGCGTGGGCGACGATCCCATCGCCCTTGCCTACGCTCGCTCCCGTCTGGTCATTGCGACCCGGGTAGGTGGACTGCCCGGCGCGATCGACGGTCCGTCCGCCGCGGGTGCGGCACCTGCGACGGTGGAGACCGCCTGCCAGTGGACGATCAAGATGGGTATGACGGGCAAACTCGTCCTGAACCCCGAGCAGGCCGAGGAGATCAACAACTGGTTGGCACCGAGCGCCGACGACCGTCGCTGGGCCAAGGAACTGCTCAGCGAGGCCGAGGCCGCAGGCGACGCCGCATTCGTCGACGGCTCCTACCTGCCGCGTCTGACCAGGGCCAAGAAGATCGCCTCCCTGGCCGACTCCTACGGACTCTGGAAGGCCTGAGCACCGGCACACCGCAAGCGCGCCGAATCATTGGGCCATCTGTCTCGGATTGGGCTGTTGGCGGGTTCACGTGGTCGTTGCAACACCCCTCACCACATGGGGGTACGGCCACGATGCCGACCAGAGCAGAACGACAGGTAATGAAGGAGGCCTTCTACGAGGTCTTCGACGCGATCGGGTCCCTGCGACCCGCCGCTCGCGAGGCGGGTATAGACCCGACCACGGCTTGGCGTTGGATCAAAGAATCAGGGCGTACCGCCCACCGCCTCGACGACCCCAGGAAAGCCACTTTCCTCACCCTGCGCGCGGAAGGAGTTTCCCGATCGCAAGCCGCCGGGCAGGTGGGAATCGTGTACTCGACCGCTTACAGATGGGATAAGGGAATCCGGCGCCTGGGCGCGGGAATTCTCTACCCGGACGGGCGTTTCACGCCCCGGACGGGGAAGTCCCAATCCCGTGAGAAGATACCTTTTGTGCAGAAACCCACAAGCGGTGTCCTTCCCCTTCCTGAAAGCGTGAACCCGCGCTATCTGTCCTATTCCGAGAGGGAATGGATAGCCGACCTGTATCGTGCCGGCTGGTCATTCAGAGCAATCGGGAGGGACTTGAAGCGTTCCGCGTCGACGATTCAACGCGAAATCAATCGACGTAGCATAGACGGGGAGTATCACGGCTCATCCGATTTGGGAGTGTAGTTGGGGTCTGAATCCCCCTGCTTCCAGGAGGCTGCGTGCAACGTAGTTGGTCAGGTTCCGGAAGCCGAGGGCGGAGCCTCGGAGGTGCTCGAGTCTTCCGTTG